>NZ_JBJJLA010000015.1:0-505310 GCF_045449715.1 Marinobacter shunpengi | reverse complement strand
GCGAATTAACCAAACGGCACACTTGCGGTTGAGCTGTGTCGTCGTTATTAGTATCAGTATAGTGTCGATCATTCGTCAATTGACCATACGATTCTGATTAAAAAGGAACTGTCCGTGGCAGAACTGCACCCTGACCTGAGAGAGAACGTCCGCCTGCTGGGCGAGTTGCTGGGCGATAACATCCGCAACTATCCCGGCGAGGAAATCTACGATCTGATCGAGGAAATCCGCGCCGCCGCCAAGGCCGACCGGCTTCAGGAAAGCGGTTCCGGGCAGCGCCTGGTGAGCCTGCTCAGCAACCTGCGGGACGACCAGCTGCTGCCGGTGACCCGGGCCTTCAACCAGTTCCTGAACCTGGCCAATCTGGCGGAACAATACCACGGCATCCGTCGCAAGCGTGGCCACGAGTCCGACCTGATGGTGGAATCCCTGGAGGAAGTCTTCGACCGTCTGAAGGCGGGCGGGGTGGATGCTGACACCCTGCATCGGAAGGTTTCGGATATGCGCCTGGAGTTCGTGCTCACCGCCCACCCCACAGAGGTGGCCCGGCGCACACTGATCATGAAGTATGACGAAATGTCCGGTTGCCTGGCAGCGCTGGACCACGATGACCTGCTGCCCACGGAGCGGGATGAAATCCTGGACCGCCTGCGGCTGCTGGTGGCTGAAGCCTGGCATACCGACGAGATCCGCCATGAGCGACCCACGGCGGTGGACGAGGCCAAGTGGGGCTTTGCGGTCATCGAGAACAGTCTGTGGGAGGCGCTGCCGAAGTTCCTGCGCAGCCTGGATCTGTCCCTGGAGGACGCCACCGGCAAGGGGTTGCCCCTGGACGCCACCCCCATCCGCATCGCGTCCTGGATGGGCGGTGACCGGGACGGCAACCCCAATGTCACCCACGAGGTCACCCGTACCGTGTTCCTGCTCGGTCGCTGGATGGCCGCGGACCTGTACCTGCGGGACATCCAGCAACTCCGGGCCGAGCTGTCCATGTGGCAGGCCAGCGACGAGCTGCGGGAACAGGCGGGGGACTGTCGCGAACCCTACCGGGAAATTCTCGGCCGTCTGCGGGAGCGGCTGATCCGTACCCGGGACTGGGCCGAGGCCAGGGTCAACGGCGAACCGGCGGACGACACCGACATCCTGTTCGAGAACGAGGACCTGACCGCGCCGCTGGAACTGTGCTACCGCTCGCTCATGGAATGTGGCCTGGACACCATCGCCAACGGCCCGTTGCTGGATACCCTGCGCCGGGCCCATACCTTCGGGTTGCCCCTGATCCGCCTGGATATCCGCCAGGAATCCACCCGTCATGCCGAGGCGGTGGCGGAAATGGTGGAGTACCTGGGCATGGGCAATTACCTGGAGTGGAGCGAAGAGGAGCGCCAGCAGTTCCTGGTGCGGGAACTCCAGGGCCGCCGCCCGCTGGTGCCCCGCAACTGGGAACCCTCGGACCCGGTCAGGGAGGTTCTGGACACCTGCGCGGTGGTGGCCGGCCAGACACCGGAGGCCCTGGGCTCCTACGTGATCTCCATGGCCAGCCAACCCTCGGATGTGCTTAGCGTCATCCTGCTGCTGCGGGAGGCAGGCATGAAGTTCCCCATGCGCATCGTGCCCCTGTTTGAGACCCTGGATGACCTGCGGGGCGCCCCGGCGGCCATGGAGGCACTCTATTCCGTGGACTGGTACCGGGAGTACTGCCACGGCGCCCAGGAAGTGATGATCGGCTATTCCGATTCCTCCAAGGATGCCGGCCAGATGATGGCCGCCTGGGCCCAGTACCAGGCCCAGGAGCAACTGACCGAGGTGGCCAACCGCTTCGACATGCACCTGACCCTGTTCCATGGTCGCGGCGGCACCGTGGGGCGGGGCGGCGGTCCCGCCAACCGGGCGATCCTGTCCCAGCCGCCGGGATCGGTGAATGGCAGCTTCCGCATCACCGAGCAGGGGGAGATGATCCGCTTCAAGTTCGGCCTTCCCCGGCTGGCGGAACAGAGCCTGACCCTGTACACCACGGCAGTGGTGGAGGCCACCCTGGCACCACCCCGGGCGCCGGAGCCGGAATGGCGGAAGGCCATGGACTGGCTCACGGAGCGCTCCCTGGAATCCTACCGTGCCGTGGTGCGGGAGAATCCGGATTTCGTGCCCTATTTCCGCCAAGCGACACCGGAACAGGCCCTGGGCAAGCTGGCCCTGGGCAGTCGCCCGGCCAAGCGCAAACCCAGTGGTGGCGTGGAGAGCCTCCGGGCGATCCCATGGATTTTCGCCTGGACCCAGATGCGGCTGATGCTGCCAAGCTGGCTGGGTAGCGACGTGGCCCTGAAGGAGGCCGAGAAGGCGGGCAAGATGCCGCTGCTGCAGGAGATGCGGCAACAGTGGCCGTTCTTCCGCACCTACATCGACATGCTGGAAATGGTGCTGGCCAAGTCGGACCTGCAGATTGCCAGCTACTACGACCAGACGCTGGTGGAAGCCGACCTGCGCCCGCTGGGGCAGGAGCTGCGTGAGCGACTGGCAGGCTGCATCGAGGAGGTCAAGGCCCTGAAGAACCAGCAGGTGCTGCTGGAGGAGGAGCCGGTCTTCGCCCACTCCATGAAGGTGCGCAGCCCCTATACCGACCCGCTCCACTACCTGCAGGCAGAACTGCTGCGGCGTAACCGGGAGGCCGAACAGAATGTGGCCGCCGAAGGTGCCGATGCCGAGGTGCAGCCCATGCCGCAACTGGTGGAACAGGCCCTCAAGGTGACCATGGCGGGCATCGCTGCCGGTATGCGGAACACCGGCTGACGGAGGCCATGATGACAGGGAGTATGATACTCTTTGTCGCCGGTTTATCGTGAACACCGGTTTATAGTGAACTTAAGGAGACGTCAGTGGCAGCGGCCGCCAGAGTCGAGCAGTTTCTCAATCGCAAGGGCCTGGCCTTTGAGTTGGTAACGGTGTCGGAAGATCCCCGTGGCGGGCTGGAGGCGGCCGTGCTCGGGGACGGCATCGACCGGCGCCAGGTGATCCGCAGTACGGCGCTGATCGACGTCAACGGTGTGCTGCTGGTGGTGCATCCCCTGGACAGCTCGCCGGACCTGGATGCCATTGCAGAGCGCACCGGTCGTCGCCTGCAACCACTGACCGTTACCCAGGCGGGCCGGCTGTTCAGCGATTGCGCGCCGGGCTTCGTGCCGCCCTTCGGGTCTGCCTACAACATTCCGGTGCTGGTGGAAGAATCCCTGTACCAGGCGGATCGCGTGGTCATGGCCTGCGGTTCCTCATCGCGTCTGATGATCATGGCAGGACGGGAGTTTCGACTCGCCATGGCCGGTTCGGAAAAGGGGCATGTCACCATCCGCCACAGCGGCCAGACCGCCAACAGCATCACCCTGGAAGAGGTCGCCGAGAAGCTGCAGAAACTGTACCGGCTGCCGCCCATGCCGGCCCTGGCCCTGAAGATCCTCAACCTCACCAGCAACCCGGAGGCCTCGGCCCGGGAACTGGCGGAGGTCATCGAGTACGACCCCAGTGTGACCGCCCAGATTATCCGCTACGCCCGCTCGGCCCTGTTCAACTACCCGGGCCAGATTGATTCAGTGCAGGAGGCCGTCACCCGGGTGCTGGGTTTCGAACGGGTTGCCCATATCGCCCTGGGCATCGCTTCGGTCCGCGCCTTCGACATTCCCCGCCAGGGCCCCCTGGGCATGGACCAGTTCTGGCGCCATTCTCTCTACTGCGCCTTCGTCAGCCAGCGCCTGGCGCCCCAATGCGGGGTGGATACGTCGCTGGCCTACCTGTGCGGCCTGCTCCACAACTTTGGCCTGTTGCTGGTGGGGCACCTGTTCCCCACCGAATTCGAGGAACTCAACCGGCTCCGGGCAGCCAACCCTGAGGTCAGCATGCGGGCCCTGGAGCAGCAGGTCTTTGGCGACTCCGACGAACAGCAGATGCTGACGGTGGGACACGGGGTGATCGGGGGCATCCTGCACAAGCTGTGGCAGATGCCGGAACCGGTGATCAAGGCCGCCGGTGTCCATCAGCAGATGGACTACCAGGGGGACCACAAGACCTATGTCACCATGGTGCAACTGGCCAACGCACTGCTCAAGGAGAAGGGCGTGGGGGACGAGTTCAACCCTGATGATGTCGGCTACCTGGCGGAACAGCTCGGGCTCGATACCGGCAACCTGGACCGCCTGCGGGAGGATGTGGAGCAGGTGGCCGATGATCTGGACAGTCTGGCTCACTCTCTGTCATCCTGACCAACCTTTGTCCGGTCGCCGTTCGTGCCGGCTGGGATGGACTGCGACGGACGTCGACTTTCTCTCACGGTCCCGACTTCGTATAATGCCCGCTTTTCGTGCGCCTGTGGCGGCTGCGAGAGGCTGTTGCCAAGCCTTGTGGCGATTGGGGAGAGTGTTGTAACCCTGGGTTTGGCAACCGCTTTTCAACGATTCAAGACTACACAATTAACCAGGAAATGGGAGCATAACGTATGCGTATTATCATGTTGGGGGCGCCGGGAGCCGGCAAGGGGACCCAGGCACAGTTCATTACGGAACGGTTCGACATTCCCCAGATCTCCACAGGTGACATGCTCCGTGCCGCCGTCAAATCCGGTTCCGAGCTGGGCAAAAAGGTCCAGGCGGTCATGGATTCCGGCTCGCTGGTCTCCGACGACATCATTATCGAGCTGATCGAGGAACGGGTCCAGCAGGATGACTGCCGCAACGGCTTCCTGCTGGATGGCTTCCCGCGTACCATTCCCCAGGCGGAAGCGCTGAAGACCCAGGGCATCAGCATTGACTATGTGGTGGAAATCGCCGTCGACGACGAGGAAATCGTCCAGCGTCTGGCGGGCCGCCGTGTGCACCCGGCCAGTGGTCGCATCTACCACGTCAAGTATGATCCGCCCAAGGTGGACGGCAAGGACGACCAGACCGGCGAACCTCTGGTGCAGCGCGAGGACGACCAGGAAGACACCGTCCGCAGGCGTCTCGAGGTCTACCATGAGCAGACTGAACCTCTTGTGGGCTACTACCAGGACTGGGCCGCCAGCGAGCCGGAACAGGCTCCGAAGTACGTGCGTGTTGAAGGTGTGGGTTCCCTCGACGATATCCGCGAGCAGATCCTCTCCAAACTGGGCTAGTTCACGACCTTGAACCTTCTTGCCATAGATACCTCCACCGATGCCTGCTCCGTGGCCCTGCTTTGTGGCGGGGAACTGAGCGGGCATTGTCGCGTTGAGCCCCGGGGCCATACCCGCCTGATCATGCCCATGGTCCGTCAGTTGCTGGCGGAACAGGGCGTGGCCATGGCTAACCTGGACGCGCTGGCATTCGCCGCCGGGCCTGGCTCGTTCACCGGACTGCGGATTGCCACCGGGGTGATCCAGGGTCTTGCCTGGGGGCTGGATATACCGGTAGTGCCGGTCTCCTCCCTGCAGGCAGTGGCGCTGGAACTGGCGGAGAGCCACGAAGCCGGCGAGGGCGACGGCATGGCGGTGGCCTTCGATGCCCGCATGGATGAGGTCTACTGGGGCTGTTTCCAACTGGTGGATGGCCTGCCGGAGCTACTGACACCTGAGCGGGTCTGCCCCCCGGAACAGGTCAGCCTGCCGGAGGGTTGCAGCCGCTGGTTGGCAGGAGGCAGTGGTTGGCGCTATGCTGACCGCATACCCGAAAGTGTCACGGGTTCGGTGAATCCACCGGATCCGACGCTTACCCCGGATGCCCGCTTCGTCGCCCGACTGGCGGTGGTGGCCTGGCAGCAGGGGAAAGCGGTACCGGCGGCCCGGGCGCAACCGGTGTATCTGCGGGATGAAGTCACCTGGAAGAAACTTCCGGGGCGTTAGGTGGTCTGGTTAGGTTCAGACTCCGTTTAAAGGTACGTGCGGATCAGTGGCCATGATTGGTGGTATCAACTCCAACAACCCCTACGTCGGTAACAACGGCATTGCCCGTGAGCGCAACGATGCGGCCCGCGCTCCCGCTGCACGCCCGGAGGTCCTGACCGATGATCGCCAGGACGCCCGCCCGTCACCGGCCGGTGGCGATGCCCCCGGTACCGGCATGGTGCCCGCCGAGGATAACCAGGGCTACCTGCGCCGGATCCAGGCCCGTTCCGCCGCCGAGGACAGTCGTCTCGAACCCTTCCGGGCGGACGATATTCCCATGGCCAATGCCCGCGCACTGGAGGCCTTTGCTGCTGTCGCCAGCCAGCGTGAGGGCATGGACGGGTACGACGCTGAACTCGCAGGCATCGACATCCGCGTCTGAGCCCCTTTCCCATGCCAACATCTCCGTTTACCGATCACGATGCCGATCACATGGGTATTCCGCCGGTGGCCTGTGACGTTGCCGACCGATACTCCGCTGCCGAAGCCCTGGCCACCCGGCTGGGCGCCAACTTCCTGGGCATCCGATCCGCCAGGGATATCGGGGATAGCCCACTGGTGCTGTTGCTGGACGAGCGTGGCCTTTCACTGCAGGCCACGGGGCGTAAGGCTCCGGGTCCGGTACGGGCGGAGTTTGTCTCCGGCAAGGCCGGCTACCGGCTGGCCCACGGCGGCGGCACCGGCCAGCTTATCGCCAAGGCCATCGGCCTCAAGCGCACCAACGACACCCTGCATATCCTGGATGCCACTGCTGGCCTGGGGCAGGATGCGTTCGTGCTGGCGGGCCTGGGGCACCAGGTCACCCTGCTGGAACGCTCGCCGGTGATCCACGCGCTCCTGGAGGATGGCCTGGCGCGGGCGGCGGCAAACGACAGTACGGCGGCGGTGGTGTCCCGCATGTCCCTGGTACTGGCGGACAGCATCACGTGGCTGAAGGCGCGGGCGGGGGGGCCGGTTGCGGACGTGATCTACCTGGACCCCATGTTCCCGCACCGGGACAAGTCGGCCCTGGTGAAGAAGGAGATGCAGCTGTTCCGGCCGGTGGTGGGGGATGACCCGGATGCCGCCACGCTGCTGGAGGCGGCCCTGGCCTGCGCCCGGTACCGGGTGGTGGTGAAGCGCTCACGCCGGGCACCGGCCATTGAGGGGGCATCGCCGGGCCTCACGCTGGAGGGCAAGAGCAGCCGTTACGATGTCTACCCCCTCAAGGCCCTGCCATCCAACTGATCAGAGCGCGCCGAGCCGGGTCACCTGGGCGATGGCCTGGCGTTTCTCCACATTCAGCACCAGGCGGGCATCCTCCGACACTTCTTCCAGCTCCCGGGTATAGCCCAGTCGCTCGTTGTCGCCAGCAATGATGACGTCGTTCCGGCGCAGGTTGTCGATAAAGTTCCGGAACAGGGCCTTGTCGAAGAATTCCGGGGCATTGAGGCCAAACAGGATCGACATCCGTTCCGCCATCAGCACGCTTTCCTCTTCCAGCTCCCTGGCGGTGAGCATCCCCGGGCCATGCTTGCGCAGGGTGGCGATAACAATGTAATAGCGCTCCAGGGTCTGGATGATAAACCGTGACAGGGTATGGAGCTGCAGGCGCTGGTCGGTGCCCTCGTCCGGGCCCATGACGCGGTCACCGTCGGTGCGCAGGATACCGTGTTCCACCAGGGTGTCGATCCAGCGGTCCACTTCGACCCCCACGGTGTCGGCGTCGTAACGCAGGAACAGCTCCGACTGCAGATAAGGGTAGATGGCGCTGGCCAGGAAGATCACCCGGTCCCGGGCCAGGGACGTACAGTTCTCGAACAGGCAGGCAATCAGCGCCGGCAGCGCGAACAGGTGCTGGATGTTGTTGCGGTAATAGGTCATCAGGGTGGCATTGACCCCGTCCAGGCCGATGATGTCCCCCAGCTTCTGGGGATGTCGGCCTACCATGCCCATCTTTTCGCAGTAGCGGATCCACTCGCGGCCATCGCCTTCGGGAAAGGTCACGGTGTCCGCATAGGGGTGGGACTTGAGGATTGCCAGGTACTGGTCCATCAGCCGTGCCAGTTGCCGCTCGTCCATGGCCATGCGCTCGGTGGCCAGGAGTACCGTCGCCACCAGGGTCACCGGGTTGACGGCCACCGCCGCGTTGATGCCGGTGGCCACCTGCAGGGCCAGGTGATTCACGGCATCGTTCAGCCAGGGCGGCCTGGCCTCCCGTCCGACGGCTTCGTTCTGCCAGCCGGGCCGGGCCTGTTCAAGGGCCGTGGCCAGGTCAATGCCGGTGCCGAAATTGACCGACACCTTGCCGAAGGAGTTGCGCAGTTTGCGGGCCGATTTCGCCAGCCCCACCACGCTTTCCTGTTTCTTCTTCTTGCCCCGCAGTTCGCCCAGGTAGGAACGGCCCTCCATGACCTTCTCATAGCCGATGTAGACGGGCACCAGCACGATGGGCTTCTGGTGGTCCCGCAGGAAACTCCGTACCGTCATGGAAAGCATGCCCGGCCGCGGTTGCAGGGTGCGTCCGGTGCGGCTGCGGCCCCCTTCCACGAAGTATTCCACCGAGTAGCCCCGGGTGAACATGACATGCATGTACTCGTTGAACACCGTGGCGTAGAGGGGGTTGTCGCGGAAACTGCGACGCATGAAGAAGGCACCGCCACGGCGGAGGATGGGGCCCACCACCGGCATGTTCAGGTTGATGCCGGCGGCAATATGGGGCGGCATCAGCCCGTTGCGGTAAAGCACATAGGACAGCAACAGGTAGTCGATATGGGAACGGTGACAGGGCACATAGACCACCGCGTTCTTTTCCGCCAGTTCCTGCACCTCGCGGATGTTGTTGATGCGAACGCCGTTGTAGATCCGGTTCCACAGCCACCCCAGGATGATCTCCAGGATGCGGATGGTGGCGATGGACATACTGGAGGCGATTTCGTTGGCATAGCCCCAGGCCCGGTTGCGGACCTTGTCCGGGTGGACTTCCTCCCGGCGGGAGGTCTCGCGGATGGCGTCCCGCACCGCGGGGGTGCGGATCAGGTCCGCCACCAGGGTGCGACGGTGTGACAGATCCGGCCCCAGCACCGCCTGGCGTACCCGACGGAAGTGGGTGCGCAGCAGCCGGGCGGTCTTGCGGCTGGCCCTGGCCTTGCTGCGATGGTGTTCCCGGACCATGTCGGCCAGGGACATGGGCTCGCCGAAGCGGACCAGGGTATTGCGACCGTGCACCAGGATGATCAGCAGTTTCTGGAAGCGGCCAGCCACCGACCAGGTATCCGACAGCAACAGCTTGAGGAACGACTTCTCCTTGTCCGGCGACCGTCCCCAGAACAGCGAGACCGGCACCAACTGGATGTCCAGGGTGGGGTCTTCCACGGACATGGCCACCAGGTGTTCCATGCGCTGGGTCATCACTGGTGTCGGTCGGGGGCTGAAGGTGCCGCGGGCCCGGCGGTAGAGGAAGCAGAAGGAGTGGCGGGGCCCGTTATGGATCTTCATGGGGCTACGAGCCGGGGGCAGGCCGGCCCTTTCCACCTCCTGCTCCAACACCAGCCGGGCCGACAGGGAACTGTATTGTATGACGTAACAGACCGGGCGCTTGGGATCGAGGTTCAGTTCCTGCTTGCCGGCGCCGAGGACATCCGTGCGCACCCAAAGGAACAGGATCTTTCTCAGCAGGGTGGTCAGAGCGCCGGAAATGGCAGGCAGTAATCGCATTCAGTCAGACTCCGGACAGAGAGGAGCCACAAGTGTACTTTGTCGCCGGTTCCGGACAAAGTGGTGAGTGCGTTCCCCTTTAACAGATATGATACATTTCAGCCTTTGTAACCTGGTGGAGTAGTTGATGGAGAACTGGAGTGCAGGCTGGTCCCGCAAGGCGCCCGCCGCCGACGACCTGGTCGTGGCCATGAATGGCCCGGAAATCTGGTGTCCCGAGGATGGCTGGACCCATCGCTGGGCAGCGGTGGACGGTGCCCTGGATGAGGGGACGGACCCCGTCTACGTGGGTGACCTGGATGGTCGGGCGGTCTACGTGGCCAGCGTCGACCCGGGCATGCTGCTCTACGCCACCCGGCCGATTCACCTGCGGGAGGCACTGCTCACCATGCCGGATGCGCCCGCTGAGATGCTGGGCACCGCCTCCCAGGTGCAGCAGTGGTTCCTGGACCATCGCTTCTGTGGCCGTTGCGGGGGTGAGACCGGGTTCCACCCCGCCGAACGGGCCCGTTGGTGCGGCCGGTGCGATATTCCCTTCTATCCCCGGCTGGCCCCCTGCGTGATCGTGGTGATCCGCCGGGGGGGCCGCTTCCTGCTGGCTCGTTCCTCACGGGCTCGCAGCCATTTCTTCAGCCTGATCGCCGGCTTCGTGGAGCCCGGGGAAAGCGCGGAAGAGGCGGTGGCCCGGGAAACGCTGGAGGAAACCGGCCTGACGGTGACCAACGTGCGTTACTGGACATCCCAGCCCTGGCCGTTCCCTCACCAGCTGATGCTGGGCTTCTTTGCCGACTATGAGTCCGGCGACCTGGTGTTGCAGGAGGACGAACTGGCCGAGGCGGACTGGTTTACCCCGGATGATCATCCCCCCGTGCCCCCGGAAACCACCATTGCCGGTCGCCTGATCCGGCAACTGAAGCGGGAGATGGCCGGGTGAGCACGGCACGACCTGACCGGGTGCCGGAAATCCTGGTGTTCGATTCCGGCGTGGGCGGGCTGAGCATTGCCGCCTGTATTCACCAGCATATCCCGGCGGCCCGCCTGACCCACCTGGCGGACAATGCCGGGTTTCCCTATGGCGACCAGCCGGAGGGAGTCGTGGTGGACCGTACCGTCGGCCTGGTACAGGATCAGCTTCGCCAGCGCCCATTCGATGTGGTGGTGGTGGCCTGTAACACCGCCAGCACCGTGGCGCTGCCGGCGCTACGCTCGGCGGTGAGTGTTCCGGTGGTGGGGGTCGTGCCGGCCATCAAGCCCGCCGCCGCCCTGTCGGAAAACCGTCGTATTGGCCTGCTGGCGACCCCCGCCACGGTACGGCGTCCCTACCTGGAACAACTGGTCCGTGACTTTGCTCCGGATTGTCTGCTGGAACGGGTAGGGCACCCGGAGCTGGTCACCTGGATCGAGGACTGGGCCCGTGGCCGGCCATTACCGGAACCGGCCCTGTCGGTGGCCCTGCAGCCATTCCGCGAGGCGCGGGTCGATACACTGGTACTGGGCTGTACCCATTACCCGCTGATCCGTGACGTGCTCCAGCGCCTGCTGCCGGACGTGCGCCACTGGGTGGATTCCGGTGACGCCATTGCCCGCCGCACCGGGGCCCTGCTGGAAGAAGCGGGATTTTCCCCCCGGGACCTCGTGCGCTACCAGTCCTCCGGTCATCGCTGCCTGTTTTCCGCACCGGCGACGGCGGACATTGATCCCTTCCTGGCCCGGCTCGGATATCGCCGGGACATCGTCCAGGCCTGACCCAGGGCCTGTTCAGAGGCTCTCCAGAAGCGGGAACGGGCTGCGGTCGAGCACCTTGCGCACCTCCGGACCGGGCTGCGGGCGACCGAACAGGAAACCCTGGACATGGTCGCAGTTGCTGGCGGTCAGGTACTCAAGCTGATCCTGGTTCTCCACCCCCTCGGCGACAATTTCCAGCTTCAGCCCCCGAGCCATGGCGATGATGGCATTAACGATACAGGCCCCGTCGTTGCCGGCACGAATTCCCTGGATAAAACTGCGGTCCACCTTGAGGATGTGTATCGGCAGGTGGTGCAGGTAGCTCAGGGACGAATAGCCGGTGCCGAAATCATCGATGGCAATGCGGATGCCCTGATCGGCCAGCTCCCGCAGCGTCTGGCTCACTTTCTCCAGGTCGTTCATGATCACATTCTCGGTGATCTCGATCTCCAGGTTGCCCGGGGGGAAGCCCACCTGGCGCAGTTGCGCCATCAGGCGCTCGGTGAACATGGGATGCTCCACCTGGACCGGCGACAGGTTGACTGCCAGTCGCAGGTCGGGGTGTCCCGAGGCGATCCACTGGCCCACTTCGCGGCAGGCGTTGGCCAGCACCTGATGGCTGACGTCGGCAATCAGGTTGGTTTCCGACGCCAGGGGCAGGAACTCCGATGGCGGTAACAGGCCGCGGTGTGGGTGTCGCCAGCGAACCAGCGCCTCCAGCCCGGCCACCTTGCCGGTGCGCAGGCAGACCTGGGGCTGGTAGTGGACTTCCAGTTCGCCACCTGTGATGGCCCGCCGCAGGTCCCGTTCCAGGGTCAGGCGCTGGCTGGAGTCCACGGTCATGCTGCTGTCAAAGAAGCAGTAGTTGTCCTTGCCCCGGGATTTGACGTGGTACATGGCCAGGTCGGCATTGCGTATCAGTTGTTCGATGCGCTTGCCCGCTTCCGGGTACATGGCGATCCCGATACTGACCCCCACAAAGATATCCTGGTTGTCGAGCCGGAACGGTGCCTTGAGGGCATCGATCAGCTTGCGCGCGATCACGGCGGCGTGATCCCGGTCCGGAACCATCGGCAGCAGCAGAGTGAATTCGTCGCCACCGAATCGTGACAGGGTATCGCCCTTGCGCAGGCATTTTTCCAGGCGCTGGGTTACCGCCTGCAGCAACCGGTCACCCATGGAATGGCCCAGGGTGTCGTTGATGATCTTGAAACGGTCCAGGTCCAGGAACATCACCGCCAGCGGATGACGGTGCCGGTTGGCCTGGTTGATCGCCATGTTGAGCCGGTCCCGGAACAGGGCCCGGTTGGGCAGGCGGGTCAGCAGATCGTGATAGGCCTGGAAACTGATGAAGGCCTCGGCCTCCTTGCGCTCGGTGATATCCCGGGCGATGCCATAGTAGCGTGCGCGTTCGTTGAGCTCGCGCTCGTCGGGATTCCCCGCGCTGCTCCAGCTACCCGGGGCGATGGGGAACGCGGTGATCTCGAAATGCCGGGTTGCCTGGAGGCGGCCCTCGGCCTTCAGGCGAACCTCGAAGGTGGCGGGCCGGTCCGTGCTGATGCCCGGGTCATTGAGAGAGGGGGCGCTCAGTGAGGCGTCCTCGTCATGCAGCAGCAAGCGGAAGTGCTGGCCGATCAGATCGGAGGGCTGGTAGCCGAGCAGGTTGGACACCTTGGGGTTGAGGAAGCAGAAGCGCCCCTGGTCGTCGAGCATGAAGACGATGTCGGGGGAGTTGTTGACGATATAGCGGTGCAGGGACTCGGACTT
The DNA here is from genome assembly GCF_045449715.1 of Marinobacter shunpengi. NCBI lineage: Bacteria > Pseudomonadati > Pseudomonadota > Gammaproteobacteria > Pseudomonadales > Marinobacteraceae > Marinobacter > Marinobacter shunpengi. The sequence continues at coordinate 492,241 of NZ_JBJJLA010000015.1, read as the reverse complement.
CTCCAGCCGTTGCTGGACGTCCTCGTGGGCGCGCAGCAGTGACTGCCTGCCGAGCACGTTTTCCAGGGTCGCCAGTACCTCCTCCGGGTCGAAGGGCTTGCGGATATAGTCGCTGGCCCCCCGCCGCAGGGCGCGACTGACCGACAGGAAGGAGGTTTCGCCGCTGACCACCACCAGTGCGCACCGGGGTTGCAGGCGACAGGCTTCCTCCATCACCTGGAAACCGTCGCGCCCGGGCATGTTGAGGTCCAGGAAGGCGAGGGTGAACGGGTGTTGCTGCAACAGGCGGCAGGCTTCATTGCCGTCGGCGGCCATGGAAACCTGGTAGCCATGGTCACAGAGCAGGTCCGACAGGCTTTTCAGCAGGCGCGGATTGTCATCGGCCACCAGTATTCGCTGGCGTTCCCGGTAAGGTTCTGGATCTGATTCGGCTTTATGGATCATCACACGCTACTCGTCGACCTTTGCCGGTTTTCAGCGAGTTCCCTTGCCGCAGTTGCCCCGGGACGATAGCCTCCGGGCCCTGCTGTGCTGTTACCGGTCTTCGGTACTGGTCCCCGCGGGGAATAGCAGCCGGAACAGGGTTCCCGAAGGGCTGCTCTGGCAACTGATGATGGCGTCCATGTCATCCATTAACTGTTTGACGATACTCAGGCCCAGGCCACTGTGGGCCCCGCCCTTGCCGGTGGTGACCGGTTCGAACAGGTGTTGGCTGACGGTATCCGGCAGGCCGGGGCCGTCATCCTCCACGGTCAGTTCCACCCATTGCCGGTTCTGTTGCCAGACCGGAGCCATGGACCGAATGACAATCCGTACCGGGCCATCCGGCCGGCTTTCCGCGGCATTGCGAAGCAGGTTAAGCACCACCTGCCGGACCTGGGCTGCGGGGGCCGCAATGGCGGAACTCGTATCACAGAGTTCCAGCGCACAGGTGACCTGCAACTCCTGGAACAGGCCATCCGCCAACAGGTCCCGCAGTGTGCGGACCTCATGGTTGAGGATGGCCTGGCCTTCGGTTTCCCGCTGTCCCGCCGCCCCGTCAGCGTTGTTGCTGGCCAGTTCCCCAAGCAATTCGCTGGCCCGGGCAAGCTCTTCCTCGATGATATCGATGTCCCCCTCGCTGCCGGTTTCCGCCAGGCGCTTGCGCAACTGGTAGAGGTACTGCCGGACCACCGTGAGGGGGTTGTTGATCTCGTGGACCTGCCGGCGTATCTGGTCCGCCGATACCGGTGGGGCCGACTGTTCCATCAGGTCCCGGGCCAGCAGTTCCCGGACGGCGGCGATGGTCAGTCGCCGCGTGGCCTGGTCGCCGTCGTAGTGGACAAAGGCGGGTACGCCCATTTCCCGGGCCAGGTCCCCGGTTTCCAGCCGGATACGGCGCAGGATTTCCGCCGTCAGTTCATCCTCCAGCCCGAACAGTGCCTTTGCCATGGTCAGGCCATGGCCCTCCCGGACAACCAGTTGCACCGCCACCGCAGTGATGCGGGCCAGATGACCGGTGGTGCCGAGGGCGCCGGTATCATCCTGCTGGTGGGCCAGGGCCTCGAGAATCGCCGGGTCCAGTTGCCAGTGGCGGGCTAGGGTGGTGCTCAGTACCACGTAGCCGGTTTCCGGCGGCCGATGGGGGGCGTCGAGTTCCTGTCGTAGCAGGAGCAGTCTGCCGGCATTGTGCAGCATGCCGGTGAGAAAGGCGGTGTCCGTGGCCGGGTAGCGGGTCAGGCGGGCCAGCGCCCGGGCCATCAGGGCAACGGACAGGGCGTCATGCCAGAAACCGTGGAGCTGCTGCCAGTGTCCTTTACCCAGGTCAAACAGCAGTTGTTGCAGGGCCGCGGTCAGTACCAGGTTCTGCACCCGGTTGGTCCCCAGGCGCAGCAGGGCCTGCTCCAGGCTGTCCATCGGTTGGCTGGGGTGCGAGCCGGCGGCGTTGGCCAGGGCAAGGATGCGCGCAGACAGCGCCGTGTCGAGCTGTATGATATCGGTAATTCGCCGGTAGCTTCGCTGCTGTCGACAGGCTTCCAGGGCCCGTAAATGGGGCTCCGGAAGGGTGGGGAGCTGCTCAGTGGCCGACGGCGGTGTCATTGTCTTTGTGTAACGGTCCGTAACGTAATGTTAATGAACAATACGTTAGGATAGTCATTGGAGAATACATATCAAGAGATTTTGTTGAGAAATTGACCGATCGTTCTTTCCATTCCCGGAATGGCCTGAATCAGGGTATCATTCAGGTTTGTTTATTCGCCTGATGATGTTATGGCCGGCTGACGGATAGCGACCATTAGTACAGGGTTATGGATGTGAGCGATTCCCAGAATGACGGGGCACAGGGCAGTGGTGGTGTGCCTGACCGAATGGCGCGCCCCGATATTGTCGCCCTGACGGGCGGCAAGGGCGGCGTCGGCAAGACCTCGGTGGCCGTTAACCTGGCCCTGACCCTGGCGCGTAGGGGCAGGCGCGTGCTGCTACTGGATGCGGACACCGACCTTGCCAATGTCAGTATCCTCCTCGGCCTCTATCCCACACGGACCCTCGAACACGCCATGGCGGGCGAGTGCCGGCTTGCCGATGTCATCCAGGAAGGGCCTTTCGGTCTGCATATCATTGCCGGCGCCTCCGGTGTGCAGCGGTGCATGGATCTGGACATCGGCGATGCCGAGGGCGTCCTCCGCGAACTGGCGGGCATGGAGCGGGCCTACGACGCCATCCTTATCGATACCGCCTCCGGGCTGCGGCCGGCGGCGCTGCACATGATCGCCGCGTCGTCCCTGGCCTGCGTGGTGATCACGCCGGAGCCAGCCTCTCTCACCGATGCCTTCTCCCTGCTCCGGGTGTTGCAGCGTCGGGGCTATCGTCGCACACCGGGGGTCGTGGTCAACATGGCGTCTGGGGCCTCCCAGGCGCGGGCGGTCTACCGTCGTTTTGCCGGTGCCACCCGGCGTCACCTGGGCATGGACGTGGACTACATCGGCGCCATCTGGCGGGATGAATCCATACGCCAGTCGGTGGAGCTGCAGCGACCGGTGGCCACTCTGTCGGAGTCAGACCCGTCAAGCCGGCAGTTTATTACCCTGTCCGACCAGTTGCTGGGGCATCTGTCACGGCTGCCTGCCCGGAAGGTGGGGCTGGCGGCCTATTGGTATCACCGCAGCCGACGGCAACAGGAAGCGTCCGACCAGGCACTGCCGGCACCAGCCTCTGGATCTGCCGTTGCTCGGCCTGATGGCAATGTACCCACAGGCCATGGTGCGCCGGTGGCACAGGACGCGCGCCCTGACGCCCGTTGCCGGGCACTGTTTGCCGACCTGGAGCAGTTGCTGTCGGAACAGTCCGGGGATGCCCGGCTCAGGCAGGAAGCATTGCGCGGTGTCTCTGCGTTGTTATCTCGGATGGCGTCGTCGGAACCGGAGGTGTCGTCACCTCCCCCGGGTGCAGGTTACAGCCGGGCCGATTTTGGTTCCCAGGATGCTCTGCTGGCTCGTTTGAGATCCCAGCCGGATTCCGTGCGTGTCGATGGATTCCTCGCAGCCCTCTCCAATACCGCTGACCAGTAACGGAACACACCCGGATCCCTCTCCTCTCCGCGCCCCTGAGCCTTGTTATCGGGTGGTCCGGATATGGTATGACGCCTCAAAATCGCCCGTCGCAGGTTTGTCATGCACCTCATTGAGGCGGCCCGGGCCGAATAGGGAGAACTGACGATTGTCGTCAGGCTCCCCCTGGTGAACAATTGAAAACCTCTTGAACACCTTTTGTTATTGAAAACAGTGACGTGATTTTCGTCATGGGCGTCATAAGGTTACGTTCAGGAAATAGGCAGTTTAATTTCCGTGATTTGTCTCTATATTGTCACGATGCCATGCCAGACTCACGGCGTCTCAACTTGAGGGAACGCAGGCTGGCGCGATTTCTGCAAATTCCCCGACAAGGTAGTGCATAGACAGTCGTGACACTGATGTCCAGACGCACATCGGGTATGGCTGAGGCGATGCTTTCCCGGCGAGCCGACAGGTTCAGGGACAACCGGGTTTGACCACCAGGGACGCCATTGGGGTCCGGAACCAACCCCCACTCCGGATCCGCGATATTAACGAGAAGGAGTTCAACTGAAATGACCCATCTGTTTCCGGATATCGACGACACAAGCTCCTCTGTGCGCCGCGCCCTGGAGGGCAAGCATATCCTGATCACCGGCACCACCGGTTTCCTTGGCAAGGCCGTGCTGGAGAAGCTGATACGTACGGTGCCCGAGATCGGCAGCATTCACCTGCTGGTCCGTGGCAATGCCCGCCACCCGGATGCCCGTGAACGCTTCTACAGTGAGATCGCCAGCGCCAGCGTATTCGAACTCCTGCGCAGTGAGGACCAGGAAGGCTTCGAGGCCTTCCTGGAGGATAAGGTGCATTGCGTAAAGGGCGAACTTACCCGCCCCCGTTTCGGCCTGTCCGATGCCGAGTATGAACGCCTGACCTCGCGCATTGACCTGGTGATCAACTCCGCGGCCAGCGTCAACTTCCGTGAGGAGCTGGACAAGGCCCTCACCATCAACACCCTGTGCCTGGATAACGTGGCCCACTTTGCCCGCCACGGTGGTGGCATCCCGGTGGTGCAGGTGTCCACCTGCTACGTGAATGGCATGAACAGCGGCCAGGTGGCCGAAGACGTTATCAAGCCTGCCGGTGCGCCCATTCCCCAGAGTGAGGATGGCTATTTCCAGACCGATGCGCTGGTGCGGCTGCTCCATGACAAGATCACCGATGTGCGGTCCCGGTACTCCGGCAAGCAACTGGAGAAAAAGCTGGTGGAGCTGGGCATCCGCGAGGCCAACCACTATGGCTGGAGTGATACCTATACCTTCACCAAGTGGCTGGGCGAACAGCGGCTGATGGAGGCGCTGGCGGACCAGAGCCTGACCATCGTGCGGCCCTCCATTATCGAGAGCGCCCTCAAGGAGCCCATGCCGGGCTGGATAGAGGGGGTCAAGGTGGCCGACGCCATTATCCTGGCCTACGCCCGTGAGAAGGTGACCCTGTTCCCGGGCGACCGCGAGGGCGTGATTGACGTCATCCCGGTGGACCTGGTGGCCAACAGTATCCTGCTGGCCGGTGCGGAGGCGGTAAACGCCGAACAGGGCCGCCGTATCTACCAGTGCTGCAGTGGTTCCATGAACCCCATCTCCCTGGGGGAATTCATCGACCACCTGATGGACGAGGCGCGGGAAAACCACGAGGCCTACGACAAGCTGTTCAGCCGCCAGCCCACCAAACCCTTCATGGCGGTCAACCGCACCCTGTTTGACGCCGCCGTCACCGGCATCCGGGTGCCCCTGTCCCTGGCCAGCAAGGCCATGAAGATGGCGGGCCATAGCCGAGAGCTGAAGCTGTTGCGCAACCTGGACACCACCCGTGCCCTGGCGACCATCTTCGGCTTCTACACCGCGCCGGATTACGTGTTCCATAACGAGAAGCTGATGGATCTGGCCGAACGCATGGGGGATACCGACCGTGAGCTGTTCTCGGTGGATCCGCGCCGTATTGGCTGGGAAACCTACCTCCGCAAGACCCACCTGGGCGGTCTCAACCGCTACGCCCTGGCCGAGCGCCGGGTGTACAGCCTGAGAGCCCGCCGCGAGCGTCGCGCTGCCGCCGCTGCCTGATATCGACAACCGTCGTCCTCTCCCCGGGGCTGCTTTTCAGCCGCCCCGGGGAGAACTATCCTTCCTGTATACGACACTTACCCTGACACCGTCAGAACACTTTGGTAGTACGTTGGTCTAATTCAATGGTCAGGTCTGACATGGTCAGATAGGGCAATCCACTTATCAGGGATCCGATAGGTCGACCGACTGACGGCCACGATCCCTGTCCGCTGCCTGAAAACCGACTGCCTGGCAGGGGCTGACAAGTTCTGTTCCAACAATTCCGACAACTCAGCAACAGACTCTGAAAAAGGGGGAGATAATGACCGACAAGAAGCTATACCCGGTACCCGACAGCTTCGCGAAACGAGCCATCGTCAATCGCGAGCAGTACGAACAGATGTACAAACAGTCCATCGAGGACCCGGAGACCTTCTGGGGTGAGCACGGCAAGCGCCTGGACTGGATCAAGCCCTACAGCAAGGTCAAGAATTCCACCTACGACTACGACAACCTCTCCATCAAGTGGTTTGAGGACGGCGTTCTCAATGCCTCCGCCAACTGCCTCGACCGGCACCTGGAAACGCGGGGCGACAAGACTGCAATCATCTTCGAGGGGGACGACCCGGCCGATTCCCGCCATGTGACCTACCGCGAGCTGCACGCCGAGACCGCCAAGTTCGCCAACGTGCTCAAGACCCTGGGCGTGAAGAAGGGCGACGTGGTCACCATCTACATGCCCATGATCGTGGAAACCGCCGTCGCCATGCTGGCCTGTGCCCGCATCGGTGCCATCCACTCCGTGGTATTCGGCGGCTTCTCGCCGGAAGCATTGGGTGCCCGCATCGAGAACGGTAAGTCCCGGTTCGTGGTGACGGCGGATGAGGGTGTGCGCGGCGGCCGCAAGATTCCGTTGAAGAAGAACGTGGACGCCGCCCTCAAGGGCAAGAACGTGCCGGACGTCGAGAAGGTGGTGGTGGTCAGGCGCACCGGCGGGGATGTGCCCTGGGACGCCAGCCGCGATGTACACTACGAGGACCTGATGAAGGACGCCTCAGCCGAGTGCCCGCCGGAGCCCATGGGCGCGGAGGACCCACTGTTCATGCTGTATACCTCCGGCTCCACCGGCGCCCCCAAGGGTGTACTGCACACCACCGGTGGCTACCTGACATACGTGTCCATGACCCACGAGTATGTCTTTGACTACCAGGAGGGTGATGTCTACTGGTGCACCGCCGACTTCGGTTGGGTGACCGGCCACAGCTATATTCTTTATGGCCCGCTGGCCAATGGCGCGATCACCGTGCTGTTCGAAGGAGTGCCCAACTACCCGGATACTTCCCGCATGGGGCAGGTGGTGGACAAGCACAAGGTCAACGTGCTGTACACCGCGCCCACCGCTATTCGCGCCCTGATGGCCGAAGGCGAGGACTGCATGAAGGGCACCACCCGGGAGAGTCTGCACCTGCTGGGTTCCGTGGGTGAGCCCATCAACCCGGAAGCCTGGGAGTGGTATCACCGGGTGATCGGCAACAGCCAGTGCCCGATTGTGGACACCTGGTGGCAGACCGAGACCGGCGGCATCCTGATTTCCCCGCTGCCCGGGGCCGTGGACCTGAAGCCAGGTTCCGCCACTCTGCCGTTCTTCGGCGTCAAGCCGGCTCTGGTGGACAACGATGGCAATATCCTGGACGGCAAGGCCGAGGGTAACCTGGTGATCCTCGACAGCTGGCCCGGGCAGATGCGCACCATCTACGGGGATCATGAGCGGTTCAAGCAGACCTACTTCAGCACCTATGCCGGCATGTACTTCACCGGTGACGGCGCCCGCCGTGACGAGGACGGCTACTACTGGATCACCGGTCGCGTGGACGACGTGCTGAACGTGTCCGGCCATCGCCTGGGCACCGCCGAGGTGGAAAGCGCCCTGGTGGCCCACGACAAGGTGGCCGAAGCCGCTGTGGTGGGTTATCCCCACGACATCAAGGGGCAGGGCATCTACGTGTATGTCACCGTGGTGCACGGCGTGGAGCCCACCGAGGAGCTGCGCAAGGAGCTGGTCCAGTGGGTGCGCAAGGAGATCGGCCCGATCGCCTCGCCGGATGTTATCCAGTGGGCGCCGGGGCTGCCGAAGACCCGCTCTGGCAAGATCATGCGCCGCATCCTGCGTAAGATCGCCGCCAACGAGCACGACCAGTTGGGGGATACCTCCACCCTGGCGGATCCGAGCGTGGTGGACGAACTTATCAGCGAGCGCGCTTTCAAGTAGACTCCCGACCATAACGACGGAAGACGATGCCCGCAGGGATCATGCCCTGCGGGCATCGTTGTGTTTGGGGTAGAATAACCCTGTTTCCCTCTCGGGTTTTTCGCTGATCGAACGGGTCAGCGTTGAGAGATAGCCCGCTGCTAGGGCACAAACACCGGTTTAACAAGAGGATGTCCGTGGATGGCCCAACACATAATCATCGCCGATGACCACCCGCTGTTCCGCGCCGCACTGCGCCAGGCGGTCAGCCAGGCCGTGCCCGATGCGGAGGTGGCCGAGGTTGAGAGCATCAAGGCCCTGCAGGCGGAGGTGGAGCGGAAGCCGGATGCGGACCTGGTGCTGCTGGATCTGAACATGCCGGGGGCCCACGGCTTCTCGGGCCTGGTGTTCATGCGGGGCCAGTACCCGGGCCTGCCGGTGGTGGTGGTGTCCGGTTCCGAAGACCTGCAGGTGATGCGCCGTTCCATCGACTATGGCGCCTCGGGCTTCATTCCCAAATCCGCCCCCCTGCCGGAAATCACCGAGGCCATCCAGGCAGTGCTGGAAGGGGATATGTGGCTGCCGGAAGGCGTCGCGGAAAAGCTGGAACAGATGCAGGCGGAGAGCACAGACTTCTCGGATCGCCTGGCCTCCCTCACACCGCAACAGTTCCGGGTACTCGGGATGCTGGCGGAAGGCATGCTCAACAAGCAGATCGCCTATGACCTGGACGTCTCAGAAGCCACCATCAAGGCCCACATCACCGCGGTCTTCCGCAAACTGGGCGTGCGCAACCGCACCCAGGCAGTAATCGCCATCCAGCAGATGGAGCTGGATCCGTCCGATACCTCCTTGTCAGGCGACTAGTAAAGCAGGACTAAAGCCGACGCCGGCCACCAACGCTTGCGCCTTGATCTCCCTCTCCCCTTGCGGGAGAGGGTCTAATGCCGACCTCTGCCACCATCGCTCGCGCCTTGGTCCCCCTCTCCCCTGGAGGAAGAGGGGGAGAGCGGCCCGGCTGCGGTGTTGATATCTCCACCCTCTCCCCAGCCCCTCTCCCGTCAAGGGAGAGGGGCTAAGGCTGGCGCCCGCCACCATTGCTCGCGCCCTGGACCCCCTCTCCCCTGGAGGGAGAGGGTCGGGGAGAGGGGGAGGCGCGCAGCGCCCGATAAATCTCTTCCAGAACCACGTCAGTTTGCCCAAGGATATCGTGGTTCCAGAATCTCAGAACGCGAAATCCTTTCCGGGTCAGCCAGTCGTCCCGTTCAGAGTCATTGTCGCACCCGTTATGCTGACCACCATCCGCTTCCACAATTATTTGGTGCTTCAGCTCAACGAAGTCAACCACATAGGGGCCAATAGGATGTTGCCTTCTGAACTTGGCACCTTCGATCCTTTTGGCACGTAAGTGACGCCAGAGCAGGTGCTCCGCATCAGTCATGTTGCTACGCAGGTTTTTGGCGAACTTCCTTTGTTCCATCTATTGCCTTCCTTGATCGGAGGTGGAGTCTCCACCCTCTCCCCAACCCCTCTCCCGTCGAGGGAGAGGGGCTAAAGCCGGCGCCCGCACCAACGCTCGCTCCTTGGTCTCCCTCTCCCCTTGGGGGAGAGGGCCGGGGAGAGGGAGAGGGGGAGGGCGGTCCGGCTGCGGAGTCGGCATTTCCAGCCTCTCCCCATGCGGGAGTGGGGCTATCAGCGCTTCACGAATTCCAGCCTGCCCGGCGCCACGCGAAGGTCCATATCCGTCATCCCCATCACCCGGGCGCCAAGGCTGGTGTCATCCAGCCGGTACACGGGCACGGTCTCCAGCAGTTGGGCCACCACCCGCATAACGTTCTCGGTGACCGGGGCCAGTTCGCCGCTGCTGAAGTAGGGCGTATCCACGCTGCTTTCCAGTAGCTTCAGACGGCGGATGTAGATGGCCTGTTCCTCGCTGTCGTACACCGGCGAACCTTCCACCTTGAGGGCGATATCCGCGGGTATCTTCGCCATCAGGGCGTTCAGGGCCACCTGGCCGGACAGGTCGATCACCGCCACATCGCGACCATCGGGCCCCAGAGTGATGTCCGCGTTGTCCAGTGACAGGCTCAGGGGCGAGCCGGCCTGGAGTTGCTGCCGGTCATAATTGCTTACGGCATCCTGCAGGTGTCGCTCCAGGGTGGATTCGCTGATGGTCAGGGGGGAGAAGCCGGCGCAGCCAGTGATCAGTACACTGGTGAGAATCAGGGCCAGTACAGCACGAACAGTCATGACATTTCCTGTGGACAGTGATAGGTGTTCATAGGGTCTCCGAGGCGGGTTCCGGAGGCAAGCGGAGATGCCGCCAAAAGCGTTACACCTTAGTCATTCTCCGGGGTCGCGGTGAGGTGCAGCTCTTCGCCTTCATCGAACCATGCGTGGATCAGGATCGGCTGGCAGCAGACCTGGCAGTCCTCCACGTATTCCTGGTCCCGGACACTCGGGTCCACGAAGACTTCCAACTGTTCCCAGCAATAGGGACATTGCAGGGCGGCAGGTTCCAGCATAATGCTCGGTCACCCTGCCGTGGGCTGCTGTGTGTCAGCCCACGGCGCTGTCAGTGATGTATCAGAACTGCTGTTTGGCCATCCATGGGATAATGCGGTCGAAGGCCTCCTCCAGCTTCTCACAGGTGGTGGAGAAGCTCAGACGCAGGGCATTCTGGGTGTGTTCGCCGAAGGCATCGCCGGGCACCGTACACACGCCGGTTTCCTTGAGCATCCGCAGGGCCAGGTCCGACCCGTCCACGTGGGGGGGCAGGTTGGGGAAGGCGAAGAAGGCCCCGCCGGGCTTGTAGCCGGTCAGGTGTGGTGTCTGGTCGATCAGCTCGACGATCTTGTCACGGCGCTCCCGGTAGATGCCCACCATATCCCGGATGCATTGCTGGTCACCGGTCAGGGCCGCAACCCCGGCAAACTGGGCCGGCGTGTTGGCCACCGATGTGGTGAACATGTGATACCGGCGCAGGCTCTTGATAGTGGCCTGGCTGGATATCACCCAGCCTACCCGCAGCCCCGCCATGCTGTAGGTCTTGGAGAAGCTGCTGATGCACATGATGTTGTCCAGGTCTACTGCGCAGTTGAGGACGCTGGCGTAATCATCGTCGTCGAAGATCAGGTGGTCGTAGACCTCATCGGAAAAGATCTGGATCCCCCGATAGGCGCATTCCTCCACGATAGTCTCGATGGTGGAGCGCGGGTAGACCGCCCCGGTGGGGTTGTTGGGGGAGTTCAGGACCAGGGCGAAGGTGCGGGACCCCATGGCCCGGATCACCTCGTCCGGGTCGAGCTGGTGGTCATTCTCCGCCCGGGTAGGAATGTACTTCACCTCGCCGCCGTTCATGCGGATCAGCGGCGCGTACAGCAGGAAGGTGGGGTCGGTGATAATGAACTGCCGCCCCGGCTGGGCCGTGGAGGTGATGGCCAGGTACATGGCCTCAGTGGCACCGCTGGTGATCAGGATATTGTCCCGGGTCAGCTTGCGACCGTAGCGCTTGCCGTAATAGTCCCGCAGGGCTACCAGCAGTTCCGGCAGGCCGGCGTCCATGGTGTAGCCGGTCTGGCCCGCGTTGAGGGCATCCACGTAGGCATCGATCACGTGCTTGGGGGTTGGCAGGTCCGGCTGCCCGATGGACAGGTGGATGACGTCCTTCATGGTGGCCGCCATATTCACCATCCGACGGATACCAGGCACCGGAATCGCCTGCATGGCGGGGTTCCAGGACGCTTTCGCCTTGCGATACTTCACCTTGCGCGGCTGGGTTTGCCCGGTATCTCTTGCAGCCTCTGCCATAAGCACCTCTCACTGCCATGGGTTGTATTGCGGCAAGGCCCTGGGCCGGGCCCGCCAGCGAATCTGTAGCGCCTTTCTTTCTTCTGGCAGAGTAGTCCACGACACAATCCGGGTACAAGAGGCATCAGACCTTTTTCTGATCATTGTCTGACGATCCCTCAGACAGGTTTGACCCCGCATGGTCCAGCGGCCAAACTCATTTCAGGTTATACCCCGTCGTCAGGAGGATCCGACACCCATGAGCCAAAAGCAGAAGCCGATCATCACCGTACTCACCGCCCCGGGTGAAGACGCCCCCCCGGGCATCGACGCCGTGAAGGCCCGGGGCGAGGTTCGCTTCGCGTGGGATGAGGCGACATTGCGGGAGGCCCTGCCGGGCAGCCAGGTGATGATGGTGACGGACTTCCGCACGGAAGCCCTGGAGGCCGCATGGCCCTGTGCCGATAAGCTGGAGTGGATCCACGCCACCAGCGCGGGGGTGGATGCACTGATGTTCCCGGCGCTGATCGACAGCGACGTGACCGTCACCAATGCCCGTGGCATCTTCGACCGCAGTATCGCCGAGTATGTCCTGTGCACCATGCTGATGTTCGCCAAGGACTTTCCCCGATCCATGCGGCTACAGGCCGGCCACAAGTGGAAGCACCGGGATACCGAGCGGGCAGAGGGGAGTGAGGTGCTGGTGGTGGGGGCCGGTTCCATCGGCCGTCAGATCGCACGCCTGGCCCGGGGCATCGGCATGAACCCCCACGGCATTGCCCGCCGGGCCCGGGGCGACGACGAGGATTTCATCGCGGTGCACGCCAACGAACAACTCTTCGACCAGCTGGCAGTGGCGGATTTCGTGGTGATCGCCGCGCCCCTGACGCCGCAGACGGAGGGCCTGTTCGACCAGAAAGCCTTCAAGGCCATGAAGAGCAGCGCCCGACTGATCAACATCGGCCGCGGGCCTATCGTCAACACCAAAGACCTGATCGACGCCCTCAACAAGGGGGATATCGCCGGCGCTGCCCTGGACGTGTTCGAGGAGGAGCCCCTGCCGGAAGGCCATCCCCTCTGGGAAATGGGCAACGTCATCCTCACACCCCATATGTCAGGCGACTTCATCGGCTGGCGCCGCGCCCTGACGGACCAGTTCCTGGAGAACTTTGATCGCTGGCATCAGGGAGGGGAGTTGTTCAATAACGTGGACAAGAAGTTGGGGTACGCGGGGAGTTAAACTCCCCTCAGGCCACTCCCAACCAAACATACCACCCAGCCAGAATCTCATCCCCAAACCACAACGCCAGCAAACCAGCCGCCGCCAGGTAAGGCCCAAAGGGAATGGGCACGTCCCGACCATGACGATGGAACACCATCAGGCTGATACCGACCATGGCCCCCACCAGGGAGGACAGCAGGATCACCGCCGGCAGCAGTTGCCACCCGAGCCAGGCCCCAATGGCGGCCAGCAACTTGAAATCGCCATGGCCCATGCCTTCCTTGCCGGTCACCAGCTTGAACAGCCAGTACACGGACCACAGCGACAGGTAGCCAGCCACAGCGCCCCAGAAGGCACTGGTGAAGTCCGTCAGGTAACCAAAATAGTTCAGCACCAGCCCCAGCCACATCAGGGGCAGGGTGATGTTGTCCGGCAGCAGTTGGGTGTCAAAGTCGATCATGGTCAGGGCAATCAGCGCCCAGACCAGCACCAGCGCCCATAGCGTGCCCACGGAAGGTCCCAGCAGCCATACCGTCAGCAGAGAGAAAATGGCCGTAACGGCCTCGATCAGCGGGTAGCGAACCGAAATGCCGGCACTACAGTTGCTGCACTTGCCCCTCAGGAACAGGTAGCTGACCACCGGAATATTCTCCCAGGGCCGTATCCGGTGCCCGCAGGAAGGGCAGGTGGACGCCGGGCGGGAGAGGGTGATGGCCTCCTCGGGCTTACGGTCGCCTTCCGGGACCGACAGAAACTCCTCACACTGGCAGCGCCAATCCTGGTGCATCATCTTCGGCAGACGGAGGATGACGACGTTGAGGAAGCTGCCGATGCAGAGGGAGACAAAAAGAACAACCAGTGACAGAAGCCACTGGTTGCTGAGTAGGGTATCGAGAAACTGCTGTAGGATCATTTAGCCGACGACCTGGCCCATCTGGAAGATCGGCAGGTACATGGCTACGATCAGGCCGCCTACCAGAACGCCGAGGACCGACATGATCATCGGTTCCATCAGTGCGGTCAGGTTATCCACCATGTCATCGACCACGGATTCATAGTGGTCGGCCACCTTGGCCAGCATTTCGTCAAGGTTACCGGATTCTTCACCGATCGCAGTTAACTGGACTGCCATCACGGGGAATACGTCGGTCTGGCGCATGGCGGCCTGGAGCTGGACGCCCGATGATACCTCGTTTTTGATGCGCATGATGGCATCTCGATATACGGCGTTGCCCGTGGCTCCGGCAACAGAATCCAACGCATCAACCAGCGGGACACCAGAGGCAAACGTCGTTGAGAGTACGCGGCCAAACTTGGCGACGGCGGACTTATCAATGATCTCTCCCACCACGGGTAGTTTCAGAACGTACTTATCTACCAAGTCGGAAAACTTACGGGATCGTCGTTTGGCCTGACCAAAACCTACGATAAACGCCACAATCCCCAGCAGCACCACAAACCACCATGTCTGCATCCACTCCGACAGGTTGATAACCATTTGTGTAAAGACAGGCAGGTCGGCGCCGAATCCCTGGAACAGGGACTCGAACTGAGGAACAACCTTTACCAGCAAGATCGCCGTTACAATAATTGCGACCACAATAACCGCAATAGGGTATGTCATCGCTTTTTTTACTTTTTTCTTGAGAAGTTCCGTCTTCTCAAGGTATGTGGCAATCCGGTCCAGCATCTGCTCCAGCGCACCTGCTTTTTCACCGGAGTCCACCAGGTTGCAATAAAGGTCATCAAAATGCTTTGGGTGGCGGCGCAGGGCCCCGGCAAAACTGGTGCCTGAGGCAACATCATTGCGAATAGCCACCACCAGGTCCTGCAACCCCTTATGGTCCAGGCCATCCGCAACAATGTCGAAGCTTTGTACCAGTGGTACGCCTGCCTTCATCATTGTCGCGAGCTGTCGGGTAAACATTGCGACATCGAATGCCGTGACTTTCTTGCTGCCACCAAACAGTGGTTTGGGCTTGCGCTTGACTTTACTGGGCATGATGCCCTGCTTGCGTAGCTGCGCCTTCACCAATGCCAGGTTAGTACCGGAAACCTCGCCCTTGGTCTTGTTGCCCTTGCGGTCTTTACCTTCCCAGACGTACGCCTGAAGTTTTTCTGCCTTTTGTGCCTGTGCCATGCTTAATCCTTCGTTACGCGGTTGGCTTCCTCAAGACTGGTCACGCCTTCGATCACCTTGCGAAGGGCCGCTTGACGCAGGTTGCGGAAACCCTCTTTCTGTGCCTCGCGGGCAATAGCCAGTGAGCTGGCCTCCTCCATGATCATGTTTGCCAGAGGGTCAGTAATTTTCACGACCTCATAGATCCCTACGCGGCCCTTATAACCTCCATTGCATTTATCACAGCCCTTGGGTGTGTACAACGTAAAGCCAGTTTCGATTTGTTCTTCTGTGAACCCTTCCTTCAAAAGGGTTTCCTTCGGCACGTCCAGTGGTTGTTTGCAACTGCTACAGAGGCGTCGGCCCAGTCGCTGGGCAATGATCAGGCTGACTGAAGTGGCGATATTGAACGAGGGAACGCCCATGTTCATCATCCGGGTGAGGGTTTCCGCCGCGCTATTGGTATGCAGGGTGGAGAGTACCAGGTGACCGGTCTGTGCGGCCTTGATGGCGATGTTGGCGGTCTCAAGATCCCGGATCTCGCCCACCATGATCACGTCCGGATCCTGCCGCAGGAACGCACGTAATGCTTCCGCAAAGCCAAGCCCGACCTTGTTGTTGACATTGACCTGGTTGATGCCCTCCAGGTTGATTTCCGCCGGGTCTTCGGCCGTGGAGATGTTGATCTCCGGTGTGTTAAGGATATTAAGGCCCGTATAAAGCGAAACGGTCTTACCCGAGCCGGTCGGGCCAGTTACCAGTATCATGCCCTGAGGCTGCTTCAGGGCCTCCATGTAGAGCTCTTTCTGATCCTCTTCATACCCCAGAACATCGATCCCCATCTGTGCCTGACTGGGATCGAGTATCCGTAATACGATCTTTTCACCCCAAAGCGTAGGCAGGGTGTTAACCCGGAAATCGATGGCCTTGGTTTTGGAAAGCTTCATCTTGATCCGGCCATCTTGAGGAACACGTCGTTCGGAGATATCCAACTGGGCCATGATCTTTACGCGGGCAGAGATCTTCGGGGCGAGTTTGATGGAGGGCTTTGAGATCTCCTTGAGCATGCCGTCGGTCCGATACCTCACTCGGTAGGCCTTTTCATAGGGCTCGAAGTGGATGTCGGAAGCACCGCCCCGGATAGCATCAAGCAGAACCTTGTTGACATACTTTACGATTGGGGCGTCATCGACATCGGTGGTGGAAACTGCTCCGTCATCCTCGTCGTGATCTCCGCCCTCGGTTTCTACGCCCTCCAGGTCGGCATCTTCCAGGTCGCCCATAGAGTCGTCCTGGGACTCCAGGTACTTGTCTATAGCCGCTCTCAGCGCTGCGTCGTCTACCAGGATGGCATCGGTACTGAGCCCTGTGTTGAACTTGATCTCATCCAGGGCCTGTATATTGGTGGGGTCCGAAACTGCGATAAAGAGGCGGTTTCCCCTCTTGTAGAGCGGTAGGGCGCTATGCTTGCGAACCAGTTTTTCGTCCACCAGCTTTTCCGGCAGCATTTCCGGTAAAAAGCTGCTCAGGTCCAGAACGCTGACGCCAAACTCCATCGCAGCGGCAAAGGCCAGCTTGCGGCTATCCGCCAGTTGGTTCTGCACCAGGTAAGTGATCAGAGGGATGCGGTTATTGGCTGCCTGTAGGTAGGCATCTTTGGCGACAGCTTCTTCCAGGAGGCCGTCCTCCACGAATCGCCGGGCGAGGCCAGTGAGCGTTACGTTACTCTTGTCGGTTGCCATAGATCCTGAGCTTTTGTCGGTAAGGCACTGACAGATCAGTCAACTGCCTGTAGTCATCAGATGACAGAGAGTTTAGATGGCTCAAGTATGATTGGAAAGGCCACTGGATGACCATTTGTGTCACTCAGGCGTGTGAGGCTCTTCTCAGTATGACGCAACACGTCACTCATCGACGGAGTAGGGCATATCGTGTCATCGGCAATCATATAAGCTTGGACAAGAAGTTTTCTTTGCAGGCCTATGAAAAATATGAATTTTAGTGTTTTGTGTCTGTGTTGGCACGGCACATGCTCTCCTTCAGGCAGGCTCACACCGGTTCGGGGGCAAAGCTCCGCCGGCCCCGGGGCCATTGTAAGGAAAACGTAAAACTCAGAGGCTTTACATATGAAAAACGTTCAAATGAATCATGGTCAAAAGGGTTTCACCCTGATCGAACTGATGATCGTTGTGGCGATCATCGGCATCCTGGCCGCTGTGGCCATTCCCCAGTACCAGAACTACATCGGTAGCTCCCAGGTTAGCCGTGTAATGGGTGAGACCGGTGCCATCCGTACTGCCATTGAGAACTGCATGATGAATGGCGTTGACGAAGCGGATTGTGAACTGGGCTGGTCTGAAAGCAACCTGCTGGGTGACGGCGGCGTAGATGTGAACGATCAGGAAGGTCTGTCTGTTACTTATGACAATTCTGATGGCACCGCTGAAATTGAAGCCACTTTCGGTGCTAACGCTTCATCTGCTATCCAGGAAGACACGCTGACTTGGACTCGTGCTGGTAACGATGATGAAGAAAATGCACCTGGTTCCTGGTCTTGTGAGACCACCGTTGAGCAGAAGTATGCTCCTGCTGGCTGTGAAGTAGCTGAAGGTGGTGAAGCCTAATTAGGTTTACCCTGAAGCATCGTTGTTAGCTTGGTGGGTAATAGATCCATTATTGCTGATGACTGAAGAACCCCGGAACCTTTGGAACCGGGGTTCTTTCTATTTGGGAGAAGGTATTTGTGAGCTCCACCAGACTTCTTTCGAGAATCCGCGACGGTCTAGTTGTTTTGGTACTGGTTGGTATGGTCGCTGGGGCAGCGCATTTTGTCATCACCAATCCGTTAGGCCCTTCCCGGATCCTATACCAAATAGAGGCACCCATAATCGCCTGGAACACCCATTGCAGTGATGACGCTCCCCACTGGATGAACGATCTGCAGCGGTACGCAACCCGGCAACAGGGTGCCCCCGCCAGCCAGTTGGCTTACATCGAAACGGATGGCAGCCTGTATCATTGTGAAACCGGCTGGAAGGATGGTGTATGGGGCGATCAGCCGCTTCAGGCCGATACGCGTTTCCGGTTCGCCAGCGTGACCAAAACCGTGACGGCGGCGACGGTGGTGGATCTTGTTAACCAGGGGAAGCTGTCACTGAACGATCGCCTGGTGGACGTGATTGGTCTGGAGGTTGAGTTGAAGGACCCCAGGGTCGCCGACATCACGATCGAACACCTTCTGTCCCACCGGGGCGGCTGGGACCGAGAGGCAACCCAGGATGCCATGTTCCTTCGTGGCGTGAAGCCTTGGTGCCCGGAGCAATATCAGGAACTGGCCGGAACGACATTGCAATATCCTCCGGGGAAGCACTACTCCTATTCCAACCTGGGCTATTGTCTGTTAGGGGTGGTGATTGAGAAGGTGTCAGGGCAATCCTACCGTGAGCATGTTGGCGAACGGTTCGGCTTCAATCAAAGCACGTTGAGGTTTGTGGATGGCCCCTATCGACCGGATGAGGTGGTCTACGACACCCGCCATGAGAATTTTTACGACGAGACGTATTACAAGTACTTCGACTTCCAGGCGATAGCCTCTTCTGCCGGGCTCTCCGGTAGCGCCTCCGACCTGGCGCGGCTGGTTCGTCGTCAGATTCAGTCCGAAGACTTGTCCATTACGGATGCTAGCGATAGCAATGCGATCTGCAACCCTGCCGAGTACCGGTCGTGCTATGGGTACGGTCTTTACCGATACCAGCCAGGGCCTGAAGCAGGGCATGTACATTTGCATGGCGGCAAGTTTCCAGGCAATACCTCGGTAGTCATGGTGGACGACCAGGGGGCCGTTCTCGTGTGGGTGGGAGCCGGTTCGAAACCCGGGGCAGGCCGCACGGAAGTATTCTATGACCAGCTCTATCAGTCCATGGTCGGCCACGGTTCCAGATGACGGGAGAAGGAAGTGTCTATAACGGTAAGGTCAATCTCTGCTCCCGACTGCCCGGATCAAGTCGCCTGTAATGATGTTGTGGGGATGAAATATATCCCTGAACTGGACGGCATCCGGGCGCTGTCTGCCCTCCTGATCGTGCTTTTCCATTCGAAGGTTCCGGGCATGACCGGTGGTTTCTTCGCCGTGGATATTTTCTTCGTGCTATCGGGTTTTCTGGTGACTCAGCTGTTATGCAACCGCTATGCGCGGAGCGGGCGTATCGGCTGGGGCAGCTTCATGCGGCGCAGATTGTCGCGCCTGATGCCTGCTCTTGCGGTCATGCTTGTGGCTTATCTGGGCATGGCACCGCTGATGTGGGGCGATGCGGTTCCACTGGAAAAGCACTACCGGGACGCGTTACTGACCATTACATATTCCGTCAATTGGTTACGGTCCTGGGGGGAGCAGGTGGCAGTGCTGGGCCATGTGTGGAGTCTGGCCATTGAGATGCAGTTCTACCTGCTATGGCCGTTGCTGATGTTTCTGGTGCTGAGGCGGAATCGCGTCCATGGGATTGTCATTCTTTGCGTGCTCTATGTCTCAATGACCCTATGGCGGGGTATCGGGGCCATGGGGTTGGACGCCGTCTGGGATGTGTACCCGCGCACGGATATGCACGCCACCGGTCTGATCCTGGGTGCCATCCTGGCATTGCTGCCTCCAAAGCGACTCGGCTATCTGACGGTTCCCGGCATACTGGTTCTTGCTTTCTGCTTTACGTTTTTCAGCACCCACTGGGAGCCAACGGTACGTTACGGGTTTACACTGGCTGAACTGGGGGCCGCCCTACTGATACTGGGCCGCCCTGCCTGGCTTGGCCACCCGGCTCTGGGCTGGTTGGGTCAAGTGTCCTACGGGGTCTACCTCTGGCATTTTCCCATCATGCTGTATATGCGGACGGAAGATCTGCCATGGCAGCAGGTTTTCCTATACGGCCTGTCCTTGGCACTTCTGTTTGCTTCCCTTAGCTATTACCTGGTGGAACTGAGATTCCACAGGCCAATACGAAAAAGGCGCCTGGAATCAAGTGCTGGTTGAGTACGTCCAATAGCACAAATGCATGATTGGCCCCTGGTTTGCACAGCAGGCACTGTAAATAAAAATCCAAGGCAATAAAGGGAGTGCCACATGCGCCGGGGTAGTAACGGCTTTACGCTGATTGAGTTAATGATTGTCGTCGCCATCATTGGTATTTTGGCGGCCGTGTCTATTCCCTTGTATCAGGGATATGTTGCTAAAACGCACGTATCACGGGCCGTTGGTGAGCTCAGTCACTACCGGGCATCCATTGAAGAAGCCCTGGGATCCAATGAACCGGTTACAAACGCGGCGATTGAATATACCCCTTCCAATGTCACAACCGGCGACCTGGCTACCGATATCGCAACGTTTAACCCTGACGGTTCTGGTCACCTGCAGGTGACCCTGGGGGGCAATGCCCACCCCAATGTGACAGGTGTGGTTATCCAGTTCCAGAGAACAACATCCGGTCAGTGGACATGCGTCATCGATAATTCAGCCAACCCATCCGGCTGGAGCGACATGTACCTGCCTTCAGGCTGCACACTTTGATCTCATGGTATCGAGGAAGCTCGATTGTCGAGTGAGTGTATTTTCCGAAGCTGATAGACTTCGGCAGTAACCTTTATAGTCCTTGCTGCAAGCCTATCAGATAGACCCACTCGCAATCAGGAATCCCGATGAACGACGCCTCACTACTGGACAACCTCCTCCAAATCGCCGACACCGCCAGCGAAAAGGTCATGGCAATCTACCAGACCGATTTCGAGGTGAACACCAAGGAAGACGACAGCCCCATCACCGCCGCCGACATCGCCAGCCATCACGTTATCGTGGATGGCCTGAAGGCGCTGACCCCGGATATCCCCATCCTCTCGGAAGAATCCGCCAACGCCCCCTGGGACGAGCGCAAGCACTGGACCCGTTTCTGGCTGGTGGATCCGATTGACGGCACCAAGGATTTCACCAATCGTACCGGGGAGTTCACCGTCAACATTGCGTTGATCGAGGATGGCGAGCCGGTGATGGGCGTGGTCACCGCCCCGGCCCTGAATGAAGCCTACTGGGGCATCAAGGGGCAGGGCGCCTGGAAACGAGAGGCGGATGGCAGTACCCGTAAACTGCAGGTGGTGGAGCCACCGGAAGCGGTGCGTACCGTCGCCAGCAAGAACCACCTGAACCAGGAAACCCGTGACTTCATTGAGCAGTTGGGTAAGCATGAACTGGTCCAGGCCGGCAGCAGCCTGAAGTTCTGCCGTATCGCCGAGGGCAAGGCCGATATCTATCCGCGCCTTGGGCCAACCTGCGAATGGGATACCGGGGCGGCCCATGCGGTGCTGGCCGCCGCCGGTGGAAAGGTCAACAAGCTGGATGGGACGCCGTTGCTCTATGGCAAGGAAGACGTGCTGAATCCATACTTCGTAGCCTCCGGTGCCTGGTACTGATTCCATAGGGGGCTTTGTAACCAGAAATTTCCCACTATTACAGTGCGTTACAATGCCAAAAAACCGACGAAAACAGCGCTCGCAAACGGCAACCGGGTAACAGTATCAAACGGCCAAGGGCCCTAGGATAACACCTCGACGTTTCTCCGGAGGTGCCCCATGGTTGTCGCCCGACTCACTGCCGCTTTACTGATCGCCACCCTTTCACTGTTGCTGGGTGCCTGTGGAGGCGGTGGTAGTGGTGCCGGGAGTTCTTCCTCGGGCACCTCGGCTTCATCCAACACCCCGGAGCCGGAGGAAGACCGCTCCGTGACGATATCCGGCTACGCCGTCAAGGGCGTTATTTCGGAGGGTATTGTCACTGCCTGGGTACTGGATTCCGAAGGCGCCTTCGTCCGGGTAGGGGAGCCGGTTCGCAGCGATGAACGCGGGTATTATGACCTGGCCGTCCCGGCTGGCCAAGATCTTATCAAGCTTGAACTGACCAGCGACGGCAACACCCGCATGCGCTGTGATGCTGTCGACGGCTGCCAGGGGTATGGCGGCTCAGGCGCGGCCGCCTTCGGTGAAGACTTCTGGCCCGGCCCTAACCTTCAACTGGAAACCATCGTCGCCATTGATGACAGTGAAGGTCCCACCAGTGGGCACCTGACACCCCTCACTACCCTTAGCACCACCCTGTTCGAGGTAACCGGTGCCGGCAATGGATGGCAGGGAGTCGAGCAGGCGCAACGCCGGGTAGAGGCCTGGTTCGGCCTGCAGGCAGGCGCTGTGGCGGTCACCCCCGTGGACATCACCCGAGAGCTGCCCGCTGACCTTGCCGTAACCGATCTGGAAGCCGCGCTGGTTAACTCCGCCTTCCTGGGGCTGGCTGAGGAATTTCCGGTCGAAGGGGTGCAGGGGGTGATCGATGCTTTTCGACACCAGCTTATGAGCACCGGCGAGATTGCCCCTGATGACGCAGACGGACAACCAGGCAGCGACCGCATCAGGGCGCGTGCGGCAATTCACGCCTACACCCTGGCAGACGGCGAAACCAATACCGATACTCTGTTGTCAGCGGCGGAACGCCTGGTCGGAACCATGGACGATCCGGTTAACGCAGGCACACAACCGGACGATCATCCGGCATCCGGCGACGAAGATGCAACAACCGAAGGCGAGCCCGAAACCGCACCGGAATCCGAGCAGGACCTGGTCCAGCAGCCCGCGCCGGAGCCCACGCCAGAACCTGCACCGGAAACCGCCGTGGCCAGACTCTCCTGGCAGGCGCCACTGACCCGTGAAAACGGCAACGCCCTGTCCATGGGCGAAATCGACCGGTACATCGTCCGCTATGGTACCCAGCCCGACGTGGACCAGATGACCAACGAAGTCATCGTGGAAGACGGTCAGGCGATGGAATATGAGGTCACCGATCTGCAACAAGGCACTTGGTACTTCGCCATGCGCACCGTTGACCAGAATGGGTTGGAGAGTGCCTGGTCAGAAGTTGCCAGCAAGACAGTGGTCCGGTAAACCCGGAAACTGAAGCAGTCGCCGTTGCATGAAATTGTCTCGGGCGAAGCGGAGATTCATCCAACGGGTGAAGTCCTTGTTTCACAAATCCCCAAGCCGAACTCTGACCTCCTGCTGCTTCTGCATAAACGAAATCAACACAATGGCCCGCTCCTCGCCATCATAGGCCTGGAAGATCCCCTCCACGCCCCGGAAGGGCCCGTCCTGGATCTGAACCTTCTCTCCCTTCTTCAGGCCGCCTTGTTCCTCAACCGCTGTCAGGCCATCGTGGATATACTCGATCACCTCATCCGGCACCGGTATGGGCCTGCCACCAAAGCCCACCACCCGCAGTACACCGCGGGTCGAGCGCAGCTTGCCCCACAACGGGTCCGACTCATCTATATTGATAAACAGGTATCCGGGGAACAGGGGCTCCAGCCGGGTAGTGCGCTTGCCGGCACGGATGCGTTCCACGGTAACCTTGGGGTGGAAGCACCGGGCATCCTGATTCTGCAGGTTCTCCAGCGCCCGGTCCCCCTGGGCGGGTTTGTGTTGGATGGCATACCAGGGCATGGAACCTTCCTTGTGCTTAAAACGTCAGGGTAAACGGTGCGACTCAATCAGTGAAGCCGTCGGCTTGTCGAGGGGGCGCAAGGGTACCCGGCATGGCCGGAAAAATAAATGCAAAGCGGAACCTTTGACAGGGCTTAACCAAAAGACACGTCAAAACTCCGGGTTTCGACCAAGGTGCTCTTGTTGTTTCTGTTCCGTGACGTAGAATTGCATCACATTTTTCGGGCCCCGTAGCCGGGGGTGAAATAACAATCAATGCTATTGCCAGAACGCACTGTGAACGGGTCGGTGGGGCGGTAGCGTGGGTACAAGCCAATTCAGGAAGACGGATGAATCAGACAGACCAATACCCCCAGCGATACGACGACGAAATCAGCCTGGTTGACCTGGCCACCACCTTTATCCGTCGCCGGAGGGTGTTCTATGCGGTGTTTGGCGGCGTGGTTCTGTTGGCCTTGCTTTATGTATTTTTCCTGGCAACTGAGGTGCGGGAGTACTCAACGCTGGTGCAACTGGGTGAGGATAATGGCAAGGCTCTGGAAGCTCCCGAATCAGTCATCGCCAGTATCGAAAGCCACTGGTACCCGGAACTGTTGGGCGAATACCGGGCAAAGCACGACGAAAAGCTGCCCTTCGAGATCAAGGCCGTTAACCCCGAGAATACAACCCTGATAAAACTGTCTTCGGAAGCCTCCCCAGAACAGGAAAGCGAGGTTAAATCCCATCATCAGATGCTGGTCGACAGCATTACTGAGCGCCAGTCCGACCTGCTCAACCGGCAAAAGCAGGAGCTTGAGCAAAGGGTTAGCTCATTGCGCGAATATCTTGAGGAGCTGTCGGGAATGGAAGCCACCGGCGAGGCTCAGGCACAGTTGATTCAACAACGTGCCAGCATGTTGTCGGAAATCGAGTCGATGACCACCAGGATTGACAAGCTCGAACCTTCTGAAACGTTAGTGGTAGCCCGTGAGGGCCTGGATAACAAGGGTACATCCAAGGCGCTTATCCTTTCTTTGGCTATTGCCCTGGGGGGCATGGTGGGCATCTTCGCTGCTTTCATGGCGGAGTTTATCAGCCAGGTGCGGAAGGTCATGGCTGACGAGAACACGTGAACGAACTGCATCAGAAAGAGGATGGACCAACCCAAAATCCAATAAAAACATCATAGCGCCTGAACTGGCGTCACAGAAAACTTCCACCACTTGATTTGGCTCGCAGTGCCATGTGCAAGATCAAAGTATCATTACCAGCTATAAGGGTAGCGGAGGAGCATAGTGTATTTGTTTTCGGATGACCAAGCTGAAGATGCTCTAGAGTTAGATATACATTACTACGACTTTCGAAATGACTATTTGGCGTTGAACTGTTAATAACATGAATCCCACGCCAATACAGGGGCTACTGTCAATGATATTGCCTATGCAGATCAGCAGGGGGGGGGCAGAGTGAGAATAAAGCAAAGACTAAAGGATATTTGGCAAGAATTAGAGCGAGCTAATGACTAGAAAAATATGGATTAGTATCGTCGCGAATGCGACCGAAAATAGTCAACGCTGATACTCAGATCATGTAATATTCTGTAAATCCCAATAGGAAACGCGCTGATTTGAACTTTGCGTATAAATGAAACCATAGTGCAAATATTAGGAAGTTTTAAGATTCGTCTAATTATACAAAGGTATTGGAGCGTAGTACGTTCAGGTGTAGCATCGATTCTTAGGAAAGATAAAAAATTAACAAGAGATGTGGTTTCGACGTTTATATGTCGGGCGATTACGGCATTTTCATCGGTAATACTAGTCGTATTGTTGGGGCGTCGATATGGGTTGGATGCCGTTGGTTTTTTTGCAACGGTTCAAAGCTTGTATCTTGGTTTTTCGGTTTTAACTCGTTTTGGTGTTAATAACTCTTTAATATACTATGTTGGTAGAAACAAGAACTCTAAAAACATAAGTTACTATTTATTTTTGTCAGTTGTCACCGCGTGCATCTTTAGTCTGGTTCTATCTGGAATTATTTTTAGCTTCGGCGAGCTATTGGTCGAAAAAATACTTGTTTTTGCAGATCTTGAGCTTGCACTAAATTTAGCACTATTTGCGCCATTATTTACAATGACATTTGTGTTGTCTGGCTTTCTTAAAGCGGTGCGCAAGCCGGTATCCGCGGTGTTTCTTGAAAACGGTGGCATTGCCATTGTTATGATAATTTTTACACTTGCGAATCTTGAGTTAGGCTTGTTGCTCGAAATCGAGTGGTTGTATGCTTTAAGTGTGTTACTGATTTTTATGGTGGGGATGGTCCAAGTTGGGCTTTATCTGAGGACTGAAAAGTTTGAAAAAGCTACTACTGATGAAGCCAAGTCTGGGGTCGGCGCGTATCTAAGAACATCGAGTTCATATTTTGTGATAAGCTTGGCCAACTTTTGTCAAAATTCAGCGGTTTTCATTATTGCCGCATATCTTTTGTCTGAATCTGAAGTTGGTTTATTTAAGGTTGCCCATCAAATTGCGTTAACTCTGAGTTTTATCTTGGTGGTGACCAATGCCGTGTTTCCTCCCAAATTCGCTGAGCTTTTCAGGAAAGGGGACTTTGGTAACTTAATTAGTTTGGCCAAGATGAGCTGTGTAATAGGATTTGTTTTTGCTCTTCCCGTATTATTGATGATCATAATGTTCCCAGATTACATTTTAGGCATGATTGGCGAAGAGTTTAAAGACGCTCAGATTCTGTTAATAGTCCTTGTTGGTGCTCAATCGGTAAATGTTATTACAGGTAATGTAAATTTTCTTTTGAGCATGACAGGGCATGAAAGAATAATGAGAAACATCGTATTAACAACTAGTTCGATTGGAATAATATGTTTTTCATTTTTAACATTATTTGTTGGAGTCGTGGGAGCAGCAATAGGTCTATCGATGATGATAGTTGCGCAGAATTTAATAGCAGTGATTTTCGTAAGGAAGATACTTTCCAAAAAGATTATGATTGATCGGTTTGTATTAGATAGAAGAGGATAATTAATGAGAGTTGATGTTTTTCATGTTGGTCCACAAAAAACAGCGACTACCTGGGCCTATCATTGTTTGCAAGAGCATCCGGAGATCGTTGTCCCTAGTAAAGATGCGATACATTATTTCGATATGAACTTTCCCGAAGGGCTAGCTTGGTTTGAAAACAAGTATCCCAAGGGCCGGACGGGTATACATGTCGAAACCACACCCTCCTATATTAGATCTAATGCCGCGTTGAGGCGCATTAAAAGATATAATAAAAATGCCAAGATAATTATATGTGTGCGGAATCCTTTAGAGCGAATGGTTTCGCATTATTGGCATGAAAAAAAGAAAGGCGCTATAAATTATGAGATCGAGGAAGTCTTCGAAAACTATGACCTATTTAATTCATGGATAGAGACGTCGCTATATGGCGACAGAGTAAGTGATTTATTTGAATTGTTCGGTAAGGAAAATGTGTTGGTTCAGGTATATGATGACCTTAAAGTCAACTCTAGTGAATTCTTAAAAGAGATGTACAAGTTTATTGGGGTTGATGATTTCAACTTTGAGCCGCCTTCTGCGCGTCTGAAAATAAACAAGGCGACGGTGAAGAGAGGGAAAGGAAAGTCAATGTTGATCAGCATTCTGAAACGAATGTCTTTATTGGATCTGTCGATCAGGCTAAAGAATAAAGTGCTTGGAAAGGGATCTAAACGAACTGTAGATACATCATCGATTATTGATGGGCTGACTGACGACTTTAAGAGGAAGGTCTATGACGTTACCAGGGATGATGTTCGAGAACTATCTGACCTGTTGGATAGAGATATGTGTAAAGAATGGGGATACGAGCGTTGAGAGTGCTTGTTATAACGCTACAATCGGGAGAGAACGAATTAGAAGAGTGCAAGCAGTCAGTAGTTAATGCCGCAGAAAATTTTAGTGGCTCTGTTGAGCATATCATCCTTTCAGGAGTAAATCGATTTGAGGCTGATAGTGCGGTTTTTCGTAAAATAATGGAAAATCGTTTTCAGTTTACTCACTTTATAAAGTTAGATGCCGATATGAAAGTGTCAGCATATTTCTTTCTTAAGCTACAGGAGTATTTTAGTAGCAAAAACTATCTTTCACATCTGGTGATTCCGGTATACGATGCACTTTCCCGAACATACATCATCGGCATGCATGTATTTACCGATAAAGTCAAGTGGAATGATCTAGATGGAAAAAGCAAAATATATGTTGATCCTGACCCTGAATTGACTCAAGGGAAAAAGGTAATTGAAAGGCTTTATTTTAGGGAAGATATCGATCATTGCTTTGATCCTAGTGACTCACAAGCTTTCTATTACGGTTTACACCGAGGGCTTAAGTTTTTTAGCGATGAAGGAGGGATTAGGAAACTTCCTGGTCGATTCTTGCAGTTTGACCTATTAAATAATGTTAGGAAAGCTTTAGTAAGAAATGATGAACTTTTTTTGCAGAGACGATTGTTTATTTTAGGTTTTTATGCGGCAAAAAAAGCTAACGAGACTGATTTACTATCTACACTTGATAACAAGCACCAGTTCAGTACCGCTGATCAGTTAACTAATAAAGATCTGGAAGAGTTTCTTGCTGATCGCCGGTTTTGGGCTACCGGCCACCTCGTTAGTTCGCTATTTATGTGCATAAGATGGATTTTAAGTAAAAAAATATGATTTTATACTTTCATAGACTGGTCGAAAGCAAGGCCCAATGTGTTGCCGATGATGTTGCCATTTCTGAGTTCATCGATATGATTAGCCATCTTCGCTCGGAGCGAATTGAGATTTTGCCATTAATGGACTACATGTCGACGGACGATGACTCTTCATGCATATCTATTACATTTGATGATGCAGATTATTCGATATTCCATTGGTCCAAAGAGCTAGCAGCCTTAAATATCCCTATTACGATATTTTCTTCATCTGAGTCGCTCTTAAGGGGATATTATACTGATGAGGTGAGAATGCATGGGAAGCACAGGAAGCTTCGCCTATTGTATAAGAACTCTGGCTACTTATTTCGATGGTTAATTGAGATTGCTCTTAAAGACAGATATCGCTGCAGGAGCATAATAGAAAAGGAAATGGATCTCTTATATAACCGCCTTAACGGTAATTTAAGATTGGGGGCGCATGGGGCTAAGCATATAAAGCACACTACATTTAACTTACTTTCTGTGATTTTGGAGGTGCTACTTTCTCAACGTAATTTAAGGATTAAGAAATACTTTATTAATATGTATGCATACCCCTATGGACATAGCTCAGGCATTAGTAGAAGAGTGGTTGAGCTTGGAGGGTATGAGTGTGCTTTTGCGACCGATAGCCGCATTTTCAACAGAATGGCAATGCCTAGGATTAGTGGTAGAGATTTTGTTGATGAGATAATGAGGTAATCTTTGTATTTCTATTTTTTCTTGCTTACGTTTTTGTCAACTGGTCTTTATCTGATTCTTAAAAAGCGTAGGGTGGACTCCTATACTTTTTTCTACTTTTCCTCTTTCTTGTATCTGGCTACGGTCATGTTAGGTTTTGCGACTGTTCCAGTCATTAACGGTAAGGGTAAGTTAATTGTCGATGTGCCTGAGTCGCAATATCAAATATATTTTCTTTTTAGTATAGCGTTTGCGTCCGCACTTATGTTGAATGAGCTGCTATTCAAGCCTCGGTATTCCAGGAGAGCCAGTGTTGCACAGTCAGTGCAGAGAACGTTTCAGCAAGAAAGACTTTTGTTGCTTGCTTCGATATTCTTCGTATCAGCAACGGCTTGGTTTATAGTCTTGCTATTCATGACGCCAGAGTTGTTTAGTTTCTCTAGCAGATCGGATTTCGTTGATAGTAAACCTTTTTTATATAGTTTTTATTTGATTTCAGCTATTTTTTCAAGTGTCCTGCTTGTTTTAGCCAAAAAATACCGGTGGATTGTTCTCCCGGCCGGCTTTGTTTTTTTTGATTTGTCATTAGGTAGTAGAGAGTTTTTTGCGCTTTTTTTGTTCTCGAATGTTTTGGCATTTATGTTTAATTTAGGTGATTTAAGGTTGGTGCGGAAGCTTGGTTATTTTGTTCTTGGTTTGTTTTTGTTGTATTTTGTTCTCGTTTACAAATATTCATATGTGCATCTTCATGCTGGCGATTATTATGAATTTTTTTATCGGTTTATAAATTTTGAGTTTGTTAGGAAAGTGTTTGCGTTATCTGAGTCGGCTATTGTTCAAGGCAACCTTTTTCTGATACTTGAACACAATTTCTCGTTAAGTTTATCGCACTTGTTGCCAGGGCTGATCTTTGTTACGCCAATTCACCGGAGCTGGGTAGGGATAGAGCTTAATCCACTAGGTAGAAAGTTAGAGTCCCAGGTATTTGGTGACTTGGATTACGGAATTGCAGGAAATCTACTTGGTGAACTTTATGCTATATTCGGTATGTTCTCCATTGTTATTTTGTTTTTATATTTCATCTTGTTTTTTTGGTTCATTAACCAGCTATTATCATCTCGGGATATAATATTTCGAGTCTTTGGTTTTGTCTTTTCATTTTATGCTTTGTTTTATATCCATAGGATGGAGTTCTACGAGCTCGCTGGAATGTTCAGGATTTTGGTCTTTGTGTGTTTGATTCCTTATCTAGTCTACCTTTTTGTCTGGTCTTTTAGAAAAGGCGGAGGCTGAGAATCTTAGCCGGATTGGTGTAGGTTCGATGGTCGTGTAAGTCTAAATGTAGGTTGAGGTCTAGGTTTTTTTATGTCTGGCTGGTTTTATCTATGAAAATTTTCTATGTTATCTCAAGATCTGATGAGGTTGGAGGTGCTCATGTCCATGTTAGAGATATGGCTGTTTGGATGGGCCAGCAAGGGCATGAGGTTAAAGTTTTGGTTGGAGGGAATGGACTTTACATAGATTGGCTTAACGAAGCGGAGGTTAATGTTTTGCCAATTTATGGGTTGGGTAGGAATATTAGTGTTATAAAAGACCTTGTGGCCTTTATTCATTTACTGTTTGTTTTTGTGAGATATAAGCCTGATCTTATATCTATACATTCGGCAAAAGCCGGGGTGTTAGCGCGCATTGCTGCTTTTTTTTCGCGGACGACCTGCATTTTTACGGCCCATGGCTGGTCTTTTACGGATGGTGTTGGTAAGCATAAATCGAAAATATACGCTTTTATTGAGCGGATCTTAGAAAAAATTTCAAACTTGGTTATAACGGTATGCGAATCTGATAAAGAGCTGGCTCTTGAAAGAGGTATTGGCACGGATCGTACCATCGTAGCAGTTCATAATGGGATGCCGAATCTGCCATATGTTGAACCAAGACAAAATAAAATTGTTCGGTTTATTATGATCGCTCGTTTCGAGGAGCAAAAAGATCATCGATCGTTAATCTATGCTCTTTCCGGGTTGGAAAAAGACCTTCCTTGGACGTTGACTTTGGTAGGAAGTGGTCCTCTTCAGCCGAATATTGAAAGTTTAGCTAAGAAGTTGAATATTTCTGACAGAGTTGAGTTTTTAGGTAGGCGAAAAGATGTTCCAGAGTTACTTTCAGGCTCGGATGTATTCGTGCTATCTACTAATTGGGAGGGATTTCCCAGGAGTATTCTTGAGGCCATGAGGGCCGGCTTGCCCGTTTTGGCATCCGATGTTGCGGGCATTCCAGAAGCGGTTAAAGATGGTGTTAACGGGTTCCTTATCCCGAAGGGGGATGCTGAGTACCTTAGGTCCCGACTCCGGTGTACTATTTTAGATCCTTCTCTCAGGTCTAAAATGGGTAAAGAGGGGCGACGGCTATTCGAGTCAAATTTTACGTTTGAGAGGATGGCTAGCCAAACTTTGGTTCAGTATCAAAGACTGCTCCAGTAATAGGGGAAATCATTAAAGTTTAATGTTTTTTCGCTGCTAACA
This sequence comes from Marinobacter shunpengi, assembly GCF_045449715.1. Lineage (NCBI taxonomy): Bacteria > Pseudomonadati > Pseudomonadota > Gammaproteobacteria > Pseudomonadales > Marinobacteraceae > Marinobacter > Marinobacter shunpengi. Next base: position 460,786 of record NZ_JBJJLA010000015.1, on the reverse strand, counting down.
GGTTACAGGTAGAAGGATTTATGGTTCAAAGAACTAAAGTTCTTTTGACCGGCGCAAATGGCTTTATTGGTCGGTTCATGCTTAATGCAATAATTTGCGACAGTCGGTTTGAGGTGATTGTTGCATGTAGAGGCAGCTTTGAAATATCAGAAGGGGAAGATGTCAAAGTATGCACGGTTGGGAATATTGATGGAAACACTGATTGGAGTGAGGCTCTTTTCGGCGTTGATGTAATAGTGCATCTAGCTGGTATTGCTCACGGGAAAAGCGGTCGCAGCTCGAATCCAGATATTTTTCGAGAAGTTAATGTTCGAGGCACAGAACAGCTGGCGAAACAGGCGTTAGAGGCTGGTGTTCGCCATTTCGTATTTCTGAGTTCGATTGGGGTGAATGGGGCATCAAGCTGTGATCCTTTTTCAGTGGAGGATGTCCCTGCCCCTCAAGATTTATATGCGGAGTCTAAGTTTGAAGCAGAAAACTGCTTGAAATTCCTGTGTAGGGGAACAGCTATGTCCTTTACTATTGTTCGTCCTCCGTTAGTTTATGGGCCCAAAGCGCCAGGAAGTTTTGGCTTTCTGAATTCAGTTGTCAGTAAGGGTGTTCCGCTGCCTTTAAAAAATATTTCAAATAATCGTTCATTTATTTCGGTATGGAACTTGGTCGATTTTTTAAAGCAATGCCTGCTAAATAATGATTCGAGAGGCGGGGTTTTCATTGTTAGTGATGGCGAAGATGTGTCTACTTCGGAATTTCTCGCCATGATAGGCGAGATGTCTGGACAGAGCGTTCGCTTGTTCTATTTTCCTCGTTTCCTACTAATGATAGGATCCATCGTTATTGGTAAGAAAGGTATGTATAATAAGCTTTTTGACTCACTGACAGTAGATGATGAGTACGCGCGCAAGGAGCTTAATTGGAGGCCGCCATATACCTTACGGGAATCTCTCAGGATGTGTTATCAGAATGAACCGTTTATTTGATATTGCTTTGTCGTTATTTGGTTTGATTATTACTTCACCGATATTGTTGGTGTTGATGTTTATTGGTTTTCTTGATACGAGGTCACCCATTTTTCGACAGGAAAGGGTTGGGAAGAATAAGAAGGCTTTTACGCTAATTAAATTTCGCACTATGCGCAAGGATACCGCTTCCGTCGCCAGCCACCTGGCAAGCGCCGATTCGATTACACCATTCGGTCACTTTCTCCGCCGCACCAAGCTGGACGAACTGCCCCAGCTTTGGAATGTCCTGAAGGGTGAGATGAGCCTGGTTGGCCCCAGGCCCTGTTTGTTCAATCAGCAAGAGTTGATTGACGAACGTGAACTGAGGGGCGTTTTGTCCGCAAGGCCTGGCATTACAGGTTTGGCGCAGGTGAATGATATCGATATGTCCACCCCTAGGTTATTGGCTGAAACCGACCAGAAGATGCTCGAGAACCTGACTATTGGCGCCTATTTCCGGTACATTTTTATGACCGTTGCCGGAAAGGGGAGCGGAGACCGGGTGCCGGGACGAGATTGATCCAGTGTGGCTATAGAAGAATAAGCCTGATACCCAGAGCGGTAGGCGGCAGTATGTTAGAACGCGGGATAATGTAACAGGTTACATAAATTCAACGACTAACCCCGCCAGATTGATCTAGACTTTCCACAACCACTTCCTATTGGCATAGGGATATCAATGCTCCAGGCATTCCTGAACCTCTCCCGTAACAAAAAACGTCTGATCTCTGTCCTGTCGGACACGGTTTTCCTTTCTTTTGCGCTGTGGGCGTCTTTTGCCTTGCGGCTGGAGGAAAGCACCTGGTTGCCCAGTACGGACCAGTTGCTGGTGTGTGGTCTTACTGTGGGTGTGTCGTTGGTTATCTTTGTGAAGCTGGGGCTGTACCGGGCGATTATTCGGTACCTCAGTGACAAGGCGTTTGTCACCATCAGTATCGGGGTGGGGGGCTCTGCCCTTACATTGATTGCCCTGGCCTATCTGTTGAATGTGTTCGTGCCCCGTTCCGTTCCCATCATCTACGGGGCTTTGGCCTTTATCTTTGTTAGCAGTACGCGCATGGGCATACGTATGCTGGTGGGGCGGCCGAGGCAGCGCAACAAGGAGCCGGTGGCTATCGTGGGGGCTGGGGAGACTGGGATTCAGTTGGCAGAGGCCCTGCGGCAGGGGATGCAGTATCAGCCAATGATGTTCGTCACCTATCGCCGGGCCAATCACGACACCCTGATCCATGGGTTGCCGGTGTATGGCATAAAGCATATTGAGACAGGCATCCGCAAACATCGGGCAAAACGATTGCTGCTGGCGCTGGACCCGGATACACGCCTGGACCGCAGGCAGTTGCTCCGGGACTTGGAGTCGCTGTCGATTCCGGTGCAGACCGTGCCGAGTATGTCGGAACTGGTGTCTGGCCGCGCCCGCATCAACGACATCCGCGACCTGGAGCTGGAAGACCTGTTGGGCCGTGAGCCCGTGTCACCAGACAGCGCCCTGGTGGCCTCCAGTCTCTTTGAGAAGTCGGTGATGGTAACCGGTGCCGGCGGATCCATCGGTTCCGAACTGTGCCGTCAGATCCTGCGGCAGAGGCCGGCCCGTCTTATCCTGTTCGAGCAGACCGAGTACGCCCTCTATGCCATCGAGCGGGAGTTGCGTTCGATCAACGCCATTGAGGACCTTGGCGTGGAGCTTCACGCGGCCCTTGGCAGTGTGATTCACCGTCGCCGATGTGAGGCGATTATGCGTGCCTTCGGGGTGCACACGGTCTATCACGCCGCCGCCTACAAGCATGTGCCCCTGGTGGAGCACAACATCATCGAAGGGGTGCAGAACAACACCTTCGGCACCTGGCATGTGGCGGAAGCGGCCATTGAAACCGGCGTGGAGCGCTTTGTGCTGGTCTCCACCGACAAGGCCGTGCGCCCGACCAACGTCATGGGGGCCAGCAAGCGCCTGGCGGAGCTGGTGCTCCAGGGGCTGGCGGAACGCCAGTCAGATACCCGCTTCACTATGGTCCGGTTCGGCAATGTGCTGGGATCCTCGGGCTCGGTGGTGCCCCTGTTCCGGGACCAGATCCGTGATGGTGGCCCGGTAACGGTGACCCACCCGGATATCATTCGCTACTTCATGACCATCCCGGAGGCCAGCCAGTTGGTCCTGCAGGCCGGCAGTATGGGGCAGGGCGGTGAGGTGTTTGTGCTGGATATGGGCGAGCCGGTGAAGATTGTCGACCTGGCCCGCAAGATGATCCACCTGATGGGCTTGTCGGAGAAGACGGAGGAAACCCCGGATGGTGATATCGAGGTTCGCTTTACCGGCCTGCGCCCCGGTGAAAAGCTGTATGAGGAACTGCTCATCGGCGATGACCCGCAAGGCACCAGCCACCCCCGCATCATGATGGCCCGGGAGGCGTCTATGCCCTGGGTGGACGTGGAATCCCTCCTCAAGAAGCTTTCCCTTGCCAGCCAGAACTTCGACTGTGCCCGTATTGCGGAACTGATCCGCGAGGCCCCCACCGGTTATGCGCCCAATGGCGAGGTGGCGGACCTGGTGTGGTGCCATTCCGCCCTGCCGGAAGTAAAGCCGGAAGGTGATGTTCGTCGTTTGGGAGCATAAGAAAAAACAGGGCGGAGCCTGCCCATTCGTGATGATCTTCACCGCTATTTGCGGCCCATATGACAAATACCTATAATCTTATACCGTAATTCATTTCAGTTCAGGATCCCCCCTTGTCTTCCAATATCGTCTGGCACAACCATAAGATCACCCGCGCCGAGCGCGCCACAATCAAACACCAGAAGCCCTGCCTGCTGTGGTTTACCGGGCTCAGTGGTTCCGGCAAGTCCACCATTGCCAATGCCCTGGACGTGGCCCTGCATCATCGGGGCTATCATACGTTCCTGTTGGACGGTGATAATGTGCGCCATGGTCTGAACAAGGACCTGGGGTTCTCCGACAGTGACCGTGTGGAGAACATCCGTCGCATCGGTGAGGTAAGCAAGTTGTTTACCGATTCCGGGCTGATTGTGCTCAGTGCCTTTATTTCCCCCTTCACCAGCGATCGTCGCATGGTGCGTAACCTCTTTCCCGCCGGCGAGTTCATCGAGGTCTTCATGGACACGCCCCTTGCCACCTGTGAGGAGCGTGATCCCAAGGGCCTGTATCAGAAGGCCCGGGCAGGGCAGATCAAGCACTTCACGGGTATCGATTCCCCCTATGAAGCCCCGGAGCGGGCCGAGGTTTGCCTGGATACCTCCGAGATGACGGTTGATGACTGTGTCGACAGCCTGATCGACTACCTGCTGGAACGGGGGCTGATCTTCCAGAACGGCCAATCCGCCTGACGTTCATTACCTTATTCACATTCCGTATTTGGCATTCGGCGGGTTTAACGGTTTACTGTGTGCGCCCTGGTTATTAAAAGGGTGTTTGCTATTCCTTTTGGTGCACAGTCACGACTCTCGTCCGGATGAGGCAGGGAGTTTTTACGCACACGGATACGGTTCGGGAGTTTCATTTCCATGGCGTGGGAAGCCATCTTTACGCTGGTCCTGCTGGTGTCTGTCCTGGGGGCGCTGGTCGCCACCCGGGTGTCGGCGGACCTGATCCTGATGGGGGCGTTGATCCTCCTGGTAATCACGGGCGTGCTGACTCCCGCGTCGGCGCTGGCGGGGTTTGCCAACCCGGGCGTGATCACCATCGCGACGCTGTACGTGGTGGCGGCGGGCCTGAAGGAAACCGGGGCGGTGCAGTGGATCGCCCGGCGAATGCTGGGCCATCCCAAGAGCGCCTCCGGCGCCCAGGCACGTCTGATCGGGCCCACTGGGGTGCTTAGTGCCTTCATGAATAACACCGCTGTGGTGGCGATGTTTATTCCCGCCGTCCAGGACTGGGCCCAGCGCCTGAACCTGCCTGCCTCCAAGTTGCTCCTTCCCCTCAGTTATGCCGCCATACTCGGTGGCACCTGTACCCTGATCGGCACCAGCACCAACCTGGTGGTGGACGGGCTGTTGCAGAGCCGGTTGGATATTCACCTGGGACTCTTCGAGCTGGCCTGGGTGGGGATTCCGTTGCTGGTGGTTGGCGGCCTTTTCCTGGTGCTGTTTGCCACCCGCCTGCTGCCGGACAGGGGTGGCCTGAATGAGGAACTGGAGGCGGTCCGGGAATATGGCGTGGAAGTGGAGGTCGTCAGCCCAGGGCCGCTGGTGGGCCGCACTGTTGCCGAGGCGGGCCTGCGCTCACTGAATTATGGTTACCTGACCGAGATTGACCGCAAGGGGCGGCTGATTACCGCCGTGGAGCCGGACCGGATGCTCCAGCCCGGCGACAAGCTCTACTTTGTCGGCGCCCCGGAGTGTGCCAGCGAACTGAGGCGCATCCAGGGACTCAAGCCGGCTAACGGTGGCGTCCACAAGCTGGACCTGGCCAATCATCAGCGCTGCCTGGTGGAGGTGGTGCTGGGGCCGGAGTTTTCGGCCCTGGGGCAGACGGTCCGCGACAGTCGGTTCCGCTCCCGCTTCAATGCAGCCATCCTGTCGGTGTCCCGGGAGGGCAAGCGTGTGCCCGGCAAGCTGGGGGATATCCGCTTCAAGATGGGCGATACCCTGTTGCTGGAAGCCAGCCAGGAGTTTGCGGAGCAGTACCGGTTCCGCCGGGATTTCCTGCTGGTCAGTGCCCTGAACGATTCCACCCCCCCGGATTTCAGCAAGGCGCCCCTGGCACTGGGTATTCTGCTGGCCATGGTTGTGGTCAGTGCCTCCGGCCTGCTGAGTATCCTGGAAGCGGCGTTCCTGGCTGCGGGTGCCATGATTGCCTCCCGTTGCATTACCGCCAGCCGGGCCCGCCGGAGTGTGGATCTGCCGGTGCTGGTGGTGATCGCCTCGTCATTTGCCCTGGGTACGGCTATGTCGGAGACCGGCGCGGCCCAGTGGGTGGCCGGCAGCCTGCTGAATTTCGGAACGCTGACGCCCTGGCTGGCCCTCGCCCTTATTTATGTGCTGACCGCGGCCTTTACGGAGGTTATTACCAATAACGCGGCGGCTGTCCTTATGTTTCCAATCGCCCTGGCGGTGTCGGAACAGCTTGGCGTCAACTTCATCCCCTTTGCGGTCGCGGTCATGTTTGCGGCGTCCGCCAGTTTTATCACGCCCCTTGGTTACCAGACCAACCTTATGGTTTATGGTCCCGGTCGCTATCAGTTCACCGACTATATGCGGATTGGTGTTCCCCTGAGTCTGTTGGTGGGGACAACGGCCGTTCTGTTAATTCCCCTGGTGTGGGGATTCTGAACGCGGACGGTTTCAGTCGATACTGGCCGATCCTGATTAAAGGTTTCCGTTGGCCTATTTCCTTCCCGCTATTTGTGATCGCTGATTTTTGTTATTTTTTCTTCATTTTCGCCCTGTGACGAATATCTTTAATCCCTGAAAGTAATGATTTATGATTACTGATGTTTCAGGGATGGAAATGGAAAACCTGCAAAATATCTCCAGTTTAAAAAAGGTTGAATTTACATGGCGAATATCAACGATTACTACCAGAAGAAACAGCTTCTGGAAAAGCTGTCTGATGAACTGAACAAGATGGAACAGGACCAGGCGCTGAAAAGTGACCTGGAGTTCGAAAACAAGATCAAGGGACTGATGGACCAGTACAAGAAGTCCCCGAAGGATGTGCTGCAGATCCTCGGCGCCATTGATCCTTCCGTGGTGACCGGCAAGGCCGACGGCGGCACCCGTGCCAAGCGCCCCCTGAAGACCTACAAGAACCCGCACACCGGTGAAGTGGTCAAGACCCGTGGCGGCAACCACAAGACGCTGAACGAGTGGCGTCAGAAGTACGGTAAGGAAGCCGTACAGGGCTGGCAACAGAACTAAGCCGGCTGTCTGTTAGCCCGGGCGATAAATCCCCGGGCTGATCCTCCCTATTGTTCCTGGTGTTTCTCCCTCGCTATCCTGCCAGTGTGTCGGGTGTCTGGATGTATTGCTTGTTTCCTTTCCGTATTGTTATACAGGTTTCAGATTTTCGGCTTTGAGATGCCAGCGGAATTCAGGGACAATTATGAAAGATCCCCATTCGACCTGATAAGGACCTGTCATGCTAGCGATCATTCTCTCTGGTGGTTCCGGAACCCGCCTGTGGCCGCTTTCCCGTGAGGCCTACCCCAAGCAGTTTATTCCTGTTGTGTCAGACGAGTCCCTGTTGTCGGATACCATTTCCAGGGGGTTGAAGCTGGGCGCTGATGTACGCGTCATGGCCATTACCAATGAAGAGCACCGGTTTGTGGTGGCGGCGAACCTGCATCAACTGGCCTCTGACCGGACCGCCGGTATCATCCTGGAACCGGTCGGGCGCAATACCGCACCGGCCATTGCACTGGCGGCACTGGCCGTGGCCGAGGAGAACCCGGATGAACTCATGCTGGTGATGCCTTCGGACCAGGTGCTGAAGGACGAGCAGGCGTTCTCCCGGGCCGTAGCCGCCGGGGCCGATGCGGCCCGTGAAGGCAAGCTGGTCACCTTCGGCATTGTGCCGTCCTCACCCCATACCGGGTATGGCTATATTCGTGCTGGCGGTAGCCGGGGTACCTGGTCCAACGTGGATGCCTTTGTGGAGAAGCCGGACGAGGAAACCGCCCAACGGTATCTGGACGAAGGTGGCTATTACTGGAACAGCGGTATGTTTCTGTTCTCGGCGGGGCGCTACCTGGAAGAACTGGAGCGCTTTCAGCCGGCCATTCTGGAAGCCTGCCGAGCGGCCTATGGCGCCCGCAAGGGGGATATGGACTTTACCCGGGTGGATAAGGAGGCCTTCGCCGCCTGTCCTGATGATTCCATTGACTACGCGGTTATGGAGCACACCGGGGACGCTGTCGTGGTGCCCCTGGATGCGGGCTGGAGTGATGTGGGCTCCTGGTCGACCCTGTGGGAAATCCAGCCCCAGGACGAGAACGGCAACGCCTGTCATGGCGACGTTATCCTGGAGGACGTTTCCGGTTCCTATGTGCATTCCGAAGGCCGCCTGATTGCCGCCCTGGGAGTCAGCGACCATGTGATCGTGGAAACCGACGACGTGGTGCTGGTGGCGGACCGCAATCGCGTTCAGGATGTGAAGAAGCTGGTGAATCGCCTGAAAGAGCAGGGGCGCCCGGAATACAAGCTTCACAAGAAAGTGCACCGGCCATGGGGAACCTATGAGGGCGTGGCCCAGGGGGAGCGGTTCCAGGTCAAGCGGATTACCGTCAACCCCGGTGCCTCCCTGTCATTGCAGAAGCACCACCACCGCGCGGAACACTGGGTTGTGGTGACGGGTACGGCCAAGGTCCAGCGGGGGGAGGACGAGCTTCTTCTGACCGAGGATCAGTCCACCTACATCCCCCTCGGTGTCACCCACCGGCTGACCAATCCCGGTGTTATCCCCCTGGAGTTGATTGAGGTGCAGACCGGCAGTTATCTTGGCGAAGATGATATCGTTCGCTTTGAAGATACCTACAATCGCGTCTAGACTTCACTGACTTCTTTCCGGAATGTGCCTCTTAGTCCCGTCGTATTTTTCGGGAGGAAAATGTGACGGGGTTCCTGTTTTTGTAACCTGAGTTTCTATTTTTTCTGATATTTTGCCGGAAATGTGACGACGGCGAGCGACCCTGGCGATTACAAACGGTACTTTCGGGGTTTCACAGGGGCTCGGGCCGGGTTGGTGCCTGCAGTGGATTCTCTGCTTTAACGCAGGTGGATCCTGGCGTCCCCTCCGGAACTTGGAACGAGGGTGCTTTATATGCGACTGGGGCAGGTGCCTGCAACCGGGCGTACAGCTAATCCGGTGGTGATTACGGATGCCAACTGGTATCGGCTGGCCGATGACCTGGCGGTCGCCCTGGCTTCCTCGCCCCATGGCCTGATGTGGGTGACGGCGGAACGGGGAGCGGGCAAGACCGCCTGGCTGCATGCCCTGATGCCTGCTATGCGCACGGACTTCTACCTGGCGAACCTGCGCAACCCGCAGGAAACTCTGGAGATCATGGAGCAGCTCCAGGGCTACACGAACCATGTGCAGGGCACCTTGCCTACCCTCGTCCTGGACAACCTGTCCCCCGCCGACCTGATGGCCCTGATGGCGGAGCCCGATCACCCCGCCCGCCAACTGCTGTCCAACTATATCGGCCCCCTGCTGTTACTGAGCCCGGAGCGGGACGATGATGCGGTGGCTGCACGCCGTATGGAGCGCCTGATGGGGCGATCGCTGATCCGTCATGACCTGCCGGCCAGCAGCCATGCCCAGAATCACGCCATCCTGGTGGCGCATCGGCCGGTGATCGAGGCGCGCTGGCAGGTGCGGATCACCGATGCCGCCATGGGGCTGGCAACGTCGGGCCTGCATTACCGTGCAACGCCGGGCCAGGTGGTGGAGTGGATGGAGCGGGCCGCCGCCCGTGTGTCGGTCATCGCCGAGGAAGGGCCGGCGGAATGCCGCCGCCTGCTGGCGGAACTGGATACCCTGACCCAGCGTATTGAAGCCAACCATGAAACCGGTGAGCCGGTGGAAGAGCTTGAGCGGCAGTTGTCCCAGCTGTCCCTGGAACTGACGGCGGCGGAAGTGGACTGGCTGGAGCGCCAGGCCAGGGGCACCCTGCGGCAGGTTTTCCCGGACGATGTCCGTGCAGAGCTTGAATCCATAACCGGCACAAGCGATTATCCTGACTTGCATGTTCCAACCAACGTCCCCGGAGGCGCCCGCAGTGCAGGATCTGGAAATCTACGTTCGTGACCTTGACCCCGCCCGCCTGACCATCTGGCTGGAAGCCAACTTCGACCAGCTCCTTGTCCCCCTGACACCTTTCGGCAACAAGCCCGGCCTCTACAAGGGTGAGGGCCGCTACGCCGACCACCTGGTCCGCATCAGTGTCTATGCCGATGCCTTCGGCAAACGTTTCAGCTCAGTCGTGCTGGAAGGCGAAGACCTGCCCTGGACCACCGACCTGGACTGCGCCCGCAGCGCCTGGCGAACCCTGGAAACGGAAATTCGCTGCAGCCAGGGTGAATGGCAGGAGGGCGACCCGGTCCAGGAAGAGAAATGGTGGCGGCTGGATAGCCGGGGTGAGCAGTTGGTGGTGTGGAATTAAGTCAACTCTGCGGCATTAATAATGCGGCGGAGGAGTCTCCTCGTTTTCCCCTTTTATATTGGATGGCGACATCTCCGACAGTTGTTTTTTCAGGTGCTGTTTCGCCTCCCATAACTTGCGGATATCCAGTTCCTGCTGTGCGACCTGATCGGACAGGGTGTTGATCAGCTCATCCTGGAAAGCCAGCCGGGTTTCCAGCTCATCCATTCTTGCCATGAGTTTTTCTGTCGCGTTTGTGTCGGTGTTCGCCATAGGTGTGGAACGCTTTGGTCAGGTTTGTGGTGAATCTGCTATTATGCCCGCTTTATTCGCCGGGGTGTCGGGTTTTGGCACGTGTCCGACGGATAAAAGGTTATCTCAACAACTGTGATCCATGATCTTACGGAGTCTGTTTTATCCATGCGTAATCCAGCAAGAGCAATTCTTTCAGCGGTACTGGTTGCGATTCTCGCCCCGCTGGTTCTGGGGTTTATCCTTGTTAACACCACCCCGGAAGTCTTTTTTATCCTTTCACAATATGGCAGCAGTGAGCTGGCCGGCAGTCCTCAGTTTGTCCTGGGTAGTGCCCAGGGTATCGCCGCCTATGTCATCACGTTCGTGCTGTTTGCCATTGCCGGTGTGCTGACCGTGCTGGTCAGCGAGCGCAAATCCGGGTCCGCGTCCAGGCAACGCAGGAACAACCAGCCCCCTCGTCCCCAGCGTAACGACGACCAGGACGACGATGAGGACGATTTCGGTCCGGAAGGTGTCGAGGAAGGCACCGTGAAGTGGTTCAACGTCAAGAAGGGCTTTGGCTTTATTGTCCGCGAGAGCGGTGACGAAGTCTTTGTCCACTTCCGTGCCATTCGTGGCCGCGGTCGCCGTGTCCTGCGTCAGGGGCAGGCCGTGCGTTTTGATGTGGTTGAAGCCTCCAAGGGGTTGCAGGCGGATAACGTCTCTACCCTGGATTGACCGTAGTAGCCCCTCTCCCCTGGAGAGAGAGGGGCTGTTTACCGCAGTTTCTGTGCTGCCCGCCCCCTTCTATCCCAACAACTCCACCAGCACCTGTTCGTAGATCTCGGACAGGGTATCCAGGTCTTCCGCCTTCACGCATTCGTCCACCTTGTGGATGGTCGCATTCAGCGGCCCCAGTTCCACCACCTGCGCGCCCGTCGGGGCGATAAAGCGACCGTCGGAGGTGCCGCCGGAGGTGGACAGTTCCGTCTCGCGCCCGGTTACCCGGCGAATGGCGTTCTGGGTGGCGGTGACCAGGGCTCCCCGGTCCGTCAGGAAGGGGCGTCCGCTCAGGTGCCATTGCAGGTCGTATTTCAGGTTGTGCCGGTCGAGGATGGCGACCACCCGTTCTTCCAGGCTTTCCGCGGTGTTCTCCGTGCAGTAGCGGAAGTTGAAGTGCACCGTCAGTTCACCGGGGATGATGTTGCTGCCGGTGCCCGCCTCGATCTTCGTGATCTGGAAGGTGGTGGGCGGGAAGAAGTCGTTGCCGCTGTCCCAGAATTCGTTGGCCAGGGCATCCAGTGCCGGCGCGGCGGTGTGCACGGGGTTTTCCGCCATATGGGGGTAGGCCACATGTCCCTGCACGCCGTGTACCGTCAGGTAGCCGTGCAGGGAGCCGCGACGGCCATTCTTGATGATGTCCCCCACCTCATGGGTGCTGGACGGTTCTCCGATCAGGCACCAGTCGATCTTTTCGTTCCGGGCCTCCAGGGTCTCCACCACCTTGACGGTGCCGTCGTGGGCCGGGCCTTCTTCGTCGCTGGTGATCAGCAGGGCAATGGAGCCCCGGTGGTCCGGATTCTTCTCCACGAACCGCTCGCAGGCGGTGACAAAGGCGGCCAGGCTGCCTTTCATGTCCGCCGCGCCCCGTCCGTGGAGGTAGCCATCGTGGATGTCGGCCTCGAAGGGAGGGTGGGTCCAGTTCTTCTCGGGACCGGTGGGCACCACATCGGTATGTCCGGCGAAGGCCAACAGAGGACCGTCCGAGCCCTTACGGGCCCAGAGGTTGTCGGTCTCGCCAAAACGCAGGTTTTCGCCCGCGAAGCCCAGGGGCGCCAGGCGGGATATCATCAGTTCCTGACAGCCGGCGTCATCGGGAGTGACCGATTGACGGCGGATCAGGTCCATGGCGAGTTCAAGGGTGGGGGAGAGGGCCATATCAGTTGTTCGCGTGCAGCTGCTCGTTCAGTTCAATGGCGGTCTTGTTGGTTTTGCACTCCACCGCACCGGTCTGGCTGTTGCGGCGGAACAGCAGGTCGGTCTTGCCGGCCAGGTCCCGGGCTTTGACCACTTCCACCAGGTTGTTCTGGTCGTCCAGCAGGGCCACCTTGGTGCCGGCGGTGATGTACAGGCCCGCTTCCACGGTGCAGCGATCGCCCAGGGGGATGCCAATACCGGCGTTGGCGCCCAGCAGGCAATTCTCGCCCACGGAGATGATGATGTTGCCGCCACCGGACAGGGTGCCCATGGTGGAGCAACTGCCGCCCAGGTCGGAGCCCTTGCCGATCATCACGCCGGCGGATACACGGCCCTCGATCATGCTGGTGCCTTCGGTGCCAGCGTTGAAGTTGATGAAGCCTTCATGCATGACCGTGGTGCCTTCGCCCACGTAGGCGCCCAGACGTACCCGGGCGGTATCGGCAATGCGCACGCCACGGGGAACCGCGTAGTCGGTCATCTGCGGGAATTTGTCCACGGACTTCACTTCCAGGATGCGGCCTGCCAGGCGTGCCTGGAGCTGTCGCTCGGGCAGTTCGTCCAGGTCGATGGCGCCCTCGTTGGTCCATGCCAGGTTGGGCAGCAGCCCGAAGATGCCGTCCAGTTTGACACCGTGGGGCTTGACCAGCCGGTGGGAGAGCAGGTGCAGCTTCAGGTACACCTCTGGCGTGCTGGTAGCGGAGTCATCCGTCTGCAGGATGGTCACGGATACCGGCTTGCGGCTGTCAGCCGCCTTGCGGGCCAGGGCGGCCTGGTCCGTCTGGGAGGTGGAGCCCAGGGCTTCGGCAAAGGCCTTGAGCTGGTCGGCGGAGGCCTCGATGGCCTGGTTGCCGCCCTGGTAGCCCAGGGTGTTGGAGGCCACCTCGATCAGCTCGTTATCCGGCATCAGGACCGGCTGCTGGTAGTAGACTTCCAGCCACTCGCTCTTCTGGTTCTGGGTGCCGATGCCAATTCCGAATGCAAAACTCATCTGGTGCTCCTCTGAAGTCAGTTCTTGAATCTCTGTTCCCACTCGTCAGCTTTAAAGCCGACGCTTACCTCGTCACCGCTCTCCACCACCGGGCGTCTGATGATGGACGGGTTGTCCAGCATGATCTCGTGGGCGGTCTGGGCGCCAATGGTATCACGAAGCTCTTCCGGCAGCTTGCGCCAGGTGGTGCCCCGCCGGTTGATCAGGGCCTCCCAGCCGATGGCCTGTTCCCAGCGGGAGAGCAGGGTTTCGTCCAGGCCGTCTTTTTTGAAATCGTGGAATTCGTGGGCGACGTTGTTCTCGTCCAGCCATTTGCGGGCCTTCTTGACGGTGTCGCAGTTTTTGATGCCGTAGAGTTTCATGGTTCAATCCTGTTTTTGCAGAAACCGCACAATCCGTTCGGCCGCCTCCACACATTCCTCCAGCGGTGCCACCAGCGCCATCCTTACCCGGTTTTCTCCCGGGTTATAGCCGTCGACGGTGCGGGACAGGTAACGGCCCGGCAGCACATGCACGTTCTGCTGTGCGGAGAGATCTCGGGCGAACGCTTCGTCACTCATGGGCGTCTCGGGCCACAGGTAGAAACCGGCACCCGGGAAATCCACGTTCATGACCTGCTTCAGGATGGGCACCACGGCTTCGAACTTGGCGCGGTAGGCGGCGCGGTTCTCCTTCACATGGTCCTCGTCCTGCCAGGCAGCGATGCTGGCCAGCTGGTTGTGGATGGGCATGGCGCAGCCGTGGTAGGTGCGGTAGCGCAGGTACTCCTTGAGGATGCTTGCGTCACCGGCCACAAAGCCGGAGCGCAGGCCCGGCAGGTTGCTGCGCTTGGACAGGCTGTGGAACACCACGCAGCGGGCGTAGTCGTCCCGGCCCAGGGCGGCGCAGGTCTGCAGCAGGCCTTCCGGAGGGTTGGCCTCGTCCGGGTAGAGTTCGGAGTAGCACTCGTCCGACGCAATAACGAAATCGTGCCGGTCCGCCAGTTCGATCACCTGTTTTAGCGTCTCCCTCGGGATGACGGCGCCGCTGGGGTTTCCCGGTGAGCACAGGAACAGGATCTGGCAGTCTTTCCAGACCTCGTCCGGTACCGCCGCAAAATCCGGTATGAAGCCGTTACCGGCGTCGCAGGGCAGGTAGTGGGGGGTGGCGCCGGCCAGCAGGGCGGCCCCTTCGTAGATCTGGTAGAAGGGATTGGGGCTCACCACCGTTGCCGGTCGGGTGTTGTCCACGGCGGCCTGCACGAACGAGAAGATCCCCTCCCGGGTGCCGTTCACCGGCACCACGTTGCCATCCGCCTTCAGGGTGCCGGGGGTGAGGTGGAAGCGCCGGGTGGCCCAGTCCGCGATGGCCTGGCGCAGTTCCGGCATGCCCCCGGTGGTGGGGTAGTTGGCCAGGCGGTCCAGGTTGTCGGCGATGACCCGTTTGACGAACTCCGGCGACGGGTGCTTGGGCTCGCCGATGCCAAGGGAGATGGCGTCCAGGTGCTCCGGCGGCACCACATCGGCCTTGAGTCGGGCGAGCTTTTCAAACGGGTAGGGGTGTAGTCGGGACAGGTTGGGATTCATTGAGTGTTATCCAGCATGTTGCGCAGGTCGTCCTGGAGGGTCTGGCAGACCTCCGGGTCGCGGATTGGCCAGCCGTGCTCGTCGGTGACGAAGAAGGCGTCTTCCACCCTTTCACCGAGGGTGGCGATCTTGGCGTTGGTCAGGCGGACCCGGTGTTCCAGCAGCACCCGGCCAACCCGGGCCAGCAGCCCCGGCCGGTCGGGGGTGATTACCTCGATAACCGTGCGCTGGTTGAAGGTGTCGTTGGACAGGGTGACTTCCGTTGGAAACGAGAAGTGCTTCAGTTGCCGGGGCGTGCGGCGCTGGATGATGTCCGGGTAGTCGTCCGGGTCGTCCAGTTCCTCCACCAGCCGCTTGCGGACCCGCTCCTTGCGGGCCGGGTCCTTGCCCAGGGGCTGGCCCTGCTCGTCCAGCACCACGTAGGAACTGATGGACCAGGGGCCCTTGCTGGCCACGCTGATGCGGGCGTCGACGATGTTCAGATTGAGCTGCTCGAGCACCGCGGTGGTGGCGGCGAACAGGGCCACCCGGTCCTTCACGTAGATCACGATATGGGAGTAGCCATCGGTGGGGCCGCCCCGGGTGTCGCGGATCAGCACCAGCGGATCCGGATCGTCGCCGTGACGGATGATGGCGGCGGTCTGCCAGGCGATGTCGACGGTGGAGTCCTGGAGGAAGTACTCCTCGTCCAGGGTGTCCCAGATGGCATCGATCTGTTCGTCGGTCATGCCCTGGGCCTGGAGGATCTCCCGGGCTTCCGACTGGGTGGCCTTGACCCATTCCTCCCGGTTGAAGGGGGTTTCCGTGCCCCGGCGCAGGGCGCGCTTGGTTTCCACGTACAACTGGCGCAGCAGCGACGCCCGCCAGGTGTTCCACAGTTTGGGGTTGGTGGCGCTGATATCGCAGGCAGTCAGCACATACAGGTAGTCCAGGTGCACCTGGCTGGGTACGGCCCGGGCGAATTCGTTGATGATGTCCGGGTCGGAGATGTCCTTGCGCTGGGCGGTCATGGACATCAGCAGGTGGTTCTCCACCAGCCAGGCGATCAGTTGGGTATCGCGCTCGCCCAGGTGATGGCGCCGGCAGAAGGCTTCGGCGTCTTCCGCGCCCAGCTCCGAGTGGTCACCGCCGCGGCCCTTGGCCACGTCGTGGTAGAGACCGGCCAGGTAGAGCACTTCCGGTTTCGGGAGCTGGTGAACCAGGCGTGAGGCCAGTGGGAACTCCGTGCGGCTCTCCGGGTTGCCCAGCCGTACCATGTTGCGGATTACCCGCAGGGTATGGGTGTCCACGGTGTAGATGTGGAACAGGTCGTACTGCATCTGGCCGATAATCTGGCCGAATTCCGGCAGGTAGCGCCCCAGCACGCTGTATTTCTTCATGTGGGAAAGGGTTTCGTCCAGCGGGTGGGGGGTCTTCACCAGCTCCATGAACAGGGAGGTGACCGCCAGGTCGTTGCGGAACTGGTCGTCGATCAGGTGGCGGTGTGCCCGCAGGGCGCGGATGGTAGACGCCCGGATGCCCTTGATGGACGGGTGCTGGGCCATCAGCAGGAAGATTTCCATGATGGCGTAGGGGGCGTAGGCGAACACCTGGGTGTTGATGGCCTCGATATACTGGTCGCGGATCTGGAACCGGCGGTTCAGGGGCTGGATCTTCGCCTCCTGATCCCGTTGCAGGATGGCCTCGTCGTAGTACTGCAGGATCACATCGGTCAGCTCCGCCAGGGCCAGCACCGTGCGGTAGTAGGCCTGCATCATCTGCTCGACACCCAGTTTGCGGCCCTTGTCCCGGTAGCCGAGCATGTCGGCGAGGGCGCGCTGGTGGTCGAACAGCAGCCGGTTCTCGTTGCGGTCGGCGATCAGTTGCAGGCCATAGCGCAGACGCCAGAGGAAGTTTTCCCCCTCCAGCAGCACGTCGTGCTCTTCCTCGGTCAGAACGCTGAACCGGGTGAGGTCGGCAATGGTGTCGAGGCCGAAATGGCGCTTGGTGATCCAGCCGATGTTCTGGATGTCCCGCAGGCCGCCTGGCGAGGCCTTGATGTTGGGTTCCAGGTTGTACTCGGTGTCGCCGTACTTCTGGTGGCGTTTGAGCTGTTCCTCGCGCTTGGCACTAAAGTAGTTGCGGTCGCTGCTGACGTTGTCGGAATAGATCGCCCGGCTCAGTTCCGTCCTCAGCTCTTCGGGGCCGGCAATAGTGCGGGTTTCCAGCAGGTTGGTGAGGATGGTGACGTCGTCACGGGCGGCCTGTTTGGATTCCTCAAGGCTGCGCACGCTGTGACCAATATCCAGCCTCAGGTCCCACAGCAGGGTGATAAAGGCGCCCAGGTCTTCATGCCAGGCATCATCAATGCCATTGCGGGTGAGGATCAGCAGGTCGATATCCGAATGGGGATGGAGCTCGCCCCGGCCATAGCCGCCCACGGCCAGCAGGGCGATGTCACCGGAGCGGGAGAAGTCGTAGCGGCTCCAGATTTCCCGCAGTACCAGGTCGACCGTATCCGCCCGGGACTTCACCAGTTTCCGCACATCGGTGCCGTTGCGGAAAGCATCGGCGTCGGCCTCATAGGCCTCCCGCAGCAATTCCCTGGCCGCCCGCACCGGAGAGGGGGCGTTGGCGATCTGGTAGGCGAAGGCGGTCGTGTCCACTCAGAGCGACTCTTCTTGGCGTCTGGTCAGCACCTCATGGCCGTCGGCGGTCACCAGGATGGTGTGTTCCCACTGGGCGGACAGCTTGTGGTCCTTGGTGACGGCGGTCCAGCCATCGCCCAGCACCTTGGTGTGATACTTGCCCTGGTTGATCATGGGCTCGATGGTGAAGATCATGCCTTCCTTCAGTTCCATGCCGGTACCCGGACGGCCGTAGTGCATCACCTGAGGTTCCTCGTGGAAGACCTTGCCGATGCCGTGGCCGCAGAAGTCCCGGACCACCGAGTAGCGGTGCTTCTCGGCGTGCTCCTGGATGACGTGGCCGATATCCCCCAGGCGGGTGCCGGGCTTCACCAGTTCAATGCCCTTGTACATGCATTCCTGGGTGATGCGGATCAGGCGCTCGGAGCCGGGCTTGGGCTTGCCCACGATCCACATCTTGCTGGTGTCGCCGTGGTAGCCGTCCTTGATCACGGTGACGTCGATATTCATGATGTCGCCCTCCTTGAGCACCTTCTTCTCGGAGGGGATGCCATGGCACACCACATGGTTGATGGAGGTGCATATGGACTTGGGAAAACCCTTGTAGTTCAGAGGGGCAGGAATGGCCTTCTGCTCATTGACGATGTAGTTGTGGCAGATCCGGTCGAGTTCCTCGGTGGTGACGCCGGGCTTGATGTGGGCGTCGATCATTTCCAGCACTTCAGCCGCCAGGCGACCGGCCACGCGCATCTTCTCGATTTCTTCCGGGGTCTTGATGGTTACTGTCATTGGACTTCCTGGTAAATGAATGGCGTCGCCCCGGGCGTATACCGTCGTCTTGAATAAGGCTTGTGCCAGTCGGGCACCGGAAGGCGACTGCCGGGCGGATAGGCTATTTTAAGGGGCTGGCTGTACAGGTACAAGGAAGTGCGGAAAAGCTGGCGCCGGAGGTGGGTTTTATGGTATAAACGCGCCGCCGAAATGCGAACCTCGACCTGTGTCGGGGCGTCGGCATAAATCACACACGCGTCAGCACGTTGTTCCAGGGTGCCCGAACCATGGCCAGAGGCCGCTCGGGTTGGAGCAATCGGACGTGTGGAGGACTAACCCGAAGCTACAAGGTATTTATCATGGCTCAGGTAAACATGCGTGACCTGCTCAAGGCAGGTGCTCACTTCGGTCACCAGACCCGTTACTGGAACCCGAAAATGTCGAAGTTCATCTTCGGCGCCCGCAACAAGATCCATATCATCAACCTGGAACAGACTGTTCCGGCCATGAACGACGCGCTGCAGTTCATCGAGCAGCTGGCCGGTAACAAGAACAAGATCCTGTTCGTCGGCACCAAGCGCGCCGCCGCCAAGATCATCAAGGAAGAGGCCATCCGCGCCAACCAGCCGTACGTCAACCATCGCTGGCTCGGTGGCATGCTGACCAACTACAAGACCATCCGTCAGTCGATCCGCCGCTACCGTGATCTGGACACCCAGAGCCAGGACGGTACCTTCGACAAGCTGACCAAGAAAGAAGCCCTGGACCGCACCCGTGAAATGGAGCGCCTGGAGCGGTCCATCGGTGGTATCAAGGACATGGGCGGCCTGCCGGACGCCATGTTCGTGATCGACGTGGACCACGAGCGTATCGCCATCAAGGAAGCCAACAAGCTGGGCATTCCCGTTATTGGTGTGGTCGATACCAACAGTGATCCGGACGGCGTTGACTATGTGATTCCGGGTAACGATGACGCCATTCGCGCCATCCAGATCTACGTGAAGGCCGTTGCAGACACCTGCATCGAAGCTGCCCAGGCAGGCGGTGGTGCTGACGAGTTTGTTGAAGTCAGCGAAGAGCCCGCCGGCGAAGCACCCGCAGCCGAGTAACGCTGCCGGTCATACGCCTATCACGTTGACCCGTTGGAATGGGGGCGAGGACAACGTCGCCTCCTTTCGCTGGATTCAACCGCCGGGCCACCGATTCGGGCCCGGCCGGTTCTAACTGTTAAGAGGATTGAACATGGCTGCTATTACCGCTGCAATGGTCAAGGAGCTCCGTGAGCGCACCGGCCTTGGCATGATGGAGTGCAAGAAGGCACTGGTGGAAGCTGAAGGCAGTGTTGATGCCGCAATCGAAGAGCTGCGCAAGTCATCCGGCCTGAAGGCCGCCAAGAAAGCCGGCCGTACCGCCGCTGAAGGTGCCTCCCTGATTCGCATCTCCGACGACAACACCGTTGCCTACATCCTGGAAGTGAACTCCGAGACCGACTTCGTGGCTCGTGACGACAACTTCCTTGGGTTTGCCAACGACGTGCTGGATGTTGCCTTCGAGAAGGGCGAAACCGACGTGGCCAAGCTGATGGAAGGCGACCTGGAAGCCAAGCGCGAGGCGCTGGTCCAGAAGATCGGTGAGAACATCACCGTGCGTCGCATTGTCCGCGTTGAAGGCCCGGTTGTTGGTGGTTATGTCCACAGCAACAACAAGATTGCCTCTGTGGTTGCCATTACCGCCGGTGACGCGGAAGTGGCCCGTGACGTGGCTATGCACGCCGCTGCCGTTAACCCCCGCGTAGGCAAGCCGGAAGACATGCCCGCCGAGGAAGTCGAGAAAGAGAAGGACATCATCAAGGCCCAGCCGGATATGGAAGGCAAGCCCGCCGAAATCGTCGAGAAGATGATGGGTGGACGCATCAAGAAGTTCCTCAAGGAGAACAGCCTTGTGGAGCAGCCTTTCGTGAAGAACCCGGACCAGACCGTGGGCGAGCTGCTGAAGGCCAACGGTGCCGAGCTGGTCGGTTTCGTTCGTCTGGAAGTGGGCGAAGGTATCGAAAAGGAAGAAGTGGACTTCGCTGCCGAGGTGGCTGCCGCTGCCGGCACCGGCAAGGCCTGAGTCTGCTGATCCCCGGGGTGGTATTAGCCACTCCGGCGGGGTCTTCCGGGGCGTTATGCCAGCCCCGGGAAGGCTCCCTCAGTCTGCCACGCCAGTTCGGGTTCGCCCGGGCTGCCGTGGCGGGCTTGTATCTGAGATGCCCCTTTTTGAATGAGGAGCATGTCAGATACAAGTCCATCGGGAAACCACGGATATCCGACTGGTATGCGTAATCAGTAGGGTTGTTCAGGTATTTCCGTACAGGTGCCGCAACCGGTGCCTGGATCCAGGTTCACAGACGAGGGGAATAGCATGCCGACATCTTCCAAGACCCAGCCCAGATACAAGCGCGTCCTGCTCAAGCTCAGTGGCGAGGCCCTGATGGGCGAGCACGAGTTCGGCATTGATCCCAAGGTACTTGACCGCATGGCGCTGGAGATTGGCGCCCTGATTGGTATCGGCGTGCAGGTGGGGCTGGTCATTGGTGGTGGTAACCTGTTTCGGGGTGCGGCCCTGAACGAGGCAGGCATGGACCGGGTCACCGGCGACCACATGGGGATGCTGGCCACCGTCATGAACGGTCTGGCCATGCGGGATGCGCTGGAACGCTCCAACATCCGCACCCGGGTTATGTCGGCCATCCCCATGAGTGGTATCGTGGAGCATTATGACCGCCGCCGAGCGGTCCGCGACCTCAAGGACGGTGATGTGGTGATCTTCTGCGCCGGCACCGGTAACCCCTTCTTCACCACCGATTCTTCCGCCTGCCTGCGGGGCATCGAGATCGAGGCGGATGCGGTGCTGAAGGCCACCAAGGTGGATGGCGTCTATTCCGCGGACCCCATGACCGATCCCACGGCGGTGAAGTACGACCGGCTGACCTATGATGAAGTACTGGACAAGAAGCTGGGTGTCATGGACCTGACCGCCATCTGTCTGGCACGGGACCATGGCATGCCGCTGCGGGTATTCAACATGAACGAGCCCGGTGTGCTGACCCGGATCGTAACCGGCGAGCCCGAAGGCACCCTGGTGGAATAACCCGGCGGGCGACGAATTCACGTCCGTCCCGGAGCAGGGGGCGGGCAGAGACATGCAGACAAGCGAGGACGCTGAAGTGATTGACGACATCAAAGCCGATGCTGAGAAACGCATGAAAAAAAGCCTGGAGGCCCTGTCGGCTGCCTTCAACAAAATTCGTACCGGTCGGGCCCACCCGGCCATCCTGGACAGTGTGCACGTCAACTATTACGGCCAGGAGACGCCCCTGAAGCAGGTGGCCAGCGTCAATGTTGAAGACAACCGTACCCTGACCATCTCACCGTGGGAAAAGAGCCTGATTCCCACCATCGAGAAGGCCATCATGGCTTCCGACCTGGGCCTCAACCCCGCCACCAGTGGCGATCTCATTCGCGTGCCGATGCCGATGCTGACGGAGGAGACCCGCCGCGAGATGGTCAAGCAGGCCAAGGCCGACGCCGAGCATGCCCGCGTTTCCATCCGCAATGCGCGCCGTGATGCCAATAACGACCTCAAGGATCTTGAGAAGGAGAAGGAAATCACCGAAGACGACCAGCGTCGCGGTGAGGAAGAGGTCCAGAAGCTCACGGATCGTTATATCGCTGATGTCGACAAGGCGCTGAAAGGCAAGGAAGATGAC
Organism: Marinobacter shunpengi; assembly: GCF_045449715.1. Classification (NCBI taxonomy): domain Bacteria; kingdom Pseudomonadati; phylum Pseudomonadota; class Gammaproteobacteria; order Pseudomonadales; family Marinobacteraceae; genus Marinobacter; species Marinobacter shunpengi. Next base: position 438,774 of record NZ_JBJJLA010000015.1, on the reverse strand, counting down.
CTGATGGCGATCTGATCGCCAGGCGGAACACCCTGCGGGTATTAGGGGATTGCATGACGGACAAAGTAACAGCGGATATTCCGGTGGAAGCCGGCAAGGTTCCGCGTCACGTCGCCATCATCATGGACGGCAACAACCGCTGGGCCAAGGCCCGGCGCCTGAATGGCGTTGCCGGCCACAAGGCGGGCGTGAATTCAGTCAGGTCGGTGGTGGAGACCTGTGCCAGGGAAGGGGTGGAAGTGCTCACGCTGTTTGCTTTTTCCAGTGAGAACTGGCGCCGTCCCGAAGAAGAGGTGTCTGCATTGATGAGGCTTTTCCTCTTTGCGCTGGAGCGGGAGGTGAAGAAGCTGCACAGGAACAATATCCGCCTGCGGATTATCGGTGACCGGAGTGCCTTCAGCCCCTCCTTGCAGGAGCACATGGCCAAAGCCGAGGAACTGACCCGGGACAACACCCTGATGACGCTGGTGATCGCCGCCAACTACGGTGGCCACTGGGATATCACCCAGGCCACCCGGCATGTGGCTGCCCAGGTGGCCGCTGGCGAACTGACGGCATCGGATATCACCGAGGACCTTATCCAGCAGCACCTCAGCATCGGTGACCTGCCGATGCCGGACCTGATGATCCGTACGGCCGGAGAGCAGCGCATCAGCAATTTCCTGCTGTGGCACCTGGCGTATACTGAGTTCTACTTCTCCGAGGTGTACTGGCCGGATTTCCGGGCCGATGAGATGCGTAAGGCCCTGGCGGCCTATTCGCGCCGAAAACGCCGGTTTGGCCAGACGGATGATCAGGTGGATCGACGGTTGGCCGCTCAGCACTAACAGCTCGCACCAGAACAACCCAGAGCTTACACAAGAGCGAAAAGCGACGTGCTCAAAACCCGAATTCTCACGGCGCTGATTCTGGCGCCCATTGCCATCATTGGCATCTTCTTCCTGCCTCCGCTGGGGTTTGCGATCTTCACCGGGGTGGCCATCACCCTGGGCGCCTGGGAGTGGGCGAATATGGCCGGTTACACCTCCAGCCACGCCCGCCTGGGCTATGCGGCACTGGTGGCCATGGTGCTGGTGGCGGTGTTTCAGCTACCCACCCTGAACCTGCTCTGGCTGGGGGTGGCGTGGTGGATGCTGGCGCTGCTGATGGTCCGCAGCTATCCCGGTGGAACCTCGGTCTGGGGCAGTCCGCCGGTCAGGGCAATCATGGGATTGCTGGTACTGGTGCCGGCCTGGGTCGGGCTCAACCACCTGCGCAACGGCAGCCTGCTGTTCGGTGAGTTGAACAGCGGCCTGGTGGCCATCCTCTACGTGTTCCTGGTGGTGTGGGTGGCCGATATCGGCGCCTATTTCGCCGGGCGTGCCTTCGGTCGCGCCAAGCTGGCGCCCAGGGTCAGCCCCGGCAAGTCCTGGGCCGGTGTCTGGGGTGGCCTGGCGGCAGTGGCGCTGCTGGCGGTAGCAGCGGGCCTGGTGGCCGGTGCCGCTGTGGCGGATACCCTGCTACTGCTCCTGGCGAGCATGCTGGTGGCGGGGATATCCGTGGTGGGTGACCTGCTGGAAAGCATGCTCAAGCGCTTTCGTGGTATCAAGGACAGCAGTCAGCTATTGCCGGGGCATGGCGGCATCATGGACAGGATCGACAGCCTGACCGCTGCCATTCCGGTGTTCGCCTTACTGATCACACTGACTGGCTGGCTGACTTCAGGGGCAATGTTGTAATGACCATGTCACAGAAACGTCACCTGACCGTTCTCGGTGCGACCGGATCCATCGGTTTGAGTACGCTGGATGTGGTCCGGCGCCATCCGGACCGTTTCGGTGTCCATGCGCTGACCGCCGCCACCAGTGTCGCGGACATGGAGCGGCTATGCCGGGAATTCCACCCCGCCGTGGCGGTCATGGCCGACGCCGACGCCGCAGCGCAACTGGCCAAGGCCCTGCGGGACCTGCCGGAAGTGGACGTGCGTGCCGGTGAGGCGGGGCTGGCGGAGGTGGCATCCAGCCCGGCTGCGGATACTGTCATGGCGGCCATTGTCGGTGCCGCCGGTCTGGCGCCCACCCTGGCTGCGGTGGAGGCTGGCAAGCGGGTGCTACTGGCCAACAAGGAGTCGCTGGTCATGTCCGGCCGGCTGTTCATGGATGCGGTGGCCCGTTCCGGGGCCGAGCTGTTGCCCATCGATTCGGAACATAACGCCATCTTCCAGTGCCTGCCTCCGGATCGGGTTCGGGACCTGCCGGGAGCAGGGGTGCGGCGTATCCTGCTGACCGCCTCAGGCGGTCCCTTCCGGACCCATTCCCCGGAAATGTTGCGAAATGTTACTCCGGCCCAGGCCTGCAAACACCCCAACTGGTCCATGGGACAGAAAATCTCTGTGGATTCCGCCACCCTGATGAACAAGGGGCTGGAGCTGATTGAAGCCTGCTGGCTGTTCAACACCACGCCGGAGCATATCGAGGTCCATGTGCATCCGGAAAGCATCATCCACTCCATGGTGGAATACGTGGATGGCTCGGTGCTGGCGCAGCTTGGCAGTCCCGATATGCGCACCCCCATCGCCAATGGCATGGCCTGGCCTGAGCGGGTGGAATCCGGGGCCGAGCCCCTGGACCTGTTTGCCCTGGGGCGCTTTCATTTCGAGCGTCCGGACACAGGGCGCTTTCCCTGCCTGCGGCTGGCGGCCGAGGCCTTTCGGGCGGGGGGCACGGCCCCGGCAATCCTGAATGCGGCCAATGAGCAGGCGGTCAGCGCTTTCCTTGCGGGAGAGCTTTGTTTTGCCGATATCCCGGTTATCATAGAGCAGACCCTGGCGTCGGTGACTGTCCAGCCGGCGGACAGTTTTGACGGCATCATGACGGCTGACGCCCGTGCCCGTGAATGGGCCAGGGGCGAGATTGACCGCCTCGCCCGACGATCACTGGCGACCTGATGTCAGTCCAGAAGCAACAACGGCCGGATGGGATCCTGATTGCATGCTAGATTTTCTCCAGACAGTACTGGCCCTGATTGTCACCCTGGGTATCCTGGTGACCATCCACGAGTACGGGCATTTCTGGGTGGCCCGCCGTTGCGGGGTCCGCGTGCTGAGGTTTTCGGTGGGGTTTGGTAATCCGATCTTTTCCCGCTACGACCGGCATGGTACCGAGTTTGCCGTGGCGGCCATTCCCCTGGGCGGTTACGTCAAGATGCTGGACGAGCGCGAAGGTCCGGTACCGGAAGACCAGCGCCACGAAGCCTTCACCTCCAAGCCGCCCGGCCAGCGGATTGCCATTGCCGCGGCCGGCCCCGCCGCCAACTTCATCTTCGCCATTGCGGCCTACTGGCTGCTCAGCGTGGTGGGTTTCACCACGGTGGCTCCCATCACCGGTGAAATCACCGAAGGCTCCATTGCCGACAACATGGGGCTTCGCTCGGGCATGGAGATCCTCCAGGTGGACGACCGCGATGTGACCTCCTGGCGTGACATTAATATGCGCCTGCTGGAGCGTGCGGGCGAGGATAGCATGGTGTCCATCACCGTCAGTGACGGCCAGGGGCGCCGTACCCTGAGTGCCGATCTTGATGGCTGGCAGTTGCCGGACGAGAATCCGGCCCCGCTCACTCAGTTCGGCCTGACACCGATGCGGCCTGATGTACCCGCGGTGATCGGTGAAGTGGTTGCGGGCGGTCGGGCGGAAGCCGGCGGATTGCAGGAAGGGGACCGGGTAGTTGCCGTGGATGGGGAGCCGGTGTCCGACTGGTATGCCCTGGTTGAGCGCATCCAGCAGTCTCCGGGGCAGACCCAGCAGTGGCTGGTGGAGCGCAACGGTGACCAGCGGTCGCTTGACGTGACGCCCGATATTCGCCAGGTGGATGGCGAGGAGCAGGGCTATGTGGGTGCCGGCGTGGCCCCCGTGGATTGGCCGGACCATATGCTGCGGGAGGTCCGTTATGGTCCCCTGGCGGCGATTCCCAATGCGGTCTCGGAAACCTGGTCCGATACCCGGTTGACCCTGGTGGCCATACAAAAGATGATTACCGGTCTGTTGTCGCCGACCAACCTCAGCGGGCCGATCACTATCGCCCGGGTAGCGGAGGCCAGCGTCAGCTCCGGATTCGAGGACTTTGTCCGCTTCCTGGCCTACCTGAGCGTGAGCCTGGGCATCCTCAATCTGTTGCCCATCCCCGTCCTGGACGGCGGGCACATCGTTTATTACACCATCGAGGCCATTCGCCGGCGCCCATTGTCTGAACAGGTTCAGGCGCTTGGATTACGTATCGGTATGGCCATGATTCTGACATTAATGGTGTTTGCTCTTTACAACGACCTGATGCGGTTGTGAGAATTGCGAGCTCCTTACGCGCATTAAACAGGCGATTTAACTTAATGAGACGTTCTTTACTGGGTGCAGCGATTGGCCTCGTACTGGCTGGTATTGCCAGTCAACCGGCCGCAGCAGAAGAGTTTACGGTAGCTGATATCGAGGTCGAGGGCCTGCAACGGGTATCGGCCGGCAATGTTTTCTCTGCTTTTCCGGTAGGCATCGGCGAGTCCCTCAGTGAGCAGGAGCTGGCCGAGGCCATCCGCGCCCTGTTCCGAACCGGCCTGTTTACCGATATCGAGGCATACCGGGACGAGGGCACCCTGATACTGGCGGTGCAGGAACGTCCGGCCATTGCCTCCATTGAGATTGAGGGCAACAAGAACATTGAAACCGAGATGTTGATGGACGCCCTCGCCGGTGCCGGTCTGCAGGAAGGTCAGGTATTCCGCCGGGCCACCCTGGAGCGGCTGGAGCTGGAGATCCTCCGGTCCTACGTCGGTCAGGGCCGCTATAATGCGCGGGTTACTGCCACGGCCGAGGAACTGCCCCGCAATCGCGTGGCGGTGCGACTGGATATCAATGAGGGCGATGTGGCGGCGATCCGCCATATCAATATTGTTGGCAACGAGGCCTTCGACGACGAGGAACTCCTGGAGCTGTTCGAATTGCGCGAGAGCAGCTGGTGGAATTCCCTGACCAGCAAGGACAAATACGCCCGTGAGCGGCTCAGTGGTGACCTTGAGTCACTGCGATCCCATTATCTGGATCAGGGCTACCTGGATTTCAACATTGAATCCAGTCAGGTGTCCATCTCCCCGGACAAGCAGGATGTCTTCGTGGCGGTGTCCGTCAACGAAGGCAACAAGTACACCATCTCCGATATTCAGCTACGGGGCGAGCTAATCGTACCGGAAGAGGAATTGCGGGAGCTGATCGAGCTTGAGCCGGGGGACACCCTGTCACAGTCGGCCCTTACCGCCACCTCCGAGCGCCTGTCCCGACGCCTTGGTCGTGAGGGCTATACCTTCGCCAACGTGAATGCCATTCCCGAATCCGATTCCGAGGATACGGCTACCGTGACCTTTTTCGTGGAGCCGGGCAACCGCACCTACGTGCGTCGCATCAACTTCGAGGGTAACGTCACCACCAAGGACGAGGTGTTGCGCCAGGAGATGACCCAGATGGAGGGTGGGGTAGCGTCCACCGACCGGATCGAGTTCTCCAAGGCCCAGCTTGAACGGCTGGGGTTCTTCCAGTCGGTGACCGTGGACACCACACCGGTGCCCGGTTCCGACGACCTGGTGGATGTGACCTACACGGTCGAGGAGCAGCCAACGGGCAGCCTGTCCGCATCCATTGGTTTCTCCCAGGTGTCCGGCGTGATCCTGGGGGCCAATATTTCCGAGAACAACTTCTTCGGGACCGGCAAGCGCGTGTCCATCGGCGCCAACTTCAGCGACTCCATCAAGAGCGCGAATTTCTCCTACGAGGATCCCTATTACACGGTGGATGGCGTCAGCCGTGGGTTCAGCCTGTTCGCCCGGGAAACCGACTTCGAGGAGCAGGACATTTCATCCTACCTGCTGGACGAATACGGCGGTCGTCTGACGTTCGGTTACCCGATCGACAGCTACACCCGCCTCAATTTCGGGGTTGGCTATACTCTCTCCAAGATCCAGCAGGGTTCCTATACGTCGGATGAAGTCATAGATTTTATCGAGGATGAGGGTGACAAGTTTGGTAACTACTTCCTGACGGGCTCCTGGCGTCGCAGCACCCTCAACCGGGGCGTGCTGCCCACGGATGGTTACAGTAACAGCCTGTCGGCGGATATTGCTGTGCCGGGCAGTGACCTGACGTTCTACAAGCTCCGTTACCGTGGCGACAGTTTCTGGCCGCTGAATGAGGAAGAGACCTGGATTATCCGCACCCGGGGAGAAGTGGGCTACGGTGATGGCTACGGGGATCGTTCCCAGATGCCGTTCTATGAGCATTTCTATGCCGGTGGCTATGGCTCTGTCCGTGGCTACCGGGCAAACTCCCTGGGTAACCGGGTGGATAACAACAACCCGAACGACAGTGATGATGACGATCCTTTCGGTGGTAACTTTCTGACGGAGGCGAGCCTGGAGTTGATCGTGCCCACGCCGTTCGCCGGGGATACCCGCAGTATGCGGACGTCGTTCTTTCTGGATGCCGGCCAGGTGTTCGACTCGACCCGCGGTTTTGATCCGGACATCGGTGAGATCCGGACGTCTGTTGGTATCGGGTTCCAGTGGGTGACCGTGGTTGGCCCGCTTGCCTTCAGTCTGGCCCAGCCCCTCACGGATCAGAGTGGCGACGAGACCCAGGTGTTCCAGTTCTCCCTGGGGCAGAGTTTCTGAGGGGTTGGTCGAGGTGGTGAAGAGCGTCACCTCAGGGCAGGGGAGGTTTCGGCACAATGGTGCCGGAACCCAGGTGTAATCAAGGAGATAGTACGATGGTTGGTTTGAAGGAAACTGTAAAACAGATAATCAGTCTACGCGCACTGGCCATGGTATCCGCCTTGCTGGTCGCCCTTCCCGTGGTGGCTGATACCCGTATTGGTGTCGTTGATCTGCGCAAGGCGCTGTTCTCGTCGGAAGATGCCCAGGCGTTCAGCGAGCAATTACAGCGGGACTTTGCCGGCACCGAAGAAGAGGTCCGCAAGGTTCAGCAGGAGGCGCGGAACCTGCAGGAACGCCTGCAGAAGGACGGCGCCATGATGAATGAGAGCGAGCGGGAGCAGCTTACGCAAGAGTTCCAGCGCAAAGCCCAGGAATTCGCCCAGAAAAAGCAGCAGCTGGACCAGACCCTCAACAGCCGCAAGCAGACGTTTCTGGACGAGGCCCGTCCAGAGGTGGATGCGGCGGTGAAAGAGCTGATGGAAGAACACGATCTGGACATCATCCTGCCATCGGAGACCGTGGTCACTGTGAAACCGGAGCTTAACCTGACCGATGAACTCCTGGAGAAGCTGAACCAGTAACATGGCCACCAAACGCATGACACTGGCGGAGATCGCCAGCGCCCTGGGAGCGGAGCTGCGGGGCGATCCCGACCTGGAAATCACCGGTCTGGCCCCCCTGGAGGCCGCCGGCCCGGACCAGTTGAGCTTCCTGGCGAACCCTGCCTACAGCCGGCACCTGGGGGAGAGCCGGGCCGGTGCCGTGCTGATCTCGCCGGCCATGGCGGAACCAACACAGACCAATGTCCTGTTACTGGACGACCCCTACCTTGGTTATGCTCGCATCAGCCGTTATTTCGATACCTCGCCAGCACCGGCAGCAGGGGTGCACGCCACGGCGGTGATTGACCCCTCGGTGGCGGTCCCGGATAGCGCCAGCGTAGGCCCCTATGTGGTGATTGAGGCTGGAGTCACCCTGGGCGAACGGGTGGTCATTGGCGCCCATTCGGTGATCGGTGCCGACTGCTCGCTCGGGGATGACTGTGTCCTGAGGCCGAGGGTTACCCTTGCCCATGGCGTCACCATGGGGCAGCGCTGCCATATTCTCAGCGGTGCCGTCATTGGCTCCGATGGCTTTGGTTTCGCGGTACACAAGGGCGAATGGCACCGTATTGCCCAGATAGGTGGCGTTACCCTGGGGGACGATGTGGAAGTGGGTGCCAACACCGCCATAGACCGGGGGGCGCTTGAGGATACCCGCCTGGGCAATGGCGTGAAGATTGATAACCTGGTGCAGGTGGCCCATAACGTGCAAATCGGCGACCACAGTGCGCTGGCGGGTAAGGTGGGTATTGCCGGCAGTACCCATATCGGCCGCCACTGCATGTTTGGGGGTGCTTCCGGTGTCAGTGGTCACCTGACCATTGCTGACGGTGTCCAGGTGACGGGCATGACCATGGTCACCGGTGATATCCGTGAGCCGGGCGTGTATTCTTCCGGCACCGGACACATGAATAACCGCGAATGGCGCAAGAACGCTGCTCGCTTCAGACAGCTGGATGCCATGGCGCGCCGGTTGAAGGAACTGGAAAAGAAAATTGAGGGCTGAGGCCAGAACCCGATGATGAAAATTGATGAAATTATGGACTTCCTGCCACACCAATACCCCTTCCTGCTGGTGGATCGGATTATTGAGGTGGAAAAAGGACAATCGATTGTCGGTTACAAGAACGTGACGATCAATGAACCCTTCTTTACCGGGCATTTTCCCGGTAAGCCGATCATGCCCGGGGTATTGATCATTGAGGCCATGGCCCAGGTCTCCGGTATTCTGGGGTATGTGACCGCGGGTCGCTCCGCCGCTGACGGCTCCATCCACCTGCTGGCTGGCTCCAACAAAGCCCGGTTCAAGCGCCCGGTGGTGCCGGGGGATCAGCTCCGACTTGAATCCCGGCTGCTTTCCAACAAACATGGTATATGGAAGTTCGACTGTCGCGCCCTGGTGGACGGCGAGGTGGTCTGCGTTGCTGAAGTCATGTCCGCTGAGAGAGACGCTTGATGACCGATAAGAACTGGACCGGTGTCCATCCCCAGGCAATCGTCGATCCGTCCGCAAAGCTGGCGGATGGCGTGACTGTGGGGCCATGGAGCTACATCGGACCTGAGGTCGAGATCGGTGAGGGCACCGAAGTGCTCTCCCATGTGGTGATCAAGGGCCCGACGGTTATTGGTCGCAATAACCGTATCTTCCAGTTCGCCAGTGTCGGCGAGGACTGTCAGGACAAGAAGTACGCGGGCGAACCCACCACCCTGGTGATCGGCGACAACAATATCATCCGCGAGAACTGCACCATTCACCGGGGCACCATCCAGGACCGGGGCGAGACCCGCATCGGCAACCACAACCTGTTGATGGCCTATGTCCACGTGGCCCACGATTGCGTGATCGGTGACAACACCATCCTGGCCAACTGTGCCACGTTGGCGGGGCACGTCTACATCGGTGACTGGGCCATCCTGGGCGGCGGCACCATGGTGCACCAGTTCTGCCATATCGGCCCCCACAGCATGAGTGGCGGGGGCAGTATCGTTCTCAAGGACATACCCGCCTACGTCATGGCCAGTGGCCAGTCCGCGAGCCCCCACGGCATCAACGTTGAGGGGCTGCGCCGCCGGGGGTTCAGCAAGGACGTGCTGACCGCGCTTCGCCGGGCCTATAAGGTCATCTACCGCCAGGGCCTGACCACAGCCCAGGCCCTTGAGGAGCTCCGGAAGCACTGGCCGGACCTGCCGGAAATGCAGCCGCTGATGGAGTCCCTCCGGATCGCGGAACGTGGCATTGTCCGCTAGGGCTGGTGGTGAGTTCCGTCGTCCCGTCACCCGTAGAGACAGATTCCTCCGGCGTGGTCAGCCATGATCGGCTGACCTTCGCCCTGGTGGCCGGAGAGGTCTCCGGTGACATCCTCGGTTCCGGTCTGATCCGTTCCCTTCGCAAACGTTATCCCAACGCCCGTTTTGTCGGCATTGGCGGTGAGGACATGATTGCCGAGGGCTTCCATTCCCTGGTACCCATGGAGCGACTGTCGGTGATGGGACTGGTGGAGGTCCTTGGGCGCCTACGGGAGCTGTTCTCCATTCGGGCCCGCCTGATGGACTACCTGCTGACCACACCGCCGGACGTGGTCATCGGAATCGATTCCCCGGATTTCACCCTGGGTGTTGAGGAGCGATGCCGCAAGGCCGGTATACCCACGGTTCACTACGTCAGCCCTTCGGTATGGGCCTGGCGCCAGAAGCGCATCGTGGGTATAGCCCGGTCCGTGGACCTGATGCTGACCCTGTTGCCCTTCGAGGCGCAGTTCTACGAAGACCACGGGGTGCCCGTCTCATTCGTGGGACACCCGCTGGCGGACCGGATTCCCATGGTGACGGACACAGGCGGCGCCCGGGATAACCTGGGGCTGGACCGGGACCGACCGGTCCTGGCCATCCTGCCCGGAAGCCGTGGCGGCGAGGTGGAAAAGCTGGGTACCCTGTTCCTGCAAACCGCCCAGAGGCTGCAGGCGGAACACCCGGACCTGCAGCTTGTGGTGCCTTGTGTGAATCGTGATCGGGAAGCACAGGTACGGACATTGGCGGAGGCTCTGGAGGTAAAGTTGCCACTTACCCTCGTCCGTGGCCGTTCACGGGAAGTCATGGCGTCTGCAGATGTGGTCCTGCTGGCTTCCGGTACCGCTACGCTTGAGGCAATGTTGCTCAAGAAGCCCATGGTTGTGAGCTATCGGTTGAACCGGCTGACCTTTGCCCTGGTGTCGAGGCTGGTGAAGGTATCCTGGGTGTCCCTGCCCAACCTGCTGGCCGGGAAGGCGCTGGTGCCTGAATTGCTGCAGGACGACGCCACGCCCGAACGTCTCGCCGGGGCCGTGCTGGAACAACTGGATAATCCGGAGGAGCGTGATCACCTGAAGCAGGCCTTCACGGAGCTCCATGAAACGCTTCGGCGCAATGCCGACGAACGGGCGGCCGAAGCGGTTAGTGAACTCGTGCAAAGGGCAGGGCGCTGATGGCCGGCAAGACGATTCTCCCCCCCTTTGAGTGCCGCTACCAGGGCTGGAAGCTGGCCGGTGTGGATGAGGTGGGGCGCGGCCCCCTGGCCGGGCCGGTGGTGACCGCTGCCGTGATCCTGGACCCGGACCGTCCCATCGATGGGCTGGCGGATTCCAAGCGCCTGACGGAGAAGCGCCGGGAGCGATTATACGACGAGATCATCGAAAAGGCTGCGGCCTGGAGCCTGGGCCGTTGTGAGGCGGATGAGATCGACCGGCTCAATATCTATCAGGCTACGTTGCTGGCCATGGAAAGGGCAGTGGCCGGGCTGACCATTGCACCGGAGTATGTGCTGGTGGACGGCAATCGCTGCCCGCGCTGGCACTGGCCTTCGGAGCCGGTTATCAAGGGTGATGGCCGGGTCGCGGCGATCAGTGCCGCCTCCGTACTGGCCAAGGTGACCCGTGACCGGGAGATGGTGGCCCTGGAGGACACCTATCCGGGCTACGGCCTTGGCAGCCACAAGGGATACCCGACACCGGTCCATGTGGAGGCACTCAACCGCCAGGGTGTCACCCCGATCCACCGGCGTTCGTTCCGCCCGGTGCAGGAGGCACTGACCCTGGTGGGTGAGTGGCAGGGAGCGGTTGCGGAAACCCCCTATGACGATTTGCACTGGCCGGAAGATCTTTTTGAAAATACCCGTTGACAGCCCAGCAACGAATCCTTAATATACGCACCACGTTGAGCGGCGAAGCAAAGCAAAAACGCTTCCAAAACAAAAGCTTACCAGTAGCTTTTGGCTTAACAACAAGTTTGATGCGGGGTGGAGCAGTCTGGTAGCTCGTCGGGCTCATAACCCGAAGGTCGTTGGTTCGAATCCAGCCCCCGCTACCAATATGAGAAAAGCCAGCTTATAGCTGGCTTTTTTCGTTTCGGAGGGAGCTTGAATCGCCATTGTCTTTCCGAATGGCAAGTCACCAGATATGGCGTCATGTTAGCTCCGCCACTACCATCCAGCGCTATAAATGAGTAAGTTACGGGTTTGCGTTTTTGGGGGCAGTAGAAAGGAATGCTTGATTTTATTACCCGGATGGTAGGCAGCAGCCCAATCGAAGTGGTAGCCGTGGCCTGTGGCTTGATCAATGTTGTCCTTATTGTGCGGCGTTCGATCTGGAACTACCCGTTTGGTTTTGTGATGGTGCTGTTGTATGCCCGTATCTTCTACGACTACAGGCTTTATAGTGACGCCCTGTTACAGATCTACTTCTTCTTTATCCAGTTCTACGGCCTGTACTGCTGGCTTAAAGGTCGTGGGCTTGATGGCAAGGTGGAAGTCGGGTCGATGGGGTGGCAGGGGCTGGCGCTCTGGCTGGCTGTGACGGCTGCTTGCTGGCTGGTATTGAGTGTGCTGATGGACCGGTTCACCGATGCTTCGTTGCCATACTGGGACGGAGCCATTGCTGCCCTGAGCATGCTGGCGCAGTTCCTGCTCTCCCGCCGATACATTGAAAGCTGGGTGTTCTGGATCACGGTTGATGTCCTCGCGATCGGGCTGTTCTCCGTTAAGGGGCTGTATCCCACCGCAGCGCTGTATGGCGTTTTCCTGGTCCTGGCCATAACCGGCTTGCTTCAGTGGCGGCAGCAGCAACGTCCGGCTCATGTGACGGCGGTGGCCTGACGGTGACAACGGACTCGGTATCCCGAGGGTTTCTCCTTGGCAAGTTCATGCCTTTCCATGAGGGGCATGCCTACCTGTGCGAAGTAGCCGCCGGGCTGGTTGACCAGCTCACGGTGCTGGTATGTACCCGGGACTGTGAGCCGATTCCCGGCCACCTGCGCTTCGAGTGGGTGCAAAACAGCGTCCCGTCGAATGTGCGGGTGATTCACCTACACCGGGATATCCCACAGGAGCCGAAAGACCATCCCCGGTTCTGGGATATCTGGCGCGATGCGATTCGTGAGTGCCACCCGGAGCCAATCCATCGGGTTTTTGGCTCTGAATCCTACGTGCACCGTCTGGCTGGCGAGCTTGGGGCATCTCCTTTTGTCCTGGATCAGCGGAGGGAGGCCATCCCGGTCTCCGCCACGAGTATCCGGGAGAATGCATCGGCAAACTGGCGCTATATTCCGGTGGTCGTCCGTCCCTATTACCAGAAACGGGTGTGCGTGCTTGGTGCGGAAAGTACTGGCAAGACAGAGCTGTGCAAAAGACTGTCCGCTCATTTCAATACCATGTGGGTGCCGGAATTCGGTCGGACGTTCGATGCCATGCGACGGGGGAATGCCGACTGGACGGAAGATGAGCTAATAGCTCTCGCCGGGGGCCATACCCGCAGCAGGGAGGCATTGGCCAAACGGGCAGGCCCGCTGTACTTTGAAGATACGGATCTGATCCAGACACTAGTGTGGGCGGAGTACCTTCTTGGCCGCCGCCCGACCAGACTGGAAACGCTGCTACAGGGCTGGCAACCCGCCAACCACTATCTGTTGATGGATCCTGGCGTACCATGGGTGGATGATGGCACCCGCTACGACGCTTCCGAGGAAACGCGGTGGTGGTTCCATCGAACCCTGAAGGCGAGGCTGGAGTCCTTGGCTCTGGGTTACACGGAGGTTCGTTCCCAGGGCTGGGACCCGCGTTTTCATGAAGCCCTGTCGATACTTGCGCTGCCCTGAGCCCTGGCCTATCCAGAATCTACAGCCCCGTGGGCTGGACCCGCCTTCGGCCCTTTGAGCGGGTATACCTCCGGTGGGAGCGGAATATGATCCATCAAAGGACGGATTCTATTGCTTCTATCAACTCAGCATCCATCAACCCGGAGACTAGAACTGCAATAACCAGATGTTGTCTGAGGTGGCTCATGATTCAGTCTCCGTTGACGCCGTTTCCTTGACTGTACGCCATTTGCCAAACCTTGGCTCAGCAGGCCCGGGACGGTGGTATTACATTGTCGGTCAGTACCCCGGCGGCACCCGAAACCCCGCCAGCTCTCCATCCTCCAGCAGTCGTGCAAAGGCCAGGGTGGTCAGGTCCCGCCCCGGGGCGCCGATGATCTGCAGGTTGTAAGGCAGGCCTTCACGGGTGACGCCGATGGGCACCGAGGTGGCTGGCAGGCCCAGCAGGGTGGCCAGGGCAATCCAGCAGAACTGGTCGTGGTAGGGCCGGGTTTCGCCGTTGACCCGGATCTGGCGGCGATACTGGGGGTCGCGCTGGTCATGGGGGATGGCAGTGACCGGGTTGACCGGTGCGAGGATCACGTCCACATCCCGGAAGACCTCTTCCACCTGTTCCCGCATCTTCTCCCGGGTTTCGTTCCACTGCATCCAGCGGCCATGGCCCTGGCTGGTGCCCCGGGCGAACTCCGCCATGCCGTGGGTCATGGGGCCCATCTTACGCAGGGGTTTCTCGGCCAGGGCAAACAGCTTCAGCCGGCGTTTCTGCTGGCTGGTCATATCGACGCTCAGCAGGCTGCCCAGCAGGTTGAAGTAGACTGGCATGATCCGCTTGAGGGAGAGCAGGGGATGGTGCAGCGGGGTGACGAGGGCGCCCCGTTCCGCCAGGTTGTCCGACAGTCGCCGGTAGCCATTGCTCAGTTCATGATCCACCGGGCATACCGGGTCTTCGAACCAGAGGCCGACCCGGGCCTGCTCCAGGGATTCCAGGGTGGCCGGCTCCATGGCCAGTTGCCAGCTCCGGGCCTGGTGGGGGCGTGGGCCGGCAATCACTGTCAGCAGGGTTTCCAGGTCCCGGGCCGACCGGGCCATGGGGCCACCTTCCGCCAGGTCGGGCTGGCTTACCGTGCCGGGAGGACCGGGGACATGGCCCCGGAAGGATACCAGCGTCCGGCTGGGCTTGTGGCCGAATACCCCGCAGAAGTGGGTTGGAGTGCGGATGGAGCCGGCCAGGTCACTGCCTACCTCCAGGGGTGTCATACCCGCCGCCAGGGCCGCTGCGGCGCCGCCGGAGGATCCCCCTGGCGTGCGTTCCCGGTTCCAGGGGTTGTTGGTGGTGCCGTATACCTCGTTGTAGGTCTGGATGTCGGAGGTGAAGAACGGCACGTTGGTCTTGCCGATTACGATGGCGCCTGCGTCCAGCAGCCGCTGTACGATATCCGCCGGGTGATCCGGGTAGTGGCCGGCCAGCACGGGGGCGCCGGAGGTGCAGGTCATGCCCGGTACCTGCCAGCTATCCTTGAGGGTCAGCGGCACGCCCAGCAGGGCACCGCCCGGGCTGCCGGACTGGCGCAGGCGGTCGGCTTCCCGGGCTTCGGCCAGGGCCTGCTCCTCGTTCAGGGCGACCACGGCGTTCAGGGATGGGTTATGGGTCTTGATGCGGTCCAGCAGCGCCCGGGTCAGGTCTTCGCTGGTCAGCTTGCCAGCGTCCATCATCCGTACCAGCTCCTGGGCAGTACAGTAGTGCAATGGGTGATCCATGAGCGTCCCTCAGCCGATCCTATAACTGCTCGCGCCAGCGCTTGTGGTGTACCTGCTCCTTTATAGCGTCAATGATCTCCAGCGTCAGGTTGATCAATACCTCATTCCCCTGGCGCTGGCCCAATTCTGTATCCACGGTACCTTGTTGTGTCGTCAGTTGGGATGGATCCGGCAGCAGGGCGTCCACCAGGTCGTTGATAAAGTCATGGTTGCGGCTACTGGAGAGGTCTTCCATCACCTGGTTGAGGACATGGGCGGTAATGTCACCGACCACTTCTTCCAGGGTGCCCCGCACCTGGTTGCCAAAAATCGGCAGCAGCTTCAGGCGGGCCATCTCCGGGTTCTGGCGAATGGCCTCGTTGATACAGCTCTCCAGATACTGGCGCAGAGCGTCGCGATTGGGGATATAACCCTGGGAGGCCAGGTCCGCCACCCGGTCGGAAATCCATCCGATCAGCACGTCCTTGCGTGGATAGATGATGTCGCTCTGAACCTTCTCCATTAGCGGAGAGCCCCGGCGCACTTCGTCCTGAACTCCGCTCAGTACCTTGAGCACGATGCGATCGGACAGCTCTTCCATGAACGCCTCGTAATAAAAGGCAAGAAACTGGAACAGGCGGGTACGGGTAAAATCAATAATGCCGTAGCGGTGCAAACGATAGACAATACTGATGATACGAAGCACCCTCAGGAACCTCATGCCACTGGTGGGTATGCAGCCGAGGAGGTCATACCAGTGGATGAATGGATAGAAGTACCATCGCTGGTAGATCCCGCGCCATACCGCATAGAGCCAGCGTACGAAAAACTCTGTCAGGAAAATGCTGACGAAAATAAGGTCATAGAAGATGAAATTGCGGTGAACCGGCTGATAGACGTTGTAGAATGCTGGCAGGGATTCCCGGAAGAAATCCTGAATGGCTTCAAAGTGGTAGATGGAATCAAAGATGATCACCGCCAGGTTGAGAACAAGCAGTCCGAGCATCAGGAAGTCGATGACAAACCAGATGGTCTGGTGGCTTTTCTTGAGATTCTCCCGATTGATGGTGAACATCCGCAGGTGGTAACTCCCGTAACGGCCTGGTCGTTTGACTGCAGTGTGCAGGTGTATTCAGAAAGCTTCTACATCACTGGGCCGGGGCCTTTGTATCCTGTTGTCAGAAGCTCCGCAACAGACTAGCGTATTTGGACGTTCACGACGAACCTGTAATACAGCCGAAGTTGTCCCCATACCGGACCCCATTCAACACCACAGGCCGTCGGCGACCGGAGTGGAATTTGCTAATCAGACAATTATCAGGAAGATACCGGACCGGTAAAGGCCTCCTCAAGTTACTTTTTCGGGTAGCCCTGGCGCTGATGCCGGTGGTTGGTTCCGCCAGCCAGGTGGATATTCGTATGGAGGGCGATTACCCGGATCTGCTGCAGAACGCCCGGGCGTTCGTCGGCGAGGTGGAGGGCCATGACCGGTCTTCCCTGCGTCGTTATGGGGACACCGTGGAGGAGCGCATCCAGCAGGCACTGCGTGCCCTCGGCTATTATGCCCCCGCCATTTCCCGGGAGCTCCAGGACGGCGACCCGCCGATGCTGGTGATGACCGTCACCCCCGGTGAACCGGTGCGGGTGATCTCCCGGGAGGTGACGATCACTGGTCCCGCCAGCGATGATCCCGAGTTCAGTGCCCCCTTTCCCCAGCAGCCTGCGGTGGGGGATGTGCTGAATCACGGTCAGTACGAATCACTTCGCCAGGCCATCAGCAGCCGTGCTTCCCGTCTGGGGTATTTCGATGGCCAGTTCGAGGAGCGCAGGCTGGCAGTGAACCCGCAAACCCGGGAGGCGGAGATCCGGCTGCGGTTTGCCAGTGGTGAGCGCTATCGCCTGGGGGAGGTCACCTTCAACGAGGACCACGTATTCGAACCCTCGTTCCTGCGGCGGTTTGTCCAGTTTGAACCCGGCACCCTGTACCATGCCGACAAGGTGGCTGACCTCAGCTCCAGCCTGTCCAACAGTGGTTATTTCTCCCAGTCCCTGGTGACGGCGCCGCCCAACGAGGCGGTTGACCGCGTGATTCCGGTATCCGCCAGGGTGAGTGAGCGGAAACCCCGCTCCCTTGGTGCCGGTGTGGGCTACTCCACGGACGTAGGCCCCCGTTTCCGGGGCAACTGGGAAGAACATTGGATCAATGCCCTGGGCCACCGGCGTGGTGCGGATATGGAACTGTCGGCGCCACGACAGAACCTCACCGGGTGGTATGAGATCCCCCTGGATCCGCCGATGACGGATTCCCTGCGGTTCGGCGTTGGGTACCAGCGTGAGGATATCGAGGATGTGGAATCCGACCGTTTCAGCATCGGCACCCAGTGGAAGCACGAGATGGAAAACGACTGGACGCGGGTGCTGTCCCTGCGTTGGGAGCGGGAGCGGTTCAACATCGGCAATTCCGAATCCGGCACCACCCGTCTGTTGCTGCCGGGCATTTCCCTGTCCAGACTGGAATCCGACTCACCCATCGACCCCTCCCGGGGGTACCGGTTGGGGGTTGATGTTACCGGGGGGCTGCGGGACTTGTTCTCTACGGTCGACGTGCTACAGGTCACCACCCAGGCCAAGGGGTTGATTACCCTGGCTGATAACCATCGTTTCCTTGGCCGGATTGACGTTGGCGCCGTTGCCACCAATGATTACTCCGCGATACCGCCGTCCCTGCGTTTCTTTACCGGTGGCGACCAGAGTGTCCGGGGGTACGGCTACGAGACCCTGACACCGGAGGATTCGGACGGCGCTGGCGTTGGTGGGCGCTACAAGCTGGTGGGCAGTGTGGAGTACCAGTACGAAGTGGCCGACAGGTGGCGGATCGCCACTTTCGTGGACAAGGGTAACGCTATCGATAATCTGGCCGATCCGTTGGCCACCGGTGTCGGTGTGGGCGTGCGCTGGATCAGTCCGGTGGGTCCCCTGCGGTTCGACATCGCCAGGGGGCTGGATGAAGAATTCGGCGGTGGCTGGCGATTCCACTTTTCCATGGGGCCGGAGCTATGAGCAGGGTGACATCGGTGCTGAAAACCGGGCTGAAATGGCTGCTGATCACCCTGTTGGTCATCCTGCTGCTGGTGGCACTGCTGATCGGAGCAATCCTGGTGGCATTGAGCTCCGATGCCGGCACCGCCTGGGTGCTCGAACAGGTTCCCGGGCTGGAGACCACGGACGCCCGTGGTTCCATCCTGGGGGAGTGGCAGGCTGGCCAACTCACCTGGCAGGGCTACGGCGTGCGGGTGGAGGCCGAATCTCCGCTGATCCGCTGGCGACCGGCCTGCCTGTTACGCCAGCGGGTCTGCCTGGAGCAATTGGAGGCGGACGCCCTCGACGTCACCCTGTCCGATACGGGGGCGGAGGAGGCGGACGGCGGTCTTATCGAATTGCCGGACATCGCCCTGCCGGTGAACCTCGATATTGGTTCTGTTGAACTGGGCCCCTTCCACCTGAACGATACCCTGGTCTGGGATCGCCTGAGCCTGGGTGCGGGGGGCGGTGGTTCCGACTTTCACGTCCGGGAACTCACCCTGGTGCGGGAAGACATCACAGTGGCGCTGGATGGCCGCATTGAAACCCGTGGTGACTGGCCCCTGGCGGTGAACCTGGACCTGCAACTGCCACCACCCTCCGGGGACCAGTGGCGAGTAACCGGCGAACTCCGGGGCAGTGTACGGGACCTGCGCACCAGCCTGGTCTCGTCCGGCTACCTGGATGGTCGCGTGAAGGGCGAGCTGTCCCCCCTTGACCCATCGCTGCCGGCCTCCCTGGAGTTCCGGTCGGATCGTTTCCATGCACTGGAGACCCTGCCGGAAACCCTCGTGCTCAAGGACTGGACCCTGACCGCCCGGGGGAACCTGGAGAACGGCTATCGTCTCAATACCCGGGCCAACCTGCCAGGCCAGCAGGGAGATATCGGTCTCGATATCTCCGGTCGGGTGACTCAGTCGGAGGCGGATCGGTTGCAGCTGACCCTGAGCGGCCCCTCGGTGACCGGGGAGGGCCAGGCCGAACTGTCGGTGGATGGGCAGGTGTCATGGCAGGACCAACTGACGGCGGAGGCCCGGGTGGCGATGGGGGCCTTCCCCTGGTATTCGCTGTTGCCCGGGGTGCAGCCGCCACCGGTCACCATCCAGTCCCTGGAGGTCAGTGCAGAGTATGCCAACGAGCAGTACCAGGCCACCCTGAACCTGGCCGCCGCGGGGCCCATGGGCGATTCCACCCTGGACACCCGGGTTGATGGTGATCTCCAGTCGGTGAAGTTGACCGAACTGGTCATGACCACCGGTGCCGGGCGCCTGGAGGGTGAGGTCGAGGTGGGTTTCGCCGACCGTCTGAACTGGCAGGCGGACCTGACCCTGCAGGGTTTCAACCCCGGGTTCTGGGTGCCCCAGGCCACCGCAAGCATCAGTGGTTCCGTCGCCTCCCGGGGACAGCTTGATGAGGAAGGCCGGCCGGATTTCACCGCCAACTGGGACCTGGACGGGCAGTGGCAGGAGGCACCTCTGGCCAGCCACGGGCAGGTGGAAGCCGCTGCCGGGCAGTGGCGGATTCCTGAGGTGCTGGCGAGCATCGGCGAGAACCGTGTCACCGCCTCGGGGCAGCTACAGGACCCGATGGAGCCGTCGGGGGAGTTGTCGGTTGAGGGCGCCGTGGAGCTGCCGGAGCCAGGCCTGATTGTGCCTGGCCTGGCAGGCACCCTGAACGGAACCGTCTCCCTGTCCGGGCCAATCCGGTTGCCCCAAGGCAATCTGGATCTCTCCGCCAGCCGTCTGGCCTGGCAGGATCAGGTCAGTATCGGGAGCCTGGACCTGCAGGCCCGGCTTGATGAGTCACAGTCACTGGATGCTGATTTGGCGGTGTCCTCCCTGCAGGCGGGCGGACAGACCGTGGAGCAGGCCGAGGCCGACCTTCAGGGTACCCTGGACGACCACCGCCTGACGCTGTCGGTACGGCATCCGGCGGCGGTGGTGGAAGCCGCCCTGTCCGGCGCCTGGCAGTCTGCGGGCGGCGGCCAGTGGCGGGGGCAACTGGCCAGCGGCGAAGTGGAGCTGAGCGGGCCTGATCAGACCTGGCGGCTGGAGGAGCCGGCCCCCATCGACTTTATCGACCAGACACTGACCCTGGGTGCCCACTGCTGGCGCTGGCAGGACAGCACCCTCTGTGCCGGCGAGCAAACGCTGTTTCCGGATACCGCACTGGCACTGGAGATCAATGATTTCCCCACGGCCACCCTGGCGCCACTGCTGCCGGAAACGGTGAGCTGGAACGCCATGATCAACGGTTCCCTGGATGTCGAACTGGAGGAGGATGGCCCCCGTGGAACCGTCCAGTTGGGGGCGGGCCCCGGCGAAGTCGTGGTGACCCTGGGGGGGGACCAGGAGACCCTGGCCTACCAGACCCTGGATGTGACTCTGGATATGGAGCCCCAGGTGGCCAGGGTGACACTGCGGTTCGATGGCGAGGATGTGGGCAGGCTGTCGGTGGACCTGTCGGTGGATCCCACCGCAGAGGAACTGCCGTCCACCGGCTCCTATGACATTGATGGGGTTGACCTGGAGATGCTGGGAACCTTTGTTGACCTGAAGGACATCGGCGGTCAGATCGCCGGCTCCGGTCGCCTGGAAGGTCCGCTGATGGCCCCCCAGGTATACGGGCAGGTTTCCCTCACCGGTGGCCGGGTGATCGACGAGAAGGTGCCCATCCCGGTGGAAGACCTTAATCTCCAGGCCAACTTCAACGGTAGCCAGGCGGACCTGGATGGTAGCTGGCAGAGCAATGGCACCGGGCGTGGCGAGATTGGCGGTAATGTGGACTGGTCCCGCGAGCTCCGGTTCACCATGACCCTGAAAGGCGAGAGGCTGCCCCTGCACTACGAGCCCTATGCGGACCTGGAGGTCTCCCCGGATCTGGAGATCCGTATGGCCGACGGCGGACTGAGTGTTGCCGGCAGGATTGCCATCCCCAAGGGGCGCATCGAAGTCCGGAAGTTGCCAGAGCAGGCGGTTGCAGTATCCGATGATGAGGTGATCCTGGGTGATGAGAAGGAATCCGAAGGCGGTCTGTCGCTGGATATGAACGTGACCGTGGTCGTGGGCGAGGAAAAGGTCAGCTTCGAGGGCTTCGGTGTTACCGGGGACCTGGAAGGGGAACTGAACATCGGTAACAACATGGACACCCGGGGCTCCCTGCAACTGGTGGGCGGGCAATACGAGGCCTTCGGCCAGGAGCTGGAGATACGGCGGGCGCGCCTGGTATTCCTGGGGCCGGTGAGCGAACCCTACCTGGATATCGAGGCCATTCGCGAGGTGGACGACGTGGTGGCCGGCATCCGCCTGTCCGGTCCGGCCAGGGAGCCGGAGACCGAGGTGTTCTCGGAACCGGCCATGTCCCAGAACGAGGCCCTGTCGTACCTGATCCTGGGGCGCCCCCTGCAGAGCCAGGGGGACCAGAACCAGGTCAGCCGCATGGCGCTGGCTCTGGGCCTGAACCGTGCCAGCGGGATTACCCGGGGTCTCGGTGAGGCGTTCGGCATCCAGGACCTGACCCTGGAGGCAGAAGGGTCAGGCGAGGATTCGGCGGTGGTAGCCAGTGGCTACCTGACCGAGGACCTCAGTATCCGCTACGGGGTGGGCCTGTTCGAGCCGGTGACTACCGTGGCCTTACGCTATGACCTCGGGCGCTATTTCTACATCGAGGCCGCCAGCGGACTGGCGGCCTCACTGGACATCTTCTACAACCGGGACTTCTGAGCCAGATATTATTCCGGCTCATTCCATGGTGAAGGTGGCCTGGACCGTGGCACTGATATCCCGGGGCCCGACTTCGCTGACCGTATCCGCCGTTGCCGAGGCCTCCTGCATGCGCATCATGATGGGACCACCGCCTGACGATTGCAGGTTCAGGGACTTGACCTCTCCGCAGTCCATGCCGAGCTGTTCCGCCGCAAACTGGCAGCGGTCCCGGGCGTTGCTGATCGCCTTGGCCAGGGCATCCTGCTGGAGTTGCTCCTCGGCGGAGTGGAAGAACTGGTGCTGGCCCAGGTTGTAGTTCATGCCCAGGTCCTGTGCCCTGGTGAGTACCGGGTTCAGCAGGGTCAGGTCATGGATTTCAAAGCTCACGGTCTGACTGGCGACGGCGATGATCTTCGGTTCCTCCGATTTGCCATTCCGGGGGTGATGCTGCCGCTGGTAGAGGTGGGCCGAGGCGTCGCTGTAGTCCACCAGCTGGTCGCGGATATCGGTAATGCTCTCACGCCAGCGTTCCATCACGGCCCGAACCTCGCTGATGGCCTTGTCGGAATCTTCGTGCTCCGCCGTGACGGTGAAACTCAGACGGGCGCTGTCGGGTACGTACCTTACCTTTCCCTCGCCGGTCAGGCTGACCTCGGCGGGAGCGGCCAGGGCCGGTGCTATCGGCAGGACAAACAGGGCGGCCAGGGCTGGGGTGCCAATCAGGCGGGCGATACTACGGGTCATCGGTTTCTCCTTAATGATGTCGACAATCAGTCCGTTGGTTCGGGCAAATCCTCCCGGACCAGGCGGGCAAGTTTGAGTTGTTCGGCGGTATGCACGAAATCCGCAAAAATGCGCCGATGGGGGCCATGGTAGAGCAGGTATTCCGGGTGCCATTGCACCCCCATCAGCCATTGCCCGTGGGTGTTCTCGAATGCCTGTACAAACAGGTCGTCGTCCAGGGCACTGACCCTGAGCCCACGGCCAAGCCACTGGATGGCCTGGCTGTGGATGCGGTTGGCGCCGATACTTCGCGTCCTTATGATCCCGCCAAGCCGGGTTGGTTCCACAACGCGGATCCTTTGTAAGGGTAGCAGCAGTGGTCGATGGCGGGTATGAACCCTGAGCGGGGTCACGTCCTGGCACAGGGAGCCGCCCCGGTATACGTTGATCAATTGTGCGCCACGGCAGATCCCCAGCACCGGCAGGTGCAGCCGCTCCGCTTCCCGCAGCAGCATCTGGTCGGTGCGGTCCCGCTTGCGGTCGTAACGGGCCTCCACCTGGGGCTGCTGGCCATACAGGTCAGGGTGGATATGCGTCCCGCCGGACAGCACGATGCCATCCAGCAGGGACACGTCGATGGGGCGTCCCGGACGGATGAAATGGGTATGGGCCCCGTACAGCCGCAGCCCCAGGCTGATCAGCCGATCCGAGGTACGCCGGCGGGCGGGGCCGCTGATACCGATGGTCAGCCCCGGAACCTCCCAGTCGTCGTCGGTATGAGGGTCAGACATAACCTCGGTTCTCCAGCCATTGCTGGCACCGGCTGCGCCAGGTACTGGTCAGGTTTCTGAAGGACAGGGTCCGGCCCTCACGGAACAGGTCGTTCAGTTCCTTCTGCTGTTTGGGGTGTGACACGATCTGCTCCAGCACCACCCAGTCGTTCCAGACCGTGGAGAAATGCCAGGCGGGGTTGTCGATATCACAGTCCGGCAGCCGGTAATGCAGCGTTGGCCTGGACTTGATCCGGGGGTCATCCACGTACTCCGCAAGCAGGTCCGCGTCCAGGTGGGCGAACAGCGGCAGCAGGTCCAGGGCCCGGTTGCGGGTGGGGTTGTCTTCCAGGTAGTCACGCATCAGGCCCTCGAGGTCCGGGGCGTAGTCCTCCGCAATCAGGCGGTCCACATAACTGCCGGCCCAGGGTTCGATATAGTTGGTGAGCTTGCGGCTGAAATCCAGTTGGTGGCGGCCCTTGAGCCAGTCGTAGAGGGCGGCGAATGTCTGCAGGTAGCGGCGCAGGGTATCCGCATCCAGGTTCGGCAGCTCGGGGTTGAGCTGGAGACCGAAGGCGTAGAGTATGGCCTCCCGGCTGCCGACAGCGCCGGCTTCCCGCAACCGGTCCGACAGCCTCTCAATGGTATCGAGCTGGTCAAAGGGCACCGGCGGCGAGACAATTTCCAGGGGTACCAGGCGCTCAGCCGCGTAGTCGATCATTTCCATGGCATGGCCGCCGAGCTCCCGCAGGGATTCCGGCACCCGCTCATCCCGCAGGTCCAGCTCCTTGATGGGGTCGGAATCCAGTTCAACGGTGAACTCCCCCAGGGGGGTGTCCACCTTGCTTACATACCGGCCACTGTTGCTGGCGGTTCCGTCCAGAATTTCCGCGGCCAGGGCTACCAGTTTCTCGTAGCCCAGGCCCGAGATTTCGATCTCCACTCCCACACTTCTTGGCTTTCCGTCCCGCGTGGTCATCACGTCGGGCATCCTGCAGCGACTGGCCATGGGCGTTGCTCCCCGGTTCGGGTTGACTGTGGTGTGCCTGTCCATCCCGGTGGCCGGGATGGACTGTTGCGTTGAAAGACGTCTCGCCGTGACGGACATGCCGACTTCGAGCATACAGGGGTTTACACTGGATAAAATACTGTATAAAGTCTGAGTTACTGTATATAACCCCAGCATCGGCGGACAGCAGTCCAGCCATTGTGCCGGAGGAAGGCCGGGGCAGGGAACTGCCACAGGAGAGAAAACGCCATGAAACTGACTGCAAGACAGAGCCAGGTACTGGACATCATTCGCCGCTACGTGGATGAGACCGGCTATCCGCCGACCCGGGCGGAAATTGCCCTGGAACTGGGTTTCCGTTCCGCCAACGCCGCCGAGGAACATTTGCGGGCGCTGGCCCGCAAGGGCGCGATCGAGATGGTGCCCGGCACCAGCCGTGGTATCCGCCTGCCCGAGGAGGAGGAAAACCCCGGCCTGCCGGTGGTCGGCCAGGTGGCGGCGGGTAATCCGATCCTTGCCCAGGAGAACATCGAGGACTACTGCACCCTGCAGCCGGAGTTCTTCCATCCGTCAGCGGACTACCTGCTGCGGGTCAGGGGCATGAGCATGAAGGATATCGGCATCCTGGACGGCGACCTGCTGGCGGTACATCGCACCCAGGATGTCCACAACGGCCAGGTGGTGGTCGCCCGGGTGGGGGAAGAGGTGACGGTCAAGCGTTTCCGCCGCGAAGGTGCCCAGGTGCTGCTCATCGCCGAAAACGATGAATTCGAACCGATAGTGGTGGACCTGCGTGAGCAGGAGTTGGTGATTGAAGGGCTCGGGGTCGGCGTCATCCGCCGTTCCGACCTGCACTAGAAGTTTATCAAG
This sequence comes from Marinobacter shunpengi, assembly GCF_045449715.1. NCBI lineage: Bacteria > Pseudomonadati > Pseudomonadota > Gammaproteobacteria > Pseudomonadales > Marinobacteraceae > Marinobacter > Marinobacter shunpengi. The sequence goes on along the minus strand of NZ_JBJJLA010000015.1, from coordinate 413,428 downwards.
TGGTCCCGGGCAGGGGCTGCAACGAATCCGGGAGGATCTCATGGAACAGTTGGGTTTGAGCATGAATACGGCTGCTATACCTGTTACCGGCGCAGTAGCGCCGCAGGCGGCGGCGCGGCCCCGGCGGTTGCATGCCGGGGCATCACCGGTGCCCTCCGATCCGGTCCGGGCCGGAGGGGCCAGCGAGGTGCCGGAAACCGGTGCGTCCCGGGCGAATGTGACGGAGGTCATCCTGCCACCGGGGCAGGTGGAGAATTTCCAGTTGCTGCTGCCGATGTTGACGCAACTGAACCAGGAGCGCCGGTGGCTGGCCTGGATCGATCCGCCTCAGGAGCTGGTCAGCAAGTGGCAGACCATGCATGGCATTGTCGCCAGTGAGTTGCTGGTTCTGAGGTCCACCCGTGACTATTCAGCCTTTGAGCTGGCGGAGCGGGCTCTGGGCGCCGGCACCTGCCATGCCGTGGTGATGTGGACCAGCCGATTGTCCAGCCGTGATTTCGGCGCCCTGGAGCGAGCGTCAGCGCAGGGGCAGAGCCATGGAGTCATCCTCCGGACCCGGTAGCCGTTGCGTTGCGGGAAGCAGCTTGGCTCGGGGTGTCAGGGGTTAGCCCGACAGTGCCCGGGCGCCTGCCATTCAGTGAAGGGTGTGGTGAGCGTGAGGCTCGAAATCTTCCGGATCGGCATCCTCCCACTCGACGGCGTCGTTGATCTGCCCCACCGCCTGGATGCCGGCATCGATCATGGCTCGGGCCACAGTCATATCCCGGTTTTCCATCAACTCACGGGCCTCCTGGGAGAAGGATATCCTGACCAGGGGTGCTGAGTCGTCATCCACGCGCTTGAGGGCGTAGTCGCCGTTACTCAGTTGTACGATTTCAAAGAATGAAGGTGACATAGAATCCTTACTTCAGGCTTGGATGGCGGTTACCACTCGGCGTGCCGCTCACCCAGGTCGTTAACAAATGTTTTCATCGCCGCCAGGGTGTCCAGCAACCCATCTGCGGAACGATCCGGGCCGGGGGCCGCGGATACCGCGATGACGTTGTCCTCCGATACGTTCTTCTGCTGTTTTTGCGGCTGGCTCTGGGACAATTCCAGTTGATCCAGATGGTGCCACCAGCTATCGGGGGTGCGGGACAGTTCACCCAGAATCTCGGCGTCCGGCGTATCCGCGATCAGGGTGGACAGTTCTGCCAGGGAGGCCGGCATGGCATGCTTGTCCTGGTGATAGCGGGCTACCAGGGCAAGCAGCAACTGCCGTGCACGTAGGGACAGTTCGATCGCGCCCTGGATACAGGCTTCCCGCTCTGTGGTGGAAACCTGACTCCGGGCGGACCGGGCCAACTGGGTGGCCAGGTAGATTTTCTGGGATACCAGGGACTGCCACTGTGATGACATGGCGTACCAACCCTCGTGCAGATGCTGAATAAACGTCCAAGTTTACCAGAATGTGAAGGGGATTTCTTCAGGCAATACCGGGTTATCCGGTGTTATGTACTGTCGAAAGGTCAGGACTTTTGCGGACTCTGGCTTGTATACTCGCGGATATAACGGGATTCCAGAACCAGCAAGGGGAGAATGTCATGTCCGACCAAGCCAATCAGGCGCTGGCGCGCCTTGATCAGCATATTGCCGGCCTCAGGCAGGCGTTGGAGGCCAGCGACTGGGACCGGCTGGCGGATCTGAACCGCGATGTCCGCAACCTTGTTGACCCGGTGATGAAGGCCCTGGAGCAGCAACAGCTGCCGCTGGAAGCAGTTCAGAAACGGCTCTCCGAACTGGATGGCTTTGTCCGGGAAGCCGACGCGGCCGCCCGGGAGGCCCGGGACGAAGCCCGGGACGCGCTGGAGCAGGCGGGCCAGAACCGCAAGGCGGCCAACGCCTATGCCAGGGTGTCGAGTCGTAACCGGTGATCTGGGGCTATTGGAGAGGCCGGGTGCCCCGTCGGAATGATAACGCTGACAGATCCGTACCATTCCTCTGCGTCATAAAATTGACTCTCTCTCTTTTAACGTCTTAAATACCGCACAAATAATCAGGACTCCGGAGGCTCCCTGGGCGCCGGAAGGAGAGCGTGCGGAAACTGCCGTCCCCGACAGGTATATCCGCACGGAACCACAACGCTGCGCTGACCAAGAGATTTCATCTGCATGTCGATGACCGATACTGTGCTGGTATTGAGCAAGGACGCGTCACGAGCTAGAGATCTGAAGACCATTCTTGAATTCGTGGGAGAGGAAACCGTCCTGGATGACGGGCCTTCCCGCGAGATACTGACTACCGACGATGAGCAGGCCCGGGCCGACCTCGGGGTGGCAATTGTCGCCAGCGAGGGGCCAGTGGATGTCGTTGACGACATCAGTATGGTGTGCAGTGCGGAACCCGGCCTGCCGATACTGGTGGTGGGTAATCCGGACCTCGAAGCCCTGGATGACGATTGCCGGGAACGGGTCATTGCACGCCTCGAGTGGCCGCCGAACTACACTAAGTTCGTGGATTCCCTCTACCGGGCCCAGATCTTCCGTGATCAGTACCTGCGCAGCCGTGGGCGCGGTCCCGGGCAGCAACGGGGCATCATGTTGTTCCGCAGCCTGGTGGGGACCTCCCGGAGCGTCAAGGGCGTGCGGGAACTGATGGCCCAGGTCGCGGACAAGGATGTCAGTGTGCTGATCACCGGCGAATCCGGTACCGGCAAGGAGGTGGTGGCCCGTAACCTGCACTACCATTCCCCCCGTCGCGACAAGCCCTTTGTCCCGGTCAATTGCGGCGCGATACCGGCGGAACTGCTGGAAAGCGAGCTGTTTGGTCACGAGAAAGGGGCGTTCACCGGCGCCATCACCGCCCGGGTCGGCCGTTTCGAGCTGGCGGAAGGGGGAACCCTGTTCCTGGATGAAATCGGTGACATGCCCCTGAACATGCAGGTGAAGATCCTCCGCGTCCTGCAGGAGCGCACTTTCGAGAAGGTAGGCAGCAACCGTACCCAGAGTGCGGACGTGCGGATCGTCGCCGCTACCCACAAGAACCTTGAGGACATGATTGAGAAGGGGGATTTCCGGGAGGACCTCTACTACCGGCTCAATGTCTTTCCCATCGAGATGCCAGCGTTGCGGGAACGGGCGGAGGATATTCCGCTACTGATCAATGAACTGATCGCACGCATGGAAAAGGAAAAGCGGGGCTCCCTGCGGCTCAACTCCGCCGCCATCCTGAGCCTGTGTCGCCATGACTGGCCCGGCAATGTGCGGGAACTGGCCAACCTGGTGGAGCGACTTGCCATCATGCATCCCTTTGGCGTGATCGGTGTGCAGGAACTGCCGAAGAAGTTTCGTTACGTGGATGACTATGACGAGACGCTGGCCATGGAGGATAACACCATGCCATCGGGTGTGCCGGGCCTGGTGGGCCTGGATGCCCCGGCATTACTGCCGGTCAACGGCATTGACCTGAAGGACTACCTGTCGAACCTGGAAAAGCAGCTGATCCAGCAGGCCCTGGACGAGACCAACGGGGTTGTTGCCCGTGCCGCGGAGAAGCTGCGTATCCGCCGGACTACCCTGGTGGAAAAGGTTCGAAAATACGGTCTCCGGGAGGAGGAAGAGGGCTGACGGAATTTTGTCAGCTTCTTCCCCTTATCCGGCTACGCTTTTTTTCTGTTCTTCCTACCCCTTGTAAATAAAGAAGAAATCCTACCTGGCACGGCTCCTGCTATCCCGACCCTGAATCATTACATTATGGTCAGGGGGAAGCATGAGACAGTTCCAGACGGCAATACCTGCCTCCCGTTCCGGGGAGCCCGGCCCGGCGGCCGAAGCCAATGACAAGGTAACCGCGCTGTTTCCATCACAGGATGAGGACGCCGCCGTCGATACGGCACTGGACCTGTTCAACCAGATGTCACGGCAGATTACCGACTCCTACCGTACTCTGGAGTCCCGGGTGAACCAGCTTTCCGGTGAACTGACCGCAGAAACCCGCCAGCGCCAGCACGAACTGGAAGAGAAGGAGCGGCTGGCGGATCGCCTGTCGACCCTGCTTTCCGCGTTGCCCGCCGGTGTGATTGTGCTGGACAGCCAGGGCGCCGTGGCCCAGTGCAATCCAGCGGCGGTGGCCCTGTTGGGGGAGCCGCTGGAAGGCGAACGCTGGGTGAGCGTTATCCAGCGCTGCTTTGCTCCCCGGCGTGACGATGGTCATGAGGTTTCCCTCAAGGACGGTCGTCGCGTCAGCATTGAGATCCGGACCATGGAGAATGAGCCGGGCCAGTTGATCCTGCTTACTGACCTGACCGAGACCCGCCAGCTGCAGGCCCAGCTTGCCCATGCCCAGCGACTGTCAGCCATGGGCCGTATGGTGGCCTCCCTGGCCCACCAGATCCGCACTCCGCTGTCGGCGGCGATCCTCTACGGTGGGCACCTGTCCCAGCCGGATCTGGACGAGGAATTGCGCCAGCGTTGTGCCGACCGCCTGATGTCCCGACTCACCCACCTGGAGTCCCAGGTGCGGGATATGCTGACCTTTGCCCGGGGCGAGACCCGTCTCGCGGAGGCGTTGTCCTCCGGCCAGGTGGCGGAAGGCCTGCAGGCCGGGGTAGATGGACTGAAACTGGCCGATGATCAACAGGTCATGGTTAGCGCCGACGGTCCGGAGGTTCCCCTGATGTGCAATCGTGAAGCCCTGGTGGGGGCCTGCATGAACCTGGTGAACAACAGCCTTGAAGCTGGCGCGAAGCAGGTGGCACTGACCCTGGTGGGCACCCGGGACGAACTGGAGATTGCCGTGGTGGACGACGGTCCGGGCTTTCCCGGGGACAAGGCCAACGAACTGATGGAGGCCTTCTATACCACCAAGTCCCACGGCACTGGCCTGGGGCTGGCAGTGGTACAGGCGGTGGTCAAGGCCCACAACGGGCAGTTCAGCCTGGCCGCCATGCCCCGGGGAGGCGCCTGTGCGTCGATCCGGCTTCCGGCGGCCCGTACCACCACCGTGCCCCATAACCAGAACACACATTCCTGACAGGAAGGACAGTCGGAGGACGTCATGGCCCGACCCCAGATTCTTATCGTTGAAGACGACCACGACCTGCGTGAAGCGCTGGTCACCACCCTTGAACTGGCCCGTTTCCGGGTGCGGGAAGCCGCTACCGGTGAAAAGGCCCTGGAAGAGCTGGCCCGCGGACCAGTGGACATGGTGGTCAGCGACGTGAACATGCCGGGCATGTCCGGCCATGACCTGCTGGCGGAAGTGCTGCGACACTATCCCGGCCTGCCGATGATGCTGATCACCGCCTACGGTCAGATCAGCGATGCCGTTAACGCCATGCAGACCGGTGCCATTGATTACCTGGTAAAGCCGTTCGAACCCCAGGTGCTGGTGGACGCGGTGGAGAAAGTGATCGGCGCCGGTGCCCGGCGTAACCGGCGGAGCGATGAGCCGGTAGCGGAAGACCCTATCAGCAAGCGCCTGTTCCAGTTGGCGAAGAAGGTGGCCGCCAGCGATTCCACGGTAATGATCTCCGGGGAGAGCGGCACCGGCAAGGAGGTGCTGGCGCGGTTTATCCACCAGAATTCCAGCCGTGATGACCAACCGTTCGTGGCCATCAACTGTGCGGCCATTCCGGAGAACATGCTGGAGGCCATCCTGTTTGGTCACGAGAAGGGGGCCTTTACCGGTGCCCACGCCTCGTCACCGGGCAAGTTCGAACAGGCCAACGGTGGCACCATCCTGCTGGACGAGATTTCGGAAATGGATCTGGGCCTGCAGTCGAAACTGTTGCGGGTGCTGCAGGAGCGGGAAGTGGAGCGGGTCGGCGGACGCCGTACCATCAGCCTGGATGTCCGTGTCCTGGCTACTACCAACCGTGACCTGGCGGAGTATGTTCGCGAGGGCAAGTTCCGGGAGGACCTCTACTATCGGCTAAGCGTTCTGCCAATGCACTGGCACCCGCTGCGGGACCGCCCAAGGGATATCCTGCCCCTGGCGGAACACCTGCTGCGCCAGCACAGCCGCAAGATGAAGCTCACCGGCGTGAGTCTGGGAGCGGATGCGCGCCAGGCACTGCAGCAGCATTCCTGGCCCGGTAATGTGCGGGAACTGGATAACGCCATCCAGCGCGCCCTGGTACTGCACCAGGGCGCGGAGATCCAGGCGGAGGACCTGTGCCTGGAGATGGGCATTACCGGCCTTGGGGGCTCGCCCCGGCCTTCGGCGGCCATGTCGCCATCACAACCGGTCCATGCCGGAACCGGTGTTGCCAACACAGGCTCTGTGGTGCCGGCGGAGGCGGTCGCCGCAACACCGCCGGAACCGGAGGACGATGGTGGATCCCTGGGGGATGAAATCCGTCGCCGGGAGTTCCGAATTATCATCGACACCCTCAAGCGGGAACGGGGCCGCCGCAACCGGGCTGCCGAGCAGTTGGGGATCAGCCCCAGGACGCTGCGCTATAAGCTCGCCCAGATGCGGGACTTCGGTATCGATCTGGATGCCGAGCTGGCCATGGCCGGTTAATCAATGCCCGCCGGGCAAGTGTTTCTCCTTCCTTCGGCGCCTTCGGGCGCCGTTTATCTTTCTGGCGCCCACAGCGCTGCCCTTGCCTCAGGCTATGATTTGGTAGCCCCTTATTCTCCTCCAGGCCCCGTCAAAAACCCGGCATGGCCTTTATGGGTTTCCATGGATGTTTTCTTAATCTGCTGTAATTAAAGGATAAAAAGAACCTGGCCGGAAATTTGCAAATTCTGCCCCAGACAGACTTTCAGCCATGCCGCCCCCAGCGGCGGCAGGTACAGGAACCGTTTTCGGGAGCGGAGAGACAACCATGGTCCAGCGAGCCGATATCAACAACGTTCTCTCAGAGATGCGTAACCTGCGTGCCCAGATGCAGCAGAACCAGCGCATGGAAAACGACCTTGCCGTCAGGGGGCAGGTGGACAAGCCGGCAGGTCCGGAGAAGGTGCAGGAGACCTCGGGGTTTGGCGACATGCTAAACCAGGCGGTGGACAAGGTTAACGACCTTCAGTCGACAACGGGAGAACTGCGCACGGCCTACGAACAGGGTGACCCCAACGTCGATATCACCCGGGTGATGGTGGCCTCCCAGAAGTCATCGGTTGCCTTCGATGCCCTGAGCCAGGTGCGTAACAAGGTCGTGCAGGCCTACGAAGACATCATGAACATGCCGATCTGACGGCGGTTTAGACGAGTTATCAACGGAGCAACGTCATGGCCACTGCAGCCTCAGAAGCCACTTCCACCAATCTGGCCACCACCGGCACGGATGAGGAGAACGAAAGCAGCAGCCCTCTGCTGTTCGGTTTCAACCGCCTGAACCTGCTGCGCCAGATCGGCCTGATGGTTGGCCTGGCCGCCAGCGTGGCGCTGGGTGTGGCGGTGGTGTTGTGGGCCCAGGAACCCAACTACCAGCCGGTGCTGGGCGACCTGTCCAGTTACAACCCCCAGGACGTCTCCAGCATCCTCGACCAGAGTGGCATCCAGTACCGTATGGATCCGCGCAGCGGTGCGCTGCTTGTGGCTTCCGACGATGTCTACAATGCCCGCCTGAAACTCGCTGCCGAAGGCGTCACCGATAAGGAAACCATTGGATATGAGCTGTTGGACCAGGACCAGGGGCTGGGCACCTCCCAGTTCATGGAGACTGTCAGCTTCCGCCGTGGCCTGGAAGGGGAACTGGCCCGCACCATCAGCAGCATGCGAAGCGTCAAGTCGGCCCGGGTGCACCTGGCCATCCCGGAACGGTCGGTGTTTGTCCGTGATGCCCGGGAACCCAGCGCCTCGGTATTCCTGAATGTTTTCGCGGGCCGCCGTGTTGAGCAGGAACAGATCAACGCCATCGTCAACCTGGTGGCTGGCAGTGTGCCGGAAATGAACCGTGAGAGCGTGACCGTCGTTGACCAGAACGGCAACCTGCTGACCGGTCGTGATGAGGATGCCGAACGTCAGGACATGCAGGAGCAATACGAGTACACCGAGCGGGTGGAGGAGCGTCTGACCAAGCGGGTGGCGTCCATGATCAGCCCCATTGTCGGTGACAGCCGCTTCCGGGCGGAGGTCAGCGCCGACCTGGACTTCTCGTCGGTGGAACAGGCGGAGGAGCTGTTCAATCCCGAGCAACAGGCGGTACGCAGTGAACGGGAGATGTCGGAGCAGCGTGCCTCCGGTGCTCAGGGGGGCATCCCCGGTGCCCTGTCCAACCAACCGCCGGGTGAAGCCGCCGTGCCGGAACAGGCGGGTGCGGGCCAGGCTGAAGAAGGGGAAGACGGCGAGGAGCAGGCGCAACCGGTGGACATCCGCCGTGAGAGCACCCGCAACTACGAGATCGATCGTACGGTCAGCTATATCCGCCAGGCCCAGGGCGATGTCAAGCGCCTGACCGTGGCGGTGGCGGTGGACGACAAGCGCGTGGTCAACCCCGATACCGGTGAGGTCACCTACGAGCCCTGGCAGGAGCAGGAGCTGCAGCGCCTGAACATGCTGGTGCGGGACGCGGTGGGTTACTCCGCGGCCCGGGGTGACAGCGTCACGGTCATGAACACCGCCTTCGCGCCGGAAGAGGAGGTACAGTACGAGGCCCCGGGCTTCTGGGAACAGCCCTGGTTCTGGAACCTGATGAAACAGGTGCTGGCCGGTATCGTTATCCTGGCACTGGTGCTGGGCCTGTTGCGCCCGGTACTCAAGACCATCTCCGGCGGCGGCCGCCGCGAATCCGGTATGGATGAGGATGGCATCCGGGGCTCCTACGACGACCTTGGCGAGGTTGGCAGTGACCGGGCCCTGGCGGATGCCATGAGTGGCCAGGACGAGCTGCTTTTGCCCGGCGCCACTGACAGCTATGATAGACACCTGAACGCATTGAAAGGGCTGATTGCCGAAGACCCCGCCCGGGTTGCTCAGGTAATGCGCCAGTGGGTGAACGTCGATGAGTGAAGAAAACCGCCAGGAAGCTGACAGCAAACAGCTTCGCCGCAAGATTCCCCGGGTCGAGCAGGCCGCTATCCTGCTGATGTCACTGGGTGAGTCGGATGCGGCGGAAATCCTCAAGCACATGGGGCCGAAGGAAGTCCAGCGGGTGGGCGTGGCCATGGCCCAGATGAAGGACGTCAGCAAGGACGAGGTGTCCTACGTGATGAACGAGTTTGTCGACGCCGTGGGCGGCCAGACCGGCCTGGGCGTGGGCAACGACGATTATATCCGCACCATGCTGACCCAGGCCCTCGGGGACGACAAGGCGGCCAGCCTGATCGACCGTATCCTTATCGGCGGCAACACCACCGGCCTGGATACCCTCAAATGGATGGAACCGCGGGCGGTGGGGGACATCATCCGTTACGAACACCCCCAGATCCAGGCCATTGTCATCTCCTACCTGGACCCGGACCAGGCCGCCGAGATCCTGGCGACCCTGGATGACAAGGTTCGGCTCGATGTGATGATGCGGGTGGCGTCGCTGGAGAGCATCCAGCCCCAGGCCTTGCAGGAACTCAACGATATCCTCGAGAAGCAGTTCTCCGGCGGTTCCGCGGCCCAGACCAGTCGCATTGGCGGCATCAAGCGGGCGGCGGATATCATGAACTTCATGGACCGTTCCATCGAGGGTGGCCTGATGGATTCCATCAAGGATATGGATCCGGATCTCGCTTCCACCATTGAGGACCTGATGTTCGTCTTCGACAACCTGGCGGATATCGACGACCGGGGTATCCAGTCGCTGCTGCGGGAAGTGTCCTCGGAAGTCCTCGTGGTGGCCCTCAAGGGGGCCGACGACGGGGTCAAGGACAAGATCTTCCGCAACATGTCCAAGCGTGCGGCCGAGCTGCTGCAGGATGACCTGGAAGCCAAGGGGCCGGTCCGGGTGAGCGAAGTGGAATCCGCCCAGAAGGATATTATCACCATCGCCCGTCGCATGGCGGAAGCTGGTGAGATCACCCTGGGTGGTTCCGGCGAAGAAATGATGTGATGAGCGATTCCCGCCGACGCACACGCATTCCTCCCGAAGAACTCAGCGCCTGGGAGCGCTGGGAACTGCCCCTGCTGGACGAACGGGGCAACGAGGTGTCCCGGGACGAGGAAGTGGACGTCAAGCCGCTGACCGCAGCGGATATCGAGGCGATCCGCCAGTCCGCCTGGGAGGAAGGTCGGCAAGAGGGTCGGCAGGCGGGCCACGAGGAAGGTCTGTCCCAGGGGCTGGAAGAGGGGCGCGAACGGGGCTATCAGGAAGGTCGGGAGACCGGCGAACAGGAGGGCCGTGAGCAGGCGGCCGCCGATGCCCGCGCCGAGGTGGACGAGAAACTGGCGCGGCTGGAGTCCGTCATGGGCGAACTGCTGGCCCCCATCGAACGGCACCGGGATGAGCTGGAATCGGCACTGGTCAACCTGGCCACGGTACTGGCCAGATCGGTGATCCACCGTGAACTGTCCCTGGACTCCTCCCAGATTCGCCAGGTGGTGATGGACGCGGTGAGCAGTCTGCCGTCCACCCGGGAGAATGTCCGTATCCGCATCCATCCCACCGATATGGAATGGGTGCGGGAGGCCGCCGATCGTCTCGACGCGGAGGTGTCCATCAGTGGGGACGACAGTATCCTGCCAGGGGGCTGTACTGTGGAAACCCGTCATTCCCTGGTGGACTACACCGTTGAGAAGCGCTTCCAGAAGGCGGTGCAGGCGATGCTGGACCAGCAACTGGGAACCGCCTCCCAGGGCGAGAGTGACGAGCTCGAATCGGTGATGGGCGACCTGTCCGATTTCCACCGGGATGTGCTGGAAGAACCGGGAGAGTCCGACGATGACCAGCAGCCTGACTGAACGCCTCCAGCGACTGGCTTCCAACGTTCCCCAACGACCCCGCCCGGAATTGTCCGGCCGCCTGACCCGTATGGTGGGTCTGACACTGGAGTGCGTCGGCTGCCCGATGGTGGTGGGCGACCGCTGCATGATCCTCGGCCACGACACCAGCACCGTGGAAGCGGAGGTGGTCGGGTTCGAGGATGACCGCGTCTACCTTATGCCCCTGACCGCCATCGAAGGTCTGCGACCGGGGGCACGGGTTATTCCCCTGTCGGCGGCGAGCCGGGTGCCGGTGGGGCACGGCCTGCTGGGCCGGGTCGTCAACGGCAACGGCGAGCCCCTGGACGACCGGGGCCCGCTGGAGGTGGAAGCCCGTGTGCCCCTGGCCGGGGAGATCATCAATCCCCTCAACCGGGCGCCGGTGCGGACTTCCATGGACGTGGGCATTCGCGCCATCAACGCCCTGCTGACCGTGGGCCAGGGCCAACGCCTGGGCCTTTTTGCCGGCAGTGGTGTGGGCAAGAGCATGCTGCTGGGCATGATGACCCGCTTTACCGATGCGGATATCACTGTGGTGGGCCTGATTGGCGAGCGGGGTCGGGAGGTGAAGGAGTTCATCGACGATATCCTGGGGGAAGAGGGCCTGTCCCGTTCCGTAGTGGTTGCCTCCCCGGCGGACGACTCTCCGCTGATGCGCCTGCGGGCCGCCATGCTCACCACCCGCATCGCCGAGTACTATCGCGACCAGGGCAAAAGGGTGCTGCTGCTGATGGATTCCCTGACCCGCTATGCCCAGGCCCAGCGGGAAATTGCCCTGGCGGTGGGCGAGCCGCCCGCCACCAAGGGGTATCCGCCGTCGGTGTTCGCCAAGCTGCCGCAACTGGTGGAACGCACCGGTAATGGCAAGCCCGGGGGCGGTTCCATCACCGCGTTCTACACGGTACTGACCGAAGGTGACGACCAGCAGGATCCGGTGGCGGATTCCGCCCGCGCCATCCTGGATGGCCATATCGTACTGTCCCGACGACTGGCGGAGGAGGGCCATTACCCGGCCATCGACGTGGAGGCCTCGGTCAGTCGGGTCATGCCCCATGTTACCGAACAGGATCATTTTGCCCGGGCGCAGCGGTTCAAGCAGGTCTATTCCCGCTACCAGCAGGCCCGCGACCTGATCAGTGTTGGTGCCTATGTGAAGGGCTCGGACCAGGAAACCGATTTCGCCATTCGCTATATCGACCGTATGGGGGATTTCCTGCAGCAGGGGCTGAATGAGGCCGCCCCCTTCGGCGAGTCCGTGGACCAGTTGCTGTCGCTGTTGCCGGAAAAACCGGCCAGATCGCAGACGGCGGATAGTGGCCAGCCCGGGGGTGGTGAATGACCACTCGCTCGCAACGCCTGCAGGTGGTGCTGACGCTGGAGGAACGCAAGGAACAGGAAGCCCTGGATCGCATGAACGGAGTTCGCAACCAGTGGCAGGTGGAGAAAGACCGCCTGGACGAACTGGGCCGCTACCAGCGGGAATACCACCAGCAGATGCGTGCCCAGCAACAGGGGACCGTGCCGGTAAGCCGGCTCCAGGGCTGGCAGAACTTCATCGCCCGCCTGGACCTGCTTATTGGCGATCAGCAGAAGCGTGTGGCACAGGCCGCCGAACGCCTGGAGCAGGCCCGGCAGAACTGGCAACAGGCCTGGGAACGCCGCCGGGGCATGGAAAAGTACATCGACACCTGCCGCGCCCAGGAACAGCGTGCCCGGGACCTGACGGAACAGAAACAGGCCGACGAAGCCGCCGCCCGGCAGTTCTCCCGGCGCCGCCAGTAGGCCCTTCCTCCTTCCGCTGCGTTGCGATGGCGATGTCTTTCTACTGCAATACAAATCCCTTTCCATTGTCTATCCTGAAGGGGCACAGAATGTGCCTGGGCCTTGAATGGAGGAAACCTATGCCGGTTAACACCCGACGCAGTGAGGATGGTGAAACGCGGATCATCGCCATCGAAGGTCGTTTTGACTTCAGTACCCACCAGGCTTTCCGTGATGCCTATGAGAAGGATTCCGAGGGCGTACTGCATTGGGTCGTGGACATGTCCGACACCAGCTACCTGGACAGCTCAGCCCTGGGCATGCTGCTGTTACTGCGGGACTTTGCCGGAGGCGACAAGGCCAGTATCCGGATAGAGAACTGCAACAGCGACGTGCGCCGTATACTGACCATCTCCAATTTTGAGCAGCTGTTTTCCATACGCTGACTATTTGCAACAGCGGCCAACCGTGGTGAGAGGATGCGCCCGTGACGGATTCCGCACACCCCCGACCCCTGCGTCTGCTGATCGCTGATGACAGCAATACCGATCGCCTGATTCTGGAGGCCATCCTGTCCCGTCAGGGCCACGACGTGCGGGCCGCGAAGGATGGTCAGGCGGCCCTGGAGCTCTACGAATCCTGGTCCCCGGACATGGTGCTGCTGGATGTGATGATGCCGCGGCTGGATGGCACCGAGGCGGCCCGTCGCATCAAGGCGCTGGCGGGGGAGCGGCTGGTGCCGGTGATCTTCCTCACCTCCCTGTCGGACGCCGGCTCCCTGGCCCAGTGTCTGGATTCCGGCGGTGACGATTTCCTGCCCAAACCCTATAACCCCGTCATCATCCAGGCCAAGCTGGGGGCCTTTGACCGCATGCGGCGCATGCATGAGACCCTGACCCGCCAGCGGGACCTGATCCGGGAGCGCAACGATCAGTTGCTGGAAGAGCAGGTGACGGCCCGCCGGGTGTTTGACAATATCGCCCATACCGGGTGCCTGGACGTGTCCACTATCCGCTATCACGCCTCGCCGTTGTCCGTCTTCAATGGTGACATCCTGTTTGCCTGTCCCAGGCCTGCCGGGGGCATGCACCTGCTGGTGGGTGATTTTACCGGCCACGGCCTGCCGGCGGCGATCGGCGCCCTGCCGGTGGCGGAGATCTTCTACGGCATGACCAGCAAGGGTTTCGCCGGAGATGATGTGCTCAGGGAACTCAACCAGAAGCTGGTACGCATCCTGCCCACGGGGATGTTCTGTTGTGCCTTCTTTGCCGAGGTAGACTTCCGCGACCGCTACCTCCGGGTCTGGAACGGCGGACTACCCGACGGATTTATCCTGCGCGGGGATGGCTCCCGGGAATCCCTGGTCTCAACCAGCCTTCCCCTGGGGGTGCTGGCGCCGGAACGGTTTGCTGCGCCCATGTCCGAGTATACCGTCTGCCCCGGTGACCAACTGCTGCTGATGACGGACGGCGTGCTGGAGACTACCAACCCCGATGGTGACTGGTTCGGGGATGAGGGGCTGGCCCGGGTGCTGGATGACCGGTCACGGGAGCAGTCACCGGTGGACCTCCTGCTGGAGGACATCAGGCGGTTCAGTGGCCGGAGCGAGGATACCGATGACCTGACCATCCTGGCCCTGCGGATCACTGAGCATGATCCGGTGGCCAGCCAGACACTGGCGGCCACCCAGTCGGCGCTGACCGGCCCCGCCGCCTGGAGCTGCAGTTACCAGGTGGATGGCGAAACCCTGGCCCGGTTCAGTCCGTTGCCGCTGCTGCTGCATGTGTGTATGTCGGTAGCGGGGCTGCGCCAGCATAGCGGGTCGATCTATACCATACTGTCGGAACTCTACAACAATGCCCTGGAGCATGGCGTGCTGGAGCTACCATCGTCGTGGAAGGATGGCCCGGAAGGCTTCAGTCGATATTATGCTGAGCGGGAGAAGCGTCTGGGCGACGTGGGGGAGGGGCACTACATACGTTTCGAGCTTGAACACCGGCTGGGTTCGTCCGGTGGTCGCCTGGTGATCCGCTGCCAGGACTCCGGCGAGGGTTTTGACCGGGGACAGGCTCTGGCAGGGGGCGACGGTCCGGGGTATGCTGGTCGAGGCATTCCTTTGATAAAGAGGTTGTCCAGTGATCTGACATACAATACGCAAGGAAATTGTGCCGAAGTAGTATATGATTGGGAGTTGGCTGATGTCGGGAGGTCGCAGGATCAGTAGCGATGCTGGTACCTTTGTGATGGCGTCCCGTGCAGGTTTCCTCAGTGTCGGGTTGTATTTTGTCGATACGCCCAGACTATAGGTATGCAAACACATCAAGAGCCTGATGTACCTTTGGCTCCCAAGAGGTTGGTTATGAACGATAAGCCACACCTTGATGAAGAGGCTCTGGCCGAACTGCGGGACGTGATGGAGGATGAGTTCGACATCCTTATCCAGACCTACATCAACGATTCCAGCGAACGTATTGAAGCGCTTCATCAGGCCCTGTCAGGCGACGACCAGGCGTCGTTCGCCAAAACCGCCCACAGTTTCAAGGGCAGCAGCATCAATATCGGCGCCTCCCGCCTTGGAGACCTTTGCCTGAGCGCCGAAAAAGCCGGACGTGAAGGGCGCATGGATGACGCCAGGCAACTGTTACCGGAACTGGAAGCCGAGTTCGTCACGGTTCGTCAACTCATGGAAGAATCCCTCCACGTCTGATCCTCGTCTAGTGTGCCGGACTGGCACCGGTTTTGCACAATAGCTGATAAACCAGCCCCTCTGGGGCGCCCCCAGTGAATCAGCGGCAAGAGGTTGCCATGTCCGGAATGGTTCTGAACCAGTTACTCACTCCTGAATCGGGTACCGACCGCCCCGGTGCCGACAAGGCCCTGGACGGGGCTGTCCAGGGTCGGCCCGAGAGCGGGCCCAGTCGTTACGACGAGGTGGTCCGGCAACAGGAAAAACGCCTGGAACAACGGCGTGCCGAAGAGCGCTCTGCGCAGCGCAAGCGGGACCAGGAAGACCTGCGGCAGAAGCAGGACGCTGCCAAGGCAGACACCGCAAAGGCAGAGAACGCAAAGGAGGAGCGCGCCAACCGGTCAGCGGAAGAGAACACCCAGGCGGCAAGGGACAGCCGCCCGGAGTCTGACCGGGACAGCCGGACCAGCAGGGAATCCCGTTCCGACGGGGACGGCCCCGACACCGCCAATGCGAATGCCTCAGAGGCTAAACCGGACAAGGTTGTCGATGACGTCGAGTCGGCAGGTATCGGGCTGCTGCAATACCTCCGGGATGGCGATGAAACCGGCATGACCGGCCTGATGATGCAGGGGCAGGCAGTTGAGGGAGCCGGTGTCTCCCAGGGCAAGTCGGCCCGTACCACCGCCCAGATGATCGCGTCATTGACCGGTACCGGACAGCAGCCGGGCGGCCTGCCGAAGGCCGGCGCCCTGTTTGCCGCCATGCTCGAGGCAGGTCAGGACAAGGGCGGCAAGCAGGGGCGTGAGCTTCTTGCCGGGCTCCAGGCCGGCGGTGTCCAGGCCCTGACGGACAGCGCCACCAGGTCCCCCGATACGTTGACGGCCCAGGTTGCCTCACGACTGACCGCACCGGAACTGACGCAGTCACTGAACCAGCCCGCCACCCTGCGGGGGCAGGAGGCCCAGGCCCTGATGCGAAACTACAGCACCAGTGTCGATGTGCCGGTGGGGGCCGATGAGTGGGGCGAGAAGGTGATGGGCAAGCTGGCCTGGCTTACCGCCAGCCAGATGTCGGTAGCGGAGATCCATGTGACGCCGCCGGACCTGGGACCCCTTGAGGTCCGGGTCCAGGTACAGAATGACCAGGCCACGGTGACCGTTCACACCTCCACGCCGGCGGTACGGGAGCAACTGGAACTCCACGGCCATCGCCTTCGGGATATGCTGAATGAACAGGGGCTGAGCCTGGACGGATTTGACGTGTCCGATTCCGCCGACCGTGACCGTTCGGAACAGAACGACGACGGTGATGAGTCCGCTAACAGCGGACCCGGGCAGGGGCTGGCCTCCGGTGATGCCGACACCGATGCCACCGAAATGACGGAGCTGGACCTGTCCTGGAAGGGAGAGCTCGACGTATACGCCTGACGGGTGGATTAGCCAGAGCTTGATCGAGCAGTTACACTTTTGTCAGCAATCGGAGGCCAGCCTCAGGGCTGGCCTTTTTGATGATGCGAATCCACCGTCAGGTGATTCCGGGGCGCGATCCAGGGGCACAACGACAGGTTGGCTCGGCCTTTGCTTCTATCCTGTTAAGGTGAATCCCTGGCGAATATCGGCAAAATATTGACGGATTTCTGAATGGCGCAGAACAATGAGGTGGCGGCACCACCGAAGAAAGGCCGGTTGAAGACGATGCTGCTCCTGGTCATCGTACTGGGGCTGGCCATTGGTCTCTCCATTGCCGGAACCCTCTGGTTCCTGGGCAAAGGCGACAGCAACACCGCCGACGTGGAGGAAAGGGGCAGCGTGGCGGAAGAGGCCTTCGTGCCATCCGGTTACCTGGTGATGGACAAACCGCTGGTTGCCACGGTTCAGCACCCGGGCCGGCCCCGCTACATCCAGGTGCACCTGGCCCTGGAGTCCAGCCAGGAGGCAGCGTTACAGGCCGCCGAGAAGCACATGCCGCTGTTGCGGAACACCCTGATTTCGGAGCTTGGGGGCCTGGAATTCATGGCACTGCAGACCAGTGAAGGGCGAGCGGCCCTGCCGGAGCAGTTGCTGGTGGCGGTCAACGAGACCCTGGAAGCGGAGGGGGAGCCCGCCGTCGACCGGGTCCTGTTAAGGAACTTCGTGATTCAGTGAAATCCGTTCAGGGGCAGGCAACGACCACATGACCATGGTGCCGTCCCGCTGAACTGCAGGCAGTCAGAGGCTGAAACTATGCAGGACCTACTCTCACAGGATGAAATCGATGCGCTGCTCCACGGGGTGGACGACGGCGATATCGATACCTATGACGAGACCGACGAAGAAGGCGTCAAGCAGTACGACCTGGCCAGTCAGGACCGGATCGTCCGTGGCCGGATGCCGACCCTCGAGATGATCAACGAGCGTTTTGCACGCTATACCCGCATCAGTCTGTTCAATCTCCTGCGTCGCAACGCCGATGTTTCCACCGGCGGCATCCAGATCATGAAATTTGGTGAGTACATCCACACCCTGTATGTGCCCACCAGTCTCAACCTGGTCAAGGTGCGCCCATTGCGGGGCACCGGCCTGTTCATCATGGACGCGAAGCTGGTGTTCAAGCTGGTGGACAATTTCTTCGGGGGAGAGGGGCGCCACGCCAAGATCGAGGGGCGGGAATTTACCCCCACCGAAACCCGCATCGTGCAGATGGTGCTGGATCAGGTCTTCGTAGACATGCGGGAGGCCTGGCAGGCGGTTCTCAAGGTGGACTTCGAGTACCTCAGTTCCGAGGTCAATCCGGCCATGGCGAACATCGTCAGCCCCAGTGAGGTGGTGGTGATCAGCACCTTCCATGTGGAACTGGACGGTGGCGGTGGGGAACTGCACCTGGCACTGCCTTATTCCATGATCGAGCCCATCCGGGAAGTACTGGACGCCGGTGTCCAGAGTGACATTGATGATGTGGACGAACGCTGGGTCAACGCCCTGCAGGAAGACATCCAGGATGTCCTGGTGCCGGTGAACGCGATGGTCTGCCGACGACGCATTTCCCTGCGGGAAGTGGCCAAGTTCAAGGCCGGCGACGTGATCCCGGTGGAGATGCCCGATAGCCTGGAGATGACGGCCAATGGTATTCCCATCTACAAGGCCACCATGGGCACACGGGACGGCAAGCTGGCACTCAGGATCAAGGAGCGCACCAAGCTTCCGGTGGTGAAAAAACAACTGAAGGTAGGTAAACATGGCTGACGAAGACAACAAAGACGACCGCGAGCTCAGCGAGGATGAAAAGCTGGCTGCCGAGTGGGAAGCAGCCATGGATGAATCCGGCGACAGTGAGGGCGAGCCTGAGCCCGCTGGCGGCGACCACGAAGACGAGTGGGCGGCGGCCATGGCCGAGGCCGAAGGGGCCGAACAGGCTGAAGAAACGAAAGGCAAGCAGGTAAAGGCCGCTCCCATGGAGGATTTTGGCGACCAGCCGGAACCTGGCGGAGTGGCCGGTACAGAACCTGACCTGGACGTGATCCTGGACATACCGGTGACCATTTCCATGGAGGTGGGTAACACCCAGATTCCCATCCGCAACCTGCTACAACTCAACCAGGGGTCAGTGATCGAGCTGGACCGGCTCGCCGGTGAACCCCTGGACGTGCTGGTGAACGGCACCCTGATCGCCCACGGGGAAGTGGTGATGGTGAACGAGAAGTTCGGTATCCGCCTGACCGACGTGATCAGCCCGGGCGAGCGCATCAAGCGCCTGCAGAAGTGACCATGGCCCGGCCCGTTTCCGTGCCCGCGGCGGCACTCGTCACCCTGTTGCCCGTACTGGCCCTGGCCCAGGATGCCGCTGTACCCGCAGCCCCGGAGCAGTCCGGTTCCGGGCAGGGGGATGCCCTGACCTCCCTGGCCACCCTGGGCATCGGCCTGCTGGTGGTGGTGGGGCTGATCTTCGGCTGTGCCTGGCTGGTCCGCCGCATGAGCGGCCTCACGGGTATGAACACCGGTGCCATGAAGGTGATTTCGGTGATGGCCCTGGGGGCCCGGGAACGGATTGCCCTGATCGATGTGGCCGGCACCCAGATTCTGGTCGGAATAACGCCCACTGCCATCCGCACCCTGCATGTGTTCGAGGAGCCCGTGGTGGCGCCGGGACAGGATGTAGGCGGTGATTTTGCGAAAAAACTCCAGGGCCTCATCGGTCGTAAATGGAAGCCGGACAGCACCGACCGGCAGGGAGGCGCGGACTGATGCGCTGGTGGTTGATCCTGGCGGGGTTGCTGCTGGCCCCGGATGTACTGGCCCAGGACGGTGGCAGCGGCATTCCCGGCATACCGGCGGTGACGGTTACCCCGGGGGAGCAGGGCGAGGAATACTCGGTAACCCTGCAGATCCTCGCCTTCATGACCGCGCTCACCTTCCTGCCGGCCATGCTGATGATGATGACGTCCTTTACCCGCATCATCGTGGTGTTCGCCATACTGCGCCAGGCCCTGGGGCTGCAATCCACACCATCGAACCAGATCCTGCTGGGGCTGGCCCTGTTTCTGAGCATCTTCATCATGAAACCGGTGTTCGAGGAAGCCAACCAGGTCGGCCTGCAGCCCTACCTGGCGGAGGAAATGACCTCCATGGAAGCGGTGGAGGCCGCCAGCGTGCCGTTCCGGGAGTTCATGCTGGCCCAGACCCGCGAAAGCGACCTGGGCCTGTTCATGCGTATCGCCGACGAACAGTACGACACCCCGGAGGATGTCTCCTTCTGGGTACTGATGCCGGCCTTCGTGACCAGCGAACTGAAGACCGCGTTCCAGATCGGCTTCATCCTGTTCATACCTTTCCTGATCATCGACATGGTGGTGGCCAGTGTATTGATGGCCATGGGGATGATGATGCTGTCGCCGATCATTATTTCGCTGCCGTTCAAGATCATGCTGTTCGTGCTGGTGGACGGCTGGGCGCTGATCATGGGTACACTGGCCGCCAGCTACGGCATATAGGGGGATCGCCATGACACCGGAAACCGTGATCGACATCATGCGCGAGGCACTGTGGATGATCGTGCTCCTGGCCAGCATGATCATCGTCCCCGGGCTGATGATCGGGTTGGTGGTCAGCACCTTCCAGGCGGCCACCCAGATCAACGAGCAGACCCTGAGCTTCCTGCCGCGCCTGCTGGTCACGCTGCTGGTGATTATCTTTGCCGGCCCCTGGATGCTGACGCAGCTGATTGATCATGCCGAAGGGCTGATCGGCAGCATTCCCTACCTGATCGGATGAGGCGGGCATGATCCCCGCCGATCTGAGCGCGGACCTTATCAGCCAGTGGGTAGGGCAGCACCTCTGGCCGCTGTTCCGGATCGCCAGCTTTTTCATGGTGATTCCGTTCATCGGAACGCAACTGGTACCCGCCCGGATCCGGCTTGGGCTGGCACTGCTGACCACCATCCTGATCGTTCCCATGCTGCCGCCGGTGCCACAGGTAGAGGCCCTCAGCGGTGAGGCGGTGATCATTACCCTGCAGCAGATCCTCATCGGCGTGGGGATGGGCTTCGCGTTGACGGCCCTGTTTCAGCTGTTTGTGATTGCCGGGCAGATGATCGCCATGCAGATGGGGCTTGGTTTCGCCTCCATGAACGACCCCTCCCACGGGGTTAACGTGACCATCCTGTCGCAGATCTACACCATCACCATTACCCTGCTGTACCTGGCCATGAACGGGCACCTGGTGGCAATCGAGGTGTTCCTGGAAAGCTTCCGGACCATTCCCATCGGCATGGAGGGATTGGGCCAGGAGGGCGTCTGGCAACTGGCTCACCGTATAAGCTGGATGTTCGTGTCCGCCATGTTACTGGCATTGCCGGCGGTAACCGCGGTGCTGATCGTCAACATTTCCTTCGGTGTCATGACCCGGGCGGCGCCGCAGATGAACATTTTCGCCCTGGGTTTCCCGATTGGCCTGGTTTTTGGATTGTTCTCCATATGGGTGCTGCACGCCAATTTTCTGCCACATTTCGAGCAGTACTCCCGCGAGACATTCCAATTCATGCGACAGCTCCAGGGGCAACCCTGACGTAGTAGCGACAGGTCATGGCTGAAGAGAACGACAACAGTCAGGAAAAAACGGAAGAGCCGACGCCCCGACGCCTCGAAAAGGCCCGGGAGGACGGTCAGACCGCCCGTTCCAAGGAACTGGCCACCATGGCCGTGTTGCTGGCGGGTGCCGGCGGTCTGCTGGTCTTCGGCAGTACCCTGGCCATGGCGCTCGAGGACATCATGCGTGGCGCGTTTGCCCTGGAGCGTAGTGAGATCTTCGACACGCGGTTCATGAGCACGCAACTGATCGCGTCCGCCTGGAAAGTGACGGTCGCCGTCAGCCCGATATTGCTGTTGCTTCTGGTTGCTGCCATCGCCGGCCCCATCGGTATCGGGGGGCTGCTGTTCAGCGGCAAGGCCATTGCCCCCAAGCTTAATCGCATGGACCCGATCAAGGGCCTGAAGCGGATGTTCTCCCTGCGTTCGCTGATTGAGCTGGTGAAGGCGGTGCTGAAGGTGGGGCTGGTTCTCGTGGTGGCGATCCTGATCCTGAATTTCCGGACCGATGACCTGCTGAGCATTTCCGAGGAACCTGCGGTGCCGGCCATGGCCCATGTGGTCTGGACGCTGGCCTGGAGCTTTTTCTTCCTGTCCTGCGCCACCATCATCATTGCGGTGATCGATGTACCGTTCCAGCTCTACGACCACCAGAAGAAACTGCGGATGACCAAGCAGGAGGTGAAGGACGAGTACAAGGACACGGAAGGCAAGCCCGAGGTGAAGGGCAAGATCCGTCAGCTACAGCGGGAGATGGCCCAGCGGCGGATGATGCAGGACGTGCCCACCGCCGATGTGGTCATTACCAACCCGACCCACTATGCGGTGGCGCTGAAGTACGACCAGAAGCGGATGGGCGCACCGGTGGTGGTCGCCAAGGGCAACGACGAGGTGGCCTTCAAGATCATGGAAATCGCCCGGGAGCACAAGGTGGAGCTGCTGCGAACACCGCCGCTGACCCGGGCGGTCTACCACAACACCAAAGTGGGGGAGGAGATTCCCGACGGCCTGTACATGGCCGTGGCCCAGGTGCTGGCCTACATCTTCCAGCTCAGGCAGTTCCGCAAGGGGCATGCGACCAAACCGACCATGCCCGACTTCCCGATTCCCAGGGATATGCGGCGGGATGTGTAATCGTTTGTCGTGGGGGCTTCAGGTGTTGCCTATGAGTTTCCGGTTGGAGAATGGATCAGGTCCCGGTCTTGACTAAGCTCCGGGAACAAGGTTTTATACCCACACTGGCGATTCAGGATGTCCGTCGGTAAAAGGATCTAATCTCACAAGGACGACAGGGATGTTTCATCGGGACCCCATTCTGGTCAAGGCCCCCATGGGCCGTATCTATGCCTTCACTCGGTACTACCGGGGAAACAACATTTTCGACGGCCCCCACCTGGCCTTTCCCCACGACCGTGGCTTCGCCCGGGAACGCCTTCTCGACCTGACCCGGCATATCGGTGATGATCCGTTCAATGACCGGCTGCACGATGTCTGGCAGATGGTATTCCAGAAACCCTGGACCCGCCCGAAAAGTCTCCATGAACTGGTCATGGACCTGACCGACAAGATCACCCGCGGCGAACTGTTTGTCTATGAGGAACGAGACCCGGACCGGTCCCATCGAATCCCGGTGCCGGATGGGCCGCCGTTTGTTGATATCGGCGTTCCGGAAACCCGGTCACCCGCTGATACGCCCCGGACAAAGGGCCCTGCTGTTATTTCCAGCAATGATCAGGAGTCTCGCGATGCTCCCTTGCAAACGACGATTCCCGAGAATGAGCCTGAACCGGTCGAGAGTATGTTGGACCGAGGCCGCCTGTACCACACCGTAGGCCTTGATACCGTTACAGCCAGGGGAGCTGGTGGCGATACGATCGGCGGAATGTATGACAAGGTGTACGATGGCGATGGCAACCAACGACCGGGTATCGACAACGATACTGCCAACGCATTCGACGAGGCCTACCTTCAGGCTCAGGATATCAGTGATATGCGGGCTGAAGGTTATCGGATGGTGGCTGAGGATACCGCAATATCGGCGGTAACAGGTCCAACCGGGTTAGCGTTTTCCAGACTACGGAGAGCTGCCCCCGCGTTCAGCCGAGTAGTGCTTGCGACACCAAAACAACTCCAGAAGAAGTACCTCAAACATGCTGGTGATTTTGGGGTGCATGGGCCATACAATAGAGTCAATTCTCAAAGCTTCAACGAAGCAATTCAACGACATGTAAACCACCGTGAAACTCTTGAGTTCCCAGGAAGTTATCGTGGCAATAACGTTATATTTCACACCAACCCGAATACAGGCTTAACCGTCATAGAGAAACGTGAGGGCGGGTTTTTAAGTGGCTGGAAATTAAATGAAAAACAGTTGAAACATGTTCTTGAGGACCAAAAGCTGTGAACCATACTCCCGAAATCGCAATGTACCAGCGTCTGATCGAAGAGTTCGTGTCTGGCCAGATAAAGGCGGACGAATTCGAAAGTCAGTACCTTACGCTTTTTAAGCAGCAGACCGGAGAACTCCCAGAACCAGAATTCGAAACCCTGAATCAGTTGTTTACTGACGTCGATGCTTACTGCGCTGATCCCGAGCTGAGGGATGAAGATGATATCTCGGAAGAGGAGCTAGTCGCCAGTGCTAAATCAGCCCTCCAGCAACTGCGAGCTTATGCCCCAGATCGCCATATATAGTCGGTCGATTGCAACCTGATTGATAATGTACTGTAGGGCCTTCCTTGCATAGCTTAAGATGATATTTCAGACGCGATGGGTCTCCAACGGAATGGCCTCTACGGCTTATATATAAAAGATAAATGCTATGAGTATTGCATTCAGACATTCAGCCGGATTTGGAAAGCGCATCGAATATTGGGTGGCGGGATTGATGCTGAAGGAAGGCATCGATGTATACATGCCCCTGATTGATGACAACGGTATTGATGCAGTCATTCGTCGACCGGATGGCACCTTCGTAGAGGTGCAGATCAAGGCGAGATCGAAGGATGTCAAAATGGGCGATGCAGCCCTGTTTGCGGCGCTGACCCACGAAGTCCGAGACAATTACTGGTTCGTTTTTTATTCTGAGCGGATGGAGACTTTCTGGATAATGACGTCGGAGGAGTTTGTCCAGGAGTCAGTCCAGAATCGTACTGGCAAGAACCAGGGGAAGCGCTCTATATGGTTCAATGGCAAGCGCAAGAACAAGGAAACGGGGGAGTACACGGAGCACTGCCATGAGCGTTTCAGGAAGTATATCGAAATTGATTTTTCCAGACTGGTTACGATTTGACCCTATGCCCCACCCGGATTTTCGTGTTTCAGCTTTGCTTCAGGAATTCCCACCGGCGCCCTCTGCGCCATCCCTTGAGGTGTCATGAACGATTACTATGTCTACGTATACATTGATCCCCGGAATTTCGAGGAGTTTTACTATGGGAAAGGTAAAGGCTCCAGAAAGCATGCCCACCTGAACGACGATTCGGATAGCGAGAAGTCCAGGCGGATTAAAGCTATTAAACGGGAAGGGCTGGAACCGATTATCCGGGTGATCGCCCGGAATCTGTCGGAGCATGACGCGCTGCTGGTCGAGAAGACTCTGCTCTGGAAGCTGGGCAGGCAGTTGACGAATATTTCCTCGGGCCACTACGCGGATAACTTTCGCCCACACGACTCCCTGCACAAGTATCTTTCGGGGTTCGATTTCCAGAACGGGCTCTACTATTACAACGTTGGCGAAGGACCGCACCGCAACTGGGACGACTACGTTGCTCACGGATTCATCTCCGCCGGTCAGGGCCCAAGGTTCCGGGATGCGATCCTGGGCTTGCAAGCGGGAGATTTTGTTGCCGCCTATCTGAAAGGGCACGGATTTGTCGGGATCGGGCGAGTTACTCAAAGTGCCAGGTCGGTTCGAAAGGTATTGATCGACAATATCCCGCTACTGCAAAAGGAACTGGTGTGCCCAAACATTGCCGAGCATTCCAATGATCCCGATAACTCGGAGTATGTAGCCCTTGTTGACTGGATCAGGACTGTCCCAAGAAACCGGGCGCAGTGGAAGCCAAAAAGTGGACTGTTCACGTCACAACTGGTTCGGGCTTCGCTGGACGGCCAGCCTGAAACCGTAAAGTACCTGGAACAGGCGTTTTCCGTTGATTTCCGTGAGTTATTGACGTAACGCCCCTCCCATCTCTCGGGAGTTATAGAACAGGCGATATCGAAAAGGCCACTGGCGGTAATCAGGGGGGAGGCTTTTGGAGCAGCGACAGGGATGTCGCGGAAGCATTGGGGTGGCAGGACGCCCCTCCAATGCGGCGGAAAAAGCCTCCCCCCTGATTGCCGCCTCCCCCACACTGGCAGTCTACTGAGATCAGTGCAGTCTGTGAGGAGGCTAGCAGCCCGGAAAAGGGTCAGTGCTCGTGATGAGCCCGTTCACCCCAGGCTGAATCCGATCCCGGCAGTACCAGGTTCAGCAGGATGGCCACAATGCCACACAGGGCGATGCCCTCCATTCCGAAGATCTTCATGCCGCCAATACCGAACACCAGGGTAACCCCCACAATCACCAGGTTGCGGGCCTGGGACAGGTCCACCTGGTTGCGGATCAGGCTGTTCAGGCCCACCACCGCAATGGAGCCGAATAGCAGGCACAGGATGCCACCCATCACCGGTACCGGAATGGTCTGCAGGGCCGCGCCGAACTTGCCGACAAAGGCCAGCACAATGGCTACGCCTGCCGCCCACAGCATTACTCTCGGGTTGAAGTTCCTGGTCAGCATCACCGCCCCGGTTACCTCGGAGTAGGTGGTATTGGGCGGGCCGCCCAGGAAGGCGGCGGAGCTGGTGGCAAGGCCGTCGCCCAGCAGGGTGCGGTGCAGCCCCGGCTTCTTCAGGAAGTTCTTGCCGGTGACACTGCTGATGGCCAGCACATCGCCGATGTGCTCGATGGCCGGGGCGATGGCCACCGGAATCATGAACAGGATTGCGCCCCAGCTGAAGGACGGGGCCTGGAAGGCTGGCATGGAGAACCAGGCGGCCTCGCTGATCGGCGTGAAATCCACGATAACCGGCGTAATGCCGATCTTGCCGGCGATAAAGGAAAGCAGGTAACCCACGACAATGCCGAACATGATCGGAATCAGCCGGAAGATACCCTTCGCCCAGACCGACACCACAATGGTGACCAGCAGGGAAATCATCGCAATGACGATGGCCGGGGTGTAGGGCACCAGCTCGGCGGAACCGTCGCCGGTGTGGCCGGTGGCCATGTTCACCGCCACCGGTGCCAGGCCCAGGCCGATCACCATGATCACCGGACCGATCACCACCGGCGGTAGCAGGCGATTGATAAACCCGGTGCCCCGCAGGCGCACCGCACCGCTGAGCAGGATATAGAGGATGCCGGCAGCCACCAGCCCGCCTAGGATCTCCGGAATGGAGAACTGGTTCTTCGCCGCCATGATCGGGGCAATAAAGGCAAAGGAAGACGCCAGGAAAACCGGCACCTTGCCCCCCGTCACGATATGGAAAATCAGCGTGCCCAGGCCGGCGGTGAACAGCGCCACGCTGGGATCCAGCCCGGTGAGAAGCGGCATCAACACCAGGGCACCAAATGCCACCAGCAGCATCTGGGAGCCGGCAAGTGCCTGGCGCCAGACGGGTTCGCCGGCGTAGTCCTCCCGCAGGGAGGTGGTGTTATCCGTATCCTGCATGTCAGACATCCTTTTGCTTGGTGCCAAAGATCTTGTCGCCGGCGTCGCCGAGCCCGGGCAGGATATACCCCTTCTCATTCAGCCGCTCGTCGATGGAAGCCGTGTAGATGGACACGTCCGGGTGTGCCTCCAGGACTTTTTCGATACCTTCCGGGGCCGCCACCAGTACCAGCGCGCGAATTTCCGTGCTGCCCGCCTTCTTCAGCAGGTCGATGGTGGAAATCAGCGAGCCGCCGGTGGCCAGCATCGGGTCCACGATCAGGGCCATGCGCTGATCCAGCTCGCCCACCAGTTTTTCCAGGTAAGTGGACGCCTCCAGGGTTTCCTCGTTGCGGATCTGGCCCACCACGCTGACGCGGGCGACGGGGATGAGGCTGAGTACGCCATCGAGCATGCCCAGACCGGCACGCAGGATCGGCACGATGGTCACTTTCTTGCCGCCGATCTGCTCGACTTCCACGGGACCCGCCCAGCCTTCGATAGTTTCCTTGCTCAGGGTGAAATCCTGGGTGGCTTCGTAGGTCAGCAGGGAGGCCACTTCCTGTGCCAGTTCCCGGAAATTCTTGGTGCTGATATCGGCCCGGCGCATGATGCCGAGCTTGTGCTGGATCAGCGGGTGTTTGACTTCGTGAATGGGCATGGTTCACCTGTCATCTGGTCGGGTGGGATTTGCGCAAGGATACCGTATCCCGGTAGTCCAGTCAGGGGGAATCTGACCATTCTGTAAGAAATGGTACGGATATTGCCGCTACTCCTGTTAAGCAGGCCCGGGTGTCAAAAAACCGACCCGGGCGAAAGCAGAACAACCTCAGCCGTGGAGAGTTCCCTCAAGATGGACCGGGCCCTTGTCCTGAATAACGTCAAATCCCTGACACGGGGGAACCTGGGTATTCCCGTGATGCTCATGGCCCTGCTGGGCATGATGATCCTGCCCATGCCGGCGTTCATGCTGGACGTGTTGTTCACCTTCAACATCGCGCTCTCCATTACCATCCTGCTGGTGTGCGTGTATGCCCTGCGGCCCATGGAATTTGCCGCCTTTCCCACGGTACTGCTGGTGGCGACCCTGCTGCGCCTGGCCCTGAACGTGGCCTCTACCCGCATCGTGTTGCTCAACGGCCACGAGGGTGGCGATGCCGCCGGTAAGGTGATCGAATCCTTTGGCGCGGTGCTGATCGGCGGCAACTACGCGGTTGGCCTGGTGGTATTCGCCATCCTCATGATCATCAACTTCCTGGTGGTCACCAAGGGCGCGGGCCGGGTGTCCGAGGTGAGCGCCCGCTTTACCCTGGACGCCATGCCCGGCAAGCAGATGGCCATCGACGCCGACCTCAACGCGGGCCTGATCAACCAGGAAGAGGCCAAGCACCGCCGGGAAGAGATCGCCCAGGAGGCGGATTTCTATGGTTCCATGGACGGTGCCAGCAAATTCGTGAAAGGCGATGCCGTTGCCGGTCTGCTGATCCTCTTTATCAACCTGATCGGCGGGATTGGCATCGGCATGATCCAGCATGGCCTGGCGTTCCAGACCGCGACCCAGAACTACGCCCTGCTGACCATTGGTGATGGTCTGGTGGCGCAGATTCCGTCACTGCTGCTGTCCAGCTCCGCTGCCATCATGGTGACGCGGGTCACTACCAGCCAGAACATGGGCGGGCAGATCCTGCAGCAGATGTTCGATGCCCCCAGGGCCCTGGCCATTGCCGCCACCATCCTGATCATCCTGGGCCTGATTCCCGGCATGCCCCACGTGGCCTTTCTCGGACTCGGTCTGCTGGCGGCGGGTGCCGCGTACTGGATATGGAAGCAGCGGCATCAGACCGTGGAAGAGGAGGGCGGTGGCTGGCCGGCCACGACCCGTGACAGCGGTGGCCGACCGGCTCCGGTTGGTGGGGCGGGTGGTGCTGCCGAGCAAGCCGACCAGGGTTTGCCGGCGCCACCGGAAACCCGGGAGCTGGGCTGGGACGATGTGGCCACGGTGGATATTGTTGGCCTGGAGGTGGGCTACCGGCTGATTCCGCTGGTGGACAAATCCCAGGGCGGTCAGTTGCTCAGCCGCATCAAGGGGGTCCGCAAGAAGCTGTCCCAGGACCTCGGCTTCCTGATGCCGTCGGTGCATATCCGCGACAACCTGGACCTGATGCCCAATGTCTATCGCATCACCCTGATGGGAGTGACCATCGCCGAGGCGGAGATCCATCCGGAGCGGGAGCTGGCCATCGACCCCGGCCAGGTGTTCGGCAAGGTGGAAGGGATCGCCGGCAAGGATCCGGCCTTCGGCCTGGATGCCATCTGGATCGAGTCGGACCAGAAGGACAACGCCCAGACCCTCGGTTATACCGTGGTGGACGCCAGCACCGTGGTGGCCACCCACCTCAACCAGATCCTGCAGAGCCATGCCCATGAGTTGCTGGGCCATGAGGAAGTGCAGAAGTGGCTGGACCAGCTGGAGAAGATCTCGCCCAAGCTGTCCGAGGAGCTGGTGCCCACCACCGTCTCCATCTCCATCCTGCTGAAGGTCCTGCAGAGCCTGTTGCAGGAGGAAGTGCCGATCCGCGATATGCGCTCCATTGCCGAGGCCATTGTCAACGTCCATCCCAAGAGCCAGGACCCGAAGGTGCTGACCACGGCGGCCCGACAGGCCCTGCGTCGGATGATCGTGCAAAGCATCTGCGGGAACGAGAAAGAGATACCGGTGATCACCCTGGACCCGGAACTGGAACAGTTATTGCTGAAGAGTCAGCAACAGAGTCAACAATCCGGCGGTGGTGACGACATCGGCCTGGTGCTGGAACCGGGCATGGTGGAGAAGCTGCAGCGGTCGTTGCAGGAAAGCGCCCAGCGGCAGGAAATGATGGGCAAGCCCGCGATCCTGCTGGTGTCGGCGCCGCTGAGGCCGGTGCTGGCGAAGTTTGCCAGCTACGGGGTGGATCGCCTGCACGTACTGTCGTACCAGGAAGTGCCGGACAACAAGCAGATTACCATTGTGGCGTCGGTCGGCCAGTAACGGCCCACTTGGGAGGTAGAGTCAGATGAAAGTCAAACGGTTCTTTGCGGCAACCATGTCCACGGCCCTGAAACAGGTTCGTGAATCCATGGGCGACGACGCGGTGATCCTGTCCAGCCGCCGGATTGATGGCGGCGTGGAGATTGTCACCGCCCTGGACTATGACGAAAACATGGCGCGCCAGAAACTGGGTGAGGTGGCCGCCGAGGCCACCAGTGGTGGCCGGCTGGCGGAGCTGCAGGCGGAACAGCATCGCCGTCTGCAGGAAGAACTTGACCGCTCCCGCAGCCGTATTCGTGAGCTTCGCAATCATCGTAGCGGCCATGATCCTCAGCAGCGGTTCCACAGGGAAGAGCCCCGACTGGATATGGATGATCTGCCGCCGGTGCCGGAAACCCGTCAGGAATCCGACGCCGGTCCGGCGGCGGCTGTTACGGCGGACGCGACCGATGAGCTTGCCGGCATGCGCCGTGAGCTGGATTCCCTGCGGGCAATGATCAGTGACAAAGTGCCTGCCGGTGGTCAGCATGGCCCAGCGCCGGAGAAGCCGGCCGAAGAGGTTATGGATGCTGTACGCAGACGTCTGGGCGAACGCCTGGAAGAGTTTGGTGTCAGTGCCCAGCTGGCGACCAGCCTGGCGCGGCAGAGTGGTCGCGGCAAGCTTGAAGACAACTGGAAGCGCTCCCTGAGAACCCTGGCCGCAGGCCTGAAAACCGGTGGTGGCGACTGGGCTTCCCGGGGAGGTATCTACGCCCTGGTGGGTCCCACCGGCTCCGGCAAGACCACCACCATCGGCAAGATTGCGGCACAGTACGTACTGGAGCATGGTGCCGATTCCCTGGCGCTGGTCACCACCGACCGCTACCGGGTAGCCGCCCACGAGCAACTGTTTGTGTTCGGCCGCATCCTTAATGTGCCGGTACGGGTCGTCGACGACACCCACAGCCTGGACGCGGTGCTGGATGAGCTGGAGGGGCGCCACCTGGTGCTGATCGACACCGCCGGCCTGTCCGGCGCCGACCCCGGCTGCCAGGAGCAGTTGCAGGAACTGGCGCAAAGCCGCCACCCGGTACGCTCACACCTGGTGGTTCCCGCCACCAGCCAGCCCCGGATCATGAAATCCATGTGGCATTGCTATAAGATGGCGAATCTTGCAGGTTGTATCATGACCAAGCTGGATGAGGCCCTGACCCTGGGCGAAGTGCTTGGGTTCGCCCTGGAGACGGCATTGCCGGTGGCCTGGGTGACGGATGGCCAGAAGATACCCCAGGACCTGCACCCGGCCAACGCCGCATCGCTGGTTCGCCTGGGTGTTGAACGCTTGCGTGATGCCCGTAAACAGCAGACCATGGCGGCAGGTGCCTGACCGCCTTCACCCGGCGCTGGCCGGTGTGGTTTCAGGCACGGCATGACAGAATACTGAACGACAAGAACCTTGGCGGGACACTAGAACCTCTATGAGCAGACCACATCCGGTTCAGGTTATTGCAGTCACCGGTGGCAAGGGTGGCGTGGGTAAGAGCAACGTCTCCGTAAACCTTGGCATTGCCCTCTCGCAGATGGGCCGGCGTGTCGTCCTGCTGGATGCAGACCTGGGACTCGCCAACATTGACGTCCTGCTGGGGATTACCGCCAGTCGAAACCTTTCCGACGTACTGGCCGGCGAGTGTGATCTCCGGGATGTGCTGGTTAATGGCCCCGGGGGTATCAAGATCGTTCCCGCGTCCTCCGGCACCCAGCGCATGACCCAGCTTTCCCCCATGGAGCACGCTGGCCTGATTAACGCCTTCAGTGAACTGGGCGATCAGGTGGACGTGCTCATTGTCGATACCGCGGCCGGTATCTCCGAGAGCGTGGTCAGCTTCCTGCGTGCGTCCCAGGAACTGCTGCTGGTGGTCTGCGACGAACCCACCTCGATCACCGATGCCTATGCCCTGATCAAATTGATGAACCGGGATTACGGCGTTAACCGCTTCCGCATCCTGGCCAACCAGGTCCGTAACGAGCAGGAAGGCAAACACCTGTTCGGCAAACTGACCCGGGTCACCGAGCGCTTCCTGGATGTTGCACTACAATATGTAGGCATGGTTCCTTACGATGAGGCGGTACGCAAGGCAGTCCAGAGGCAGCGGGCGGTGCTCGATGCCTACCCCAGGGCGAAGGCCTCACTGGCCATCAAGGCCCTGGCCGAGAAGGTGGACAGCTGGCCGCTACCATCGTCCCCCCGGGGGCATCTGGAATTCTTCGTGGAGCGCCTGGTAAGCACCAACGCCTGATCCAATCCTGATGTATGGGTTAACCGGATACATGACATTGGCCAGAAGTCTCGGAATCTACCATCAGACCGGCCGGCGTGATGCCCACCACCTGGTGGAGCAGCATGCGCCGCTGGTCAAGAAAATCGCCCTGCATCTCATGGCCCGACTGCCGGATTCCGTGCAACTCGAGGACCTGATGCAGGCCGGTATGGTGGGGTTGCTGGAAGCTGCCGCAAAATACCAGTCGGACCGTGGTGCTTCCTTTGAAACCTACGCCGGCATCCGTATCCGTGGCGCCATCGTTGACGAGATCCGCAAGGGGGACTGGGTGCCACGCTCAGTTCACCGCAATGCCCGCCGCGTGTCCGCCGCCATCAAGGCCGTGGAGGATCGTGAAGGGCGGGAAGCCCAGGATCACGAAGTGGCGGAAGAACTCGGCATGACCCTGCCGGAGTACCACGCCTGCCTCAGTGACACTAATTCCGGTCGACTTTTTTCCCTGGATGAACTCAATGAATCCGGGGAGCTGCCGATACAGGAACAGGAGGCTTCGGACAATCCCCTGGATGATGTGTCGGGCGCCGCCTTCCGCCAGAACCTGGCGGCGGCCATTGAGGATCTGCCGGAGCGTGAGAAGCTGGTACTCAGTCTCTACTACCAGGAAGAACTGAACCTGAAGGAAATCGGCGCCGTGCTCGGGGTAAGTGAGAGCCGGGTCAGCCAGATCCATAGCCAGGCCGCTCTGAGGTTGCGGGGGCGACTGTCCGAATGGCAGGCGTCTGATGCCGGCACGTCCTGATTCCGGGAGCGGGTGCAGAGCGCGTCGAGGCGACAGGAATCCAGCACGCCCTGCTGGGCGATAACACATTGAAACGGTAAGCAACGCCAGGGCTGCTAGAATAACGCCAACCGCCCGGAAACAGGCGGAAGCGGAACAGCCTGATCAAACGTTGCCCGGGCCCATAACTGCCAGGCCCAGGTCATTATTCCGGCGACGACCAACTGGAGGTCCCATTGGACAAGAACATGAAGATTCTCATTGTGGACGACTTCTCCACAATGCGACGGATTATCAAGAACCTGCTGCGTGATCTCGGGTTTACCAATACCGATGAGGCAGACGACGGCAACACCGCGCTGCCCATGCTTCGTTCCGGCAAGTATGACTTTCTGGTCACCGACTGGAACATGCCGGGCATGTCCGGTTTCGACCTGCTCAAGGAAGTTCGCGCCGATGAGCAGATCAAGGACCTGCCTGTCCTGATGGTCACCGCGGAAGCCAAGCGTGACCAGATCGTGGCGGCCGCCCAGGCCGGCGTTAACGGCTACGTCGTCAAACCGTTCACGGCCGCCGTACTCAAGGAGAAGATCGAGAAGATCTTCGAGCGTATTGAGTAAAGCGTCGGGTACGCTTTGAAACCAGAACCGACAGTCCGGATGTGCTCCCATGAGCGAAGATAAAAACAGTGGCCCCAACCTTGACCCGGAGATCACCAGCCAGCTCAAGGAGCAGGCCAACGAGTTGGTGAAACAGGTCAATGCCGGTGACTACGCCAAGGCCATGACCCTGATCAATGAGCTGAGTGAAGTAAGGGACCAGAGCCTTTACCGGGAAGTCGGTCGCCTGACCCGCAGCCTTCACGAGGCCATCCGCAATTTCCAGATCCAGCCACAGAACGCCGAACAGCAGGAAGCCCTGTCGAAGATGACCGACGCGTCGGACCGGCTCCAGTACGTGGTGGAAATGACCAGCAACGCGGCCAACCGGACCATGGACCTGGTGGAAGTGGCCATGCCGCGGGCCAGTACCATGTGCGAGGAGGCCAAGTCCCTGCGTGATGACTGGCAGCGCCTGCGCCGACGGGAGATGGCACCGGCCGAGTTCCGCGAGCTCTACGGTCGTATAGACCGCTTCTTCGAGAGTCTGTCGGACGATGCCGAAAAAATGTACACGGACCTCTCGGAGATCCTGCTGGCCCAGGATTTCCAGGACCTGACCGGGCAGGTTATCCAGAAGGTGACCTCGCTGGTGAAGGAAGTGGAAGAGAACCTGCTGAGCCTGGTGGTCATGGCAAGTCATGTGGACCAGCTCACCGGAACCGTCCATGAATTGAAGGAAAAGGAAGCCTCCATCAAGGGGGAAGGCCCCCAGATGCGCGCCGCAGAGCGGTCTGACGTGGTGTCCGGACAGGACGACGTTGACGACCTGCTGTCCAGTCTCGGCTTTTAATTGAGGTGAATGCATGGCATTAGATGCAGATGAAGAGATTCTCCAGGATTTCCTGATCGAGGCTGGCGAGATACTCGAGCAGCTCTCGGAGCAATTGGTGGACCTGGAGCAGCACCCGGATGACAGTGATCTGCTCAATGCCATCTTCCGTGGCTTCCATACTGTCAAGGGCGGCGCGGGCTTTCTGCAACTGGACGCACTGGTCAGTTGTTGCCACTCCGCCGAAAACGTGTTTGACACCCTGCGGAACCACAAACGTACGGTGACCTCGGATCTGATGGATGTGGTGCTGGAAACCCTGGACCACGTCAATTCCATGTTTGACCAGGTCCGGAATCGTGACGAGCCTACCCCCGCGCCCCAGTCGCTGATCGATACCCTGGATGAGTACGCGTTGCCCGAGGGGCAGGCACCGGCAAGGGCGTCCGGGAAGAAAGCAGACGAAAAGCCTGCGATGTCAGGTTCGGACCAGGGCGCGCCGGACAGTGGCGACCCGGGGGATATTACCGACGAGGAGTTCGAGCAGCTTCTCGATGCCCTCGACGACGGCAAGCAGGCCGACAGCAAGTCCTCGTCGGACAAGGGCGCCGCCGACACCGGCAGCCAGGACAGCGACGACATCAGCGATGATGAGTTCGAGGCACTGCTGGACCAGCTCCATGGCAAGGGGCGGTTCTCCGGCGAGGTGGCCTCGTCGGAGGTTGAGGACCCGGATCAGGATGAGGAAGACACCGCCAAGGCGGATGACAGGCCTGCCGGTGATGACGGCAAGTCCTCCGGCGACAGTGACCTGATCACCGATGACGAGTTCGAGCGTCTGCTGGACGACCTGCATGGCAAGGGCAAGAGCCCGGCAGCCACCGCAAAGGAAGCCGGGGGCGACAAGCCGGCGTCGACATCCGGGGCCGGAAAGGCGGAACCGAAACCACCGGAATCCGGGAAATCCGACTCGAAAGGCTCCGAACCCGCACCGAAGAAACCGGAACAGCCGGCCAAGGCACCGGCGGCCGGAGGCAAGGCCGACGACGGCAAATCACCGGCGCGGGAAAACCAGGCCCCCGCCGAAACCTCGGTAAGGGTGGATACCAAACGCCTGGACGACATCATGAACATGGTGGGCGAGCTGGTGCTGGTGCGTAATCGTCTGCAGCGCCTCGGCAACGAGAGCGAAGACAGTGAGATGCACAAGGCCGTGTCCAACCTCGATGTGGTCACCACCGACCTGCAGTCCGCGGTCATGGCCACCCGGATGCAGCCCATCAAGAAGGTGTTCGGGCGCTTCCCCCGCGTGGTACGGGACCTGGCCCGGAGCCTGAAAAAGGAAATCCGCCTGGTCATGCACGGCGAGGACACGGACCTGGACAAGAACCTGGTGGAGGCCCTGGCCGATCCGCTGGTGCACCTGGTGCGTAACTCCGTGGACCATGGCATTGAAGCGCCGGATGTGCGGGAGAAGGCGGGCAAGCCCCGTCAGGGCACTGTCAACCTGTCGGCGGAGCAGGAGGGCGACCATATCCTGCTGTCCATCGAGGACGATGGCGGCGGCATGGACCCGGACAAGTTACGGCAGAAGGCCGTGGACAAGGGCATCTACGACCAGGATGCCGCCGACCGCCTGACCGAGAGCGAGTGCTACAACCTGATCTTCGCCGCCGGTTTCTCCACCAAGGACCAGATTTCCGATGTGTCCGGCCGGGGCGTGGGCATGGACGTGGTCAAGACCAAGATCAGCCAGCTCAACGGCCAGATTGAGGTGCGCTCGAAACTGGGCGAGGGCACCGCGATCCGTATCAAGGTGCCGCTGACCCTGGCGATCATGCCAACGCTGATGATCATGCTGGGCGAGCAGTCCTTCGCGCTGCCGCTGGTGAACGTGGTGGAGATCTTCCATCTGGATCTCAGCAAGAAGAACATTGTCGACGGTCGCGAGTGCATCGTGGTCCGGGACAAGGTGTTCCCGCTGTTCCATATCAAGCGCTGGCTGGTACCGTCCGATACCGGCTCCGCCGAGCCCGACAATGCCCATGTGGTGATTGTCGCCATGGGCACCAAGCAGGTGGGCTTCGTGGTGGACCAGTTGATTGGTCAGGAGGAAGTGGTCATCAAGCCTCTCGGACGTGCCCTGCAGGGTACACCGGGCATGGCGGGTGCCACCATTACCGGCGATGGTCGTATCGCCTTGATAATTGACGTGCCCAGCCTGTTGCAACATTACGGCTGATGGCGGGTTTTACCGATAGGGGGAATGGATGACGGTTTCTGTCCTGGTCGTTGATGATTCGGGTTTCTTCCGCAAGCGACTGACGGAAATCCTCAACGCATCCGGCAACATCCGTGTTGTGGGTGCCGCCAGCAATGGCAAAGAAGGGGTGGAACTGGCGGAAAAGCTGCGCCCCGATGTCATCACCATGGATTACGAAATGCCGGTGATGAACGGCATTGCCGCGGTGAAGGAGATCATGCAGCGCTGCCCGGCGCCGGTACTGATGTTCTCCTCTCTCACCTACGAAGGGGCCCGGGTCACCCTGGACGCCCTGGAAGCCGGGGCGGTGGACTTCCTGCCGAAGAACTTCGAGGACATCGCCCGGGATGGTTCCGAGCTCCAGCGCATCCTGCGGGAGCGCATCCTCGATGTGGCACGGAGCCAGCCCCGGGCGGAGCGTGGTGCGGCGGCGCCCACTGTTGGCCGAAAGCCGTCCCCGGGTACTACCGACCGACCGGTCCCGGCCCGGGACACCCGCCCGTCACAGCCTGACAGTCGTTCGCCCCGGCCCGAGCCGCCGGCCAGGCCCGCCCGTCGTCGCACCCCCAGCCGGCATTACAATGTGGTGGGCATCGGCACCTCCACCGGCGGCCCCATCGCCCTGCAGAAGGTGCTGGTGGACTTGCCCGCCAATTTCCCGGCACCCCTGGTGCTGGTCCAGCACATGCCGGGCAGCTTTACCCCGGCGTTTGCCGAGCGCCTCAACAAGCTGTGCCGCATCCAGGTCCGGCAGGCGGAGGATGGCGATATGCTGCGCCCCGGCGTGGCCCTGCTGGCCCCCGGCGGCAAGCAGATGATGATTGAGAACCGGGGCGGCCAGGGGCGGGTGCGCATCCTTCCCGGGGATGAACGGCTGAACTACAAGCCCAGCGTTGACGTCACCTTTGGCTCCCTGGCGCGCAGTTTTCCCGGCAAGACCCTGGGTATCATCCTCACCGGCATGGGCGCCGACGGCAAGGAAGGCTGCCGCATGATGAAACAGTCCGGCTCCGTGATCTGGTCACAGGATGAAAAAACCTCGGTAATCTACGGCATGCCCATGGCCGTGGCCAAGGCCGGCCTGAGTGACGAAGTGCTCCCCCTGGATGAAATCGGACCGCGCCTGGTTGAAGGGGTGAGTTAATGGATATCCTCAGCCTGCTGGGTATCATCCTGGCGTTTGCGGCCCTGTTGGGCGGCAACATGCTGGAGGGCGGTACCCTGGCATCGCTGTTCAACCTGCCGGCGGCCCTGATCGTGGTAGGCGGCACTCTGGCTGCGACCATCCTGCAGACCTCCGCCGGCCTGCTCAGGCGGGCCTTCAGCCAGTCCCGCTGGGTTTTCTTCCCGCCCTATATCGGACTGGATGAAGGCATTGGCAAGATCATGGACTGGAGCGTCAAGGCCCGCAAGCAGGGGCTGCTGGGCCTGGAAGCAGTGGCGGAGAAAGAGCCGGAGAATTTCGCCCGCAAGGGCCTGCAACTGCTGGTGGACGGTGCCGAAACTGAAACCATCCGCGGTGTGCTGGAGGTGGACCTGGAATCCCGGGAACAGCGGGACCTGGAAGCGGCCCAGGTCTTCGAGGCGATGGGGGGCTACTCGCCGACCATCGGTATTATCGGCGCGGTGATGGGGCTGATCCAGGTGATGACCAACCTGACCGATCCGTCCACCCTGGGAACCGGCATCGCCACCGCCTTTGTGGCCACCATCTACGGAGTGGCGCTGGCGAACCTGCTGTTTTTCCCCATGGCCAACAAGATGCGGGAGATCGTCCGCCGTCGCAGCCGTTACGAGGACATGATGATTGATGGCATCATCGCGATTGCGGAAGGAGAAAATCCACGGTCCATCGAGATGCGTCTGCGGGGCTTCGTACAGTCCTGAGCAGGCCACCATCCGGACAGGGGATCACTATGAGGCGTCGATCAAGACGGGCTGAAGCCGCCAATAACCAGGAACGCTGGCTGATCTCCTACGCGGATTTCATCACCCTTCTGTTCGGCTTCTTCGTGGTGATGTACTCCGTATCGTCAGTGAACGAGGGCAAGTACAAGGTGCTCTCGGAGACCCTGACCGGTGTGTTCAATGCCCCCCAGCGATCCATCCAGCCAGTGCCAGTGGGCGAGGAGCCCGGCGCCGCATTGCCGTCGGAAGAGTCGGTGATTCCTCCCCCGGTTGCCCCCGCTCCCGAGCCGGAGCCGTCCACCACGGTCCGGGAGCAGGCGCAGCGTAGCGAGGCACTGCGCAGCATGGCCAACCAGTTTGCCACGGAATTCGACAGTCTGATGAACCAGGGGGTGGTGAACCTCCAGGTCAGCGACCAGTGGATCGAGCTGAGCATGCGGGACAGCCTGTTGTTCGGCAGTGGCGACGCGGAACCCCATTATGACGCCTTCCCGGTAATGGAAAGCATCGCTGACATTATCCGGGATACCGACAACGCCATCCGGGTCGAAGGATTTACCGATGACCGGCCCATCCGGACCGGCCGCTTCCCCTCCAACTGGGAGCTGTCGGCGGCCCGGGCTTCCGCCGTGGTGCGGATGCTGGCGGCGGAGAAGGTGAACCCGTCCCGCATGGCTGCGGTGGGTTACGGCGCCTATCAGCCGGTGGCCCGCAATGACACGGAAGAAGGACGGCGTCGTAACCGCCGGGTGGTGTTGCTGATTTCCCGGGACGCGGCCATCCGGGGGGCCGTCCGGGACCGCTGACGCAGGCTGGCACGATATCTGAATAACCCTGATGCAGAAGATGACCAGGGGACCATGGTGGCAATCGTTTGCCGGCTCCGGCGCTGGCAGCGTGTTCCTCAAGTTCCGGTCAGGGCCGCCGATATGCAGGGCGGCAAGTACGGCCCCATAGGGGCATTCACGGGAGAGTTGTTTGTGCGGATCTGGGCAGTAGCGAATCAGAAAGGCGGGGTGGGCAAGACCACCTCCGTGGTTACCCTTGGTGGCCTGCTGGCTGAGCAGGGTTACCGTGTACTCCTGGTGGACCTGGACCCCCACGGGTCCCTCACCAGCTGGTTTGGCCATGACCCGGACACCATCCCCCACAGCGTTTTCGACCTGTTCCAGCACCAGGGCAAGGTACCTGACGGCCTGCCGGCGCAACTGGTGACGGACACCGGCTGTGAGGGGCTGTCCCTGTTGCCGGCCAGTACCGCCCTGGCCACCCTGGAACGCAAGATGGTGGGTGTCGAGGGCATGGGACTGATCGTCTCCCGGGCCCTGGCCCAGCTCTGGGATGATTTCGACTATGTCCTGCTGGACAACACGCCGTCCCTGGGGGTGCTGATGGTCAATGCCCTGGCCGCCACACAGCACCTGATTGTCCCGGTGCAGACAGAATTCCTGGCACTGAAGGGGCTGGAGCGCATGCTTCACACCCTGCAGATGATCATGCGTTCCCAGAAGAACCGGCTGGATTACACCATTGTGCCCACACTGTATGACAAGCGTACCCAGGCCTCGGTCAGCAGCCTTAACCAGCTTCGCAAGACCTACCCGGATGAGCTCTGGCGCTTCATGATCCCGGTGGACACCCGGTTCAGGGACGCCAGCCAGGCGGGCCGGGTACCGTCGAAGCTGGACGCGGACACCCATGGCGTGCGGGCCTACCGGCGTCTGTTGCAGGACCTGATGGAGGGGACCACCTCATGGGCTTCCAACTGACCGACCTGGTTGCCGCTGACGGATTTCTGACAGGCGACGGAAAACGGTCGCGGAGGTCCTATGGCGCCTGACCGGAAATCCTCCACCGATCTGGCGGACCCGTCCGCGGCACTGGTCAGCTACCTGGACGACCTGCTGCACACGGCTACGGCCACCGCGACGGAAACCGTTGAGGAACAGGAGACGGTGACACCAGCGCCGGAGGAACCCGAAACCCGGGCCGACACCCTGGTTGACGAGGCCGTGGCGCCGGATCTGCCGGTTGAGGATGAGCCGGAGACAGCGTTGGTCACACCGGAGCCTGATATTGCCCCGGCCCCCGTTGCGGAAGCCGTGCCCGTCGAGATAGCGGTGGCGGTGCCCGCCGAGGAGCCACCCGCACCCGCGGAACCCGAGGCCAATCCCGACTGGGCCGATCGGCCGTTCGAATGCCT
Source organism: Marinobacter shunpengi (assembly GCF_045449715.1). Lineage (NCBI taxonomy): Bacteria > Pseudomonadati > Pseudomonadota > Gammaproteobacteria > Pseudomonadales > Marinobacteraceae > Marinobacter > Marinobacter shunpengi. The sequence continues at coordinate 372,521 of NZ_JBJJLA010000015.1, read as the reverse complement.
GATCTTCAAGGTGGCTGGCCTGCAACTGGCGGTGCCGCTGGTGATGCTGGGGGCGATCCATCGCATAGAGGACCGCATCAAGCCGATTCCGGGGCGCCCTCCCTGGTACATGGGGATGCTGCTGGACCGGGACCAGAAGCTCAAGGTGGTGGACTCGGCGCAGTGGATCATGGCCGGGCGGGTACCGGAAGGCGCCCGGGAGGGCTATCGCTTCGTGATCCGGCTGGATGACAGCGACTGGGCCCTGGCCTGTGACGAAGTGGCGGAATCCTTCACCCTCGACCCGGACCAGGTGCGCTGGCGCACCTCCCGCAGCAAGCGGCCCTGGCTGTCGGGCACCGTGGTCAAGCACATGTGTGCCCTGATCGACGTGGGCGCCATGGCCGGATTGCTGGCACGGGCGGAGCGGGAGCACCACCTGGAGCTAGACTGACGGGTGTTTTGAAAGCTGTCGCATAACTATACATACTTAACGGGCGGGTATTCTTCCCTCAAGTTCACCCCCGGTCTGGCCGATACCTTCTGGGAGGCCGGCGGAAGCGCGGACCGGCGGTTACCAAATTAAACCGATCCACTCTGGCACGGTTTGTGCCCCTGACTATAGTATGGGGCACTGACGATGATTTTTTGACATCAGGCTGTCCCGTTAGACGGATGGCCTGCGAGGAGACAAGGCATTATGGCATCCGATAACGGACAACAGGGTCAGGCCCAAAACGACAAGGTCCTTCAGTACGTCACCTTCCGTCTGGATGACGAGACCTACGGTATCGATGTGATGCAGATCCAGGAAGTGCTGCGTCACACCGAGATTGCTCCGGTACCCGGTGCGCCAGATTATGTCCTGGGCATCATCAACCTGCGGGGCAACGTGGTCACGGTGATCGACACCCGCCGCCGGTTCGGTCTGGCGGATGCGGAGATCACGGACGCCACCCGTATCGTGGTGATGGAGTCCGAAAGCCAGGTGATGGGTATCCTGGTGGATTCCGTGGCAGAGGTGGTGTACCTGAAGGCCAGTGAAATCGAAACCGCACCCAACGTGGGGAACGAGGAAAGCGCCAAGTTCATCCAGGGGGTGTGCAACAAGAATGGCGAACTGATCATTCTTGTGGAGTTCGACAAGATGCTGTCTGATCACGAGTGGGCGGAGATTGCCGCGCTCTGACCTGACCACCTGCAGGGCCTGACCACTCGTCGCCCTGGCAAGTGGCAGGTCCGGGGTCCATCGCCACCCGGTCGTGATCACCACCAACCGAGGACCGAGTGATGATGACCACCGACTGGACCCAACTGGCCCCCTGGGCCCTTACCCTTGTTGCCTTTGTCCTGCTGGCCGTTCAGGGGCTGGTTAACAGCCGCCGGATCGATCGCGTACGCCGGCAGTTGCGGGACAACACCGAAAACCTGGTGCGTGAACTACACGCCACCAGCAGTGGCAGTGCCGGTGTCGGTAACCGGGTGATCGCCTGCGAGCGCCAGCTCCACGAGCTGCGCTCGCTGTTCGATGAAATGCGCCAGAACGACCCGCTGCGGGTTTCCTACGATGAAGCCTCCCGCCTGGTGGACCTGGGGGCCGATGTGGATGACCTGATGAATACCTGTGGTATCTCCCGTCCCGAGGCGGAACTGGTTTCCGCGCTGCGCCGTCGTCAGCAGCGGGTGGCCTGAACCGGTTGTCGGGCATTCCGCCTCACGGGGATTCCGGTTTGTCCTGGCCGGCATCCTGCGGCGTCCGGCCCTGCAGATGGAAGGCAAAGGCCAGTATCTCCGCGATGACCCGGTAGAGGGTTTCGGGAATCTCCTCGTCTAGATCCAGTCGCGCCAGTATGCCCGCCAGTTCGGCATTCTCGTAGAGGGGCACCTCGTGTTCCCGGGCAATACGGATGATCTCCTCCGCCACCTCGTCCATTCCGCTGGCGGCGACGGTGGGAGCCCTCTGGCCGTCATACTTGAGGGCGACAGCGGTGTCACGACTGCTGCTCCGTTGTTCCGTCATCGTTGTTCCTCCTTCATGCCCGGGTGTCCAGCAGCCGGTGTTCCAGGCGGGTGGCCGCCGCGGGTGGCTGCCCTCTGCGGCATTCCAGTTCCGTCACCTCCAGCCCCAGGTCCGTCAGCCGGGTGCGCAGATCCCCCAGTTCCTGGTTGACCTGGCGGGCAGTGGCCTGGCGTTCTGCCCAGACCCGGGCGGACAGGGCCTGCTGTCGCAGGGCGATATCGAAGAACACCTTGCCGGCCTCGTCCAGGTCCATGGCCAGGTTCAGCCGCCATTCGGCAACGCCGGCGCGCCGGCTTCCCTGTTTTTCCTGCTGCTCCGGCTGGTTATAGTCGATCCGTAACTGGGCGGTCTTCACCTCTCCACCGGGAGCCATCCAGGGAAGGTCGGTGACCAGTGTATTGATCTGTGGGGCGCCCTCGGCGCCACTGCGGGTGGTCAGCAACTGGCTGTGGAGCTGGTTGACCGTGATCCGGTTCAGCATGCCCGCCAGCAGGCGTAGCATCTGACCGGGGGAGGCCGGTTCCCGGCTGTCGCCAGTAGCCAGGGTCGTCGTGGTCGGTGCCGGAAACTGGAGTGGCGAGGTCACCAGCTCATGGCTTGGCAGCGGCGTGAAACGGGTGAACTGGTCGCTGCCCAGGTTCTGGTGTTGCAGCAGGGTCAGGGCCAGCCGCCCCAGGGCCAGCTTCAGGTCTGTGGGAGCAGCATCCAGGGTGCCCCGGGCCAGGCGGGCTTCGGTCATCACGCCGCTGTTGATCAGCCATTGTTTTACCCCTTCGGCGTCCAGTCCCGGCGTGCCTGGGGATGCCAGGCTCGTGAGGGGGGCAAGGGGTGCCTGGGAGATCGACGATGTCGCCGGCAGTGGCCGGAACGTCAGTCCCGTGGTTTCTGTGGAGGCCCGGGGCAGTAGCCTGGCGATGGCCTGCAGGGCCTCCCGGACGGTGGTGGGTACGGGTTGGCTGGCGCCGGGTTGGGTGCTGGTGCCCGGGGCTGCCCTGAGACCTGCGGACAGGGTGGCCAGTAGCTGGCTCAGGCCGCTGTCCAGGTGTTGCTGCCAGGGCAGGTGGCGGATCAGGGCCTGCCCCAGGCGGGTTTCCGCTGTGGCAGGCAGCTTGTCCAGCAGGGTTAGCGATGAACCTTCCCGCATCAGCCGCAGGAGATCCCCCACCTTCAGTTCCGGCCGGTCCCCGGGCAGGTTGACCGTCAGTTTCTGGCCGCGTACTTCCAGTATGGCCTGATCCATGCCCCGCTGGGACAGGAGTTCGGCCACCCTTGCGACCACCGCCTGGCGGTTTTCCAGTTGCAGGCTCTGCAGTTGACGCAGGGGATCGGGCTGCCCCGTCCCGGCGTTGCCGGCGGGCGGTTTGGGGGGCTGGGTATTGATCGGGTTACCGTCGGGTAATTTCATGGGTTTTGTGCAACACGACTCGTCGTTTTGATGTCAGGCAAGAGTAATCAACGGCCCGTTTCGTTATAATAGCGCCCGCTTCGGGAATTCTCCCGGAAGTACCGGTGATACCGGTTTATGTATTTCCCGGGGTGGCCGATGCCGCCCCCTGGCAACCCGGGGCCCTGATGACTGAGCCGCTGCCACAGGCTGATCATTTGCTCAAGGCTGAGCGTCTGGAATGTGAACGGGACGGTCGTACGCTGTTCCGTGACCTGAGTTTTTCCATAGTGCCGGGTACGCTCACCCGTGTCGAGGGTCCTAACGGTTCGGGCAAGACCACGCTGCTGCGCATACTGGCCGGTCTGAATGACAACTGGAGCGGGCAGATCCTCTGGTGCGGGCAGCCACGGCACCGGCATTGGGACGCGGTGCGCCGCAATGTTCTCTACCTGGGGCACCGGCCCGGCATCAAGGGAGTGCTGACGCCAATGGAAAACCTGCAGGCGCTGGTGGCGGGGCGGCAGGCCGTGAGCCGGGATACCCTGGCCCAGGCGCTGGCCCAGGTCGGGCTCGGTCCCTGGACCCATGTGCCCTGTGAGCACCTGTCCGCCGGCCAGAAACGGCGGGTCGCGCTGGCGCGCCTGCTGTTCGCGGATGAACCGGTGTGGTTGCTGGACGAGACCTTTACGGCCCTGGATGTGGATGCCGTGGCCGCCGTGGAGCGGCTGCTGGCCGACCGGGTACGGGATGGTGGCGCGGTGGTCATAACCACCCACCATCAGCCGGCCCTGGAAGACATGGCCCGGATCCGTCTGGGGCAGGCCGCGGAGGGCGACCGGGCCGGGGCGCCGGCCAATGACCGTACGGAGGTGCCAGGTGGGTAGTCGGCAGCCACTGGGGGCCCTGGTACAGGACCCGGTGACGTCATCGCCGGGGGTGGGGCAGGCCATGGCGGCCCTGATCCGTCGTGACCTGCGGCTCAGCATCCGTCAGAAGCAGGATCTGCTGAATCCGCTGCTGTTCTTTATCATGGTGGTGGCCCTGTTTCCCCTGGGGGTGAGCCCCGAGGCGTCGTTCCTCAGTGAGGCCGGCGCCGGCATCCTCTGGGTGGGTGCGCTGCTGGCCACCATGCTGTCACTGGACCACCTGTTCCGCTTCGATTTCGAGGACGGAACCCTGGAGCAGATTGCCCTGCAGCCGCAGCCGCTGTTCCTGCTGGTACTGGCGAAGACCCTGGCCCACTGGCTGGTGACCGGGCTGCCGCTGGTGCTGCTGACACCGCTTTTGGGGATGATGTTGTTCCTGGACGGGAACTCTGTTGCGGTTTTGTGTCTAACGCTGCTGATCGGCACACCCGTACTGAGTCTGATCGGCTCGGTGGGGGCGGCTTTGACCGTTGGTTTGCGGGCCGGGGGCGTGCTCTTGTCCCTGCTGGTGATCCCTCTGTATATTCCGGTGCTCATCTTCGGTACCGGTACGGTAATGGCGGCAAGCAGCGGGGCCGACGTGTCCGGGCACCTCGCATTGATGGCGGCAATGCTGGTGCTGGCGGCCATGCTGGCACCACTGGCCGCGGCAGCGGCCCTGAAGATCAGTTTATCGACGTCCTAGGGCGTCAACAGGTTTCGAGTCAGGGGATACACCCGATGTGGCAATTCTTTCACAAACTGGGCTCGCCGAAGTGGTTCTACGGCATTGCCGGCCGGTTCATGCCCTGGCTGCTGGCCTTCGGGCTGCTCCTGACCCTGGCCGGCATCATCTGGGGGCTGGGGTTCGCTCCTGCGGAGCGTTACCAGGAAAACAGCTATCGCATCATCTATATCCATGTGCCCACGGCGTTCCTTGCCCAGTCTGTCTACATGATGATCGCGGTTGCCGGCGTGGTTACCCTGGTCTGGAAGATGAAGCTGGCGGATGTGTTCGTGCGTGCGGCGGCCCCGGTGGGCGTGGTGCTGACGCTGCTGGCGCTGTTTACCGGCGCGGTCTGGGGCAAACCGACCTGGGGTGCCTACTGGGTCTGGGATGCGCGGCTGACCTCCATGCTGATCCTGCTGTTCCTGTACATCGGCATTATCGGTCTCGGTTTTGCCTACGCGGACGAGAAGGCGGCCGCGAAGGCGGTGGCGGTGTTATCCATCGTCGGTGTGGTGAACATTCCCATCATCAAGTATTCGGTGGAGTGGTGGAACACGCTGCACCAGCCCGCCACCTTCAAACTGACGGAAAAGCCCGCCATGGTGCCCGAGATGTGGGTGCCGCTGCTGATGGTGGTGCTGGGCACTTATCTGCTGTTTGGCTGGATAGCCTTCTATCGCATGCAGACGGAAATCCTGCGGCGGGAGTACCGCACCCGCTGGGTGCGTGACCTGGTTCAGGCCGGTGGCCAGTCGCAACTGAAATCGGGAGGAGCCTGACGCCATGGCATTCGAATCCTTCAGTGACTTTATTGCCATGGGTGACCATGGGCTCTATGTCTGGACATGCTACGGTGTGTTTTTTCTGCTATGCGGATTGCTGGCATGGCTGTCTGTGTTCGAACGCCGTCAGGTGGTCCGCGCCCAGCGTTTCCAGCAGCAGTTCCAGTCCTCGCCGCAGGGTGCGGCAGGCTCCGGAAACCCGGCAGGCGAAGCCAGCTTCCAGCGAATCCAAACGTCCCACAATGAGCCAGCCAGCAAGCCATGAATCCTGCACGTAAACGAAAGCTCAGCATCATCCTGTTCCTGTTGGCCGGCGTATCGGTGGCCGTTGGCCTGACCACCTACGCCTTCCGCCAGAACATCAACCTGTTCTATGACCCGACCCAGATTTCCGAGGGCGAAGCCCCGGTGGATGTGAGGATTCGCGCCGGTGGCATGGTGGAGGAGGGCTCGGTGGTCCGTGACCCCGACAGCCTTAAGGTGGAGTTCCGGGTGACCGACTACAGCTCCACGGTGACGGTGAGGTATGAAGGCATCCTGCCGGACCTGTTCCGTGAGGGGCAGGGCGTGGTGGCCACCGGGCAACTGAATCAGGACCGGATCTTTGTGGCGGAGCAGGTCCTTGCCAAGCACGATGAACAGTACATGCCGCCCGAGGTCAGCAAGGCCCTGGAGCGATCTTCCGCCCGGGCCGAAAAAGAGGGTCGGGAGATGCCCGAGTACTGATCCGCTGCAACACCCATAAGAACGCCTGAAGAGAGACCGACATGTTTCCGGAACTTGGACAAGTCACCCTGATCATCGCGCTGTTGCTTTCAGTCCTGCTGGCGGTGATTCCCCTGTATGGCTCGCTGACCGCCCGGGACAGCTTGCAGGCTTTTGCCAGACCCCTGGCGGCGGGGCAGTTCGTATTCATCGCCATTGCCTTCGGCATTCTCACCCGTGCGTTCATGCAGGACGATTTTTCGGTGGCCTACGTGGCCAACCACAGCAACAGCCTGATGCCCTGGTACTACAAGTTCAGTGCGGTCTGGGGTGGCCACGAGGGTTCGCTGCTGCTATGGATCCTGATGCTCAGTGGCTGGACCCTGGCGGTGGCCACCTTCAGCCGCCGGCTGCCTTCGGTGATGGTGTCCCAGGTGCTGTCGGTGATGGGCATGGTGGCCATCGGTTTCCTGCTGTTCATCCTGATGACCTCCAACCCGTTTGACCGGATCCTGCCGAATGTGCCGGCGGACGGCGCGGATCTGAACCCGCTGCTGCAGGACTTCGGCCTGATCGTCCATCCGCCCATGCTGTACATGGGCTACGTGGGCTTCTCGGTAGCCTTTGCCTTCGCCATCGCGGCGCTGATCAACGGTCGCCTGGATGCTGCCTGGGCCCGCTGGTCCCGGCCCTGGACCTCCGTCGCCTGGGGATTCCTGACCATTGGTATTGCTCTGGGCAGCTGGTGGGCCTACTACGAACTGGGCTGGGGCGGCTGGTGGTTCTGGGACCCGGTGGAGAACGCCTCCCTGCTGCCCTGGATTTCCGGTACCGCGCTGATGCATTCCCTGGCGGTGACCGAGAAACGCGGGGTGTTCAAGAGCTGGACTGTGCTGCTGGCCATCCTCACCTTCGCCCTGAGCCTGCTGGGGGCCTTCCTGGTGCGGTCCGGGGTGATTACCTCGGTGCACTCATTTGCGTCGGACCCGACCCGGGGGGCATTCCTGCTGGGTCTGCTGGCAGTCACCGTGATTGCCAGCCTGACTCTCTATGCGTTCCGGGCGCCGGTGGTGCACACCCGGGCGAAGTTCGGTCCCCTGTCACGGGAAGTATTCCTGCTGATGAACAACGTGCTGCTGATGGCCGCCATGCTGCTGGTGCTGGTGGGCACCATCTTCCCGCTGATTGCCGACTACTTCGAGCTGGGTAATATTTCCATCGGCGAGCCTTTCTTCAACCTGACCTTCAGTCCCATTGCCGTGGCGGTGGGCATCCTGCTGGGTATCGGCATCTTCTCCCGCTGGAAGAAGACCGACGACCAGTACCTGGCCCGCAAGCTGATCCTGCCCTCAATGGGCGGGCTGGCCATTGCGGTGGCGGTGGTGCTGTCCATGGGGACCTACGATTCCCCCGGCATCACCGGGTTCTGGGGCGATCTCAGTTTATGGGCTTTCTTTGGCATCTTCTCCGCCGCCTGGTGTGCCGTGGCCACGGTGCAGGACCTGTGGACCAAGTCGTCGTCCCGGCACGGTCGCCTGCACGGGCTGCGCCGCCAGTCCCGCAGCTTCTATGGCATGGTGTTCGGCCACCTGGGCCTGGCCATGGTGATTGCCGGTGCCACCGTGGTGAACAATTTCGGCATTGAGCGCAATGTCCGCATGAGTCCCGGCGATATCGCCGAGGTCAGCGACTACCAGTTCAGGTTCGCATCCGTTGGCGAACGGGAAGGGGCCAACTTTACGGCCCTGGTGTCGCGATTCGATATCAGCCGCAATGGCGAGCCGGTGGCCACCCTATATCCGGAACGGCGCCGCTACGTGGTCCAGCGCAACGTGATGACTGAGGCGGGAATCGACGGCGGCTTCCTGAGGGACATCTTTGTGGCTCTGGCGGAGCCCGTGTCCAGCAATGCCTGGGCGATTCGGTTGCAGTACAAGCCGCTGGTCCGCTGGACCTGGCTGGGGGCCCTGGTGATGGCCATTGGTGGCTTCCTGGCGATTTCCGATAAGCGTTACCGCATCAAGGATACCGCCACCGAGCGCAGGAAGGCGTCCACGGGGCAGGAGCCCCAGGGCAAGCCAGCGGAGGCCGGCGCATGAAACGGGCGTTGATGTTCCTGCCGGTACTGGTGGCGGTGGCGTTTGGTCTTTTCCTCTATTCGGGGCTGGGCAAGGACCCCCAGGAGCTGGACTCCGCGCTGATTGGCAAGCCGGTACCGGCGTTTGAGTTGCAGGACCTGGAGAACCCGGACCGTACCCTGACGCCATCGGTGTTCCAGGGACAGGTGTCGTTGCTGAATGTCTGGGGCACCTGGTGTCCCGCCTGCCGCGATGAACACGAGGACCTTGTGTGGCTGGCGGAGGACAAGGGCATTCCCATCATCGGTCTGAACTACAAGGATAACCGCGATGCTGCCGTGCGCTGGCTGCGGGACCTGGGCAATCCCTATCAGCTCACGCTGTTCGATCCCCAGGGCCGTTTCGGTTTTGACCTCGGGGTATACGGTGCTCCGGAAACCTACATCATCGACAAGCAGGGTATTGTCCGGTATCGCCATGTGGGGGTGGTTAATCCCCAGGTGTGGGAAGAGGAACTGGAACCCGTTGTCCGCCGGTACCAGGAGGAGGGATCATGAAACCGCTGCTGGCGTGGCTGTTGCTGGCGCTGATGGCGCCGATGGCCCTGGCTCAGTCCGATGGTGAGTCGGCTGGCGGGCAGGACATGTACCCGCTGGAGACGTCGGATCAGCAGGAGCAGTTCCAGCAGTTGCTGAATGAGCTCCGCTGCCCCAAGTGCCAGAACCAGAACATTGCTGACTCCGATGCGCCCATCGCCGAGGACATGCGCAACGAGGTCTATCGCATGGTGAAGGAGGGCGCGGATGAACAGACGGTCGTGGATGCCATGATCGAACGCTTCGGCGAGTTCGTCCACTACAAGCCCGCCTTCGATGCCCGCACCGCGTTACTGTGGCTGTTGCCGGCCATCGTGGTGGCCGTAGGCCTGATCGTGATCGTACTGATCGTGCGACGTTCCGGCCGTCAGGGTGCTAACAATGGGCCCGGGCTCACCGACGAGGAACGCCGGCAGGCGGATGACCTGCTGCGGCGGGATTCATGACCATACACGCACGCCATTCCGCACCCAACTGAACGACTGTTTCTATGACCCAAACCTTCTGGATTACCACGGCGGTACTTGTCGGCCTGGCCTTCCTGTTTATCCTTTATCCACTGGTGTTCGGCCGCCCCGGGCGCCGTATTAACGCCGACATCCGTAATCAGAACCTGCTGGCCTACCGGACCCGGCTGACGGAGCTGGAGGAGGAGTACCAGCAGGGCATCATCGATGAGGAAAATTTCCGCATGCTCCGGGACGAGCTGGCCGGGGCCATGCTGGATGACGTTGGCGACGGCCAGTCTCCGAAGGACGTCAGCGCCCCGAAGGAAGTCCGGGCAGAAGACCTGCGCATGGATTATCGCCGTCGCAGCACCTGGGCGGTGGTGGTGCTGGCGGTGGTGCTGTTGCCGGCCGGTGTCGTGCTGCTCTACGGGGAATGGGGCGCCCTGGGCAAGGTGGAACAGTACCAGGCCATGAAAGAGCTCCAGGAAACTACCGGGGGCGACCGCATGGCCCAGATGGACCAGCTCACAAGGCAGCTTTCCGAACGCCTGGAGCAGGAACCGGATAATCCCGATGGCTGGGCCATGCTGGGCCGCAGCTACATGCGCATGGAACGCTACCCGGAGGCCGCCCGGGCGTTCGAACGCCTGGCGGAAGTGGTGCCGGACGACAACGCCAGGGCAACGGCCTGGGGCCTGTCGGCCCAGGCCTGGTTCTTTGACAGCCAGGGGGCGCTCACCGATGAGGTGAACCGCGCCATGGACCGGGCCCGGGAATTCAACCCCAATGAGGTGAACACCCTGGGCCTGCTGGGTATCCATTCCTTTGAGCGGGAAGACTACGAGGCGGCTATCGAACACTGGGAGACAATCATTGACGTGGCCCCCGACCACCCGCAGATTGCCTCCATCCGCGAGGGCGTGAGTCGCGCCTACCAGCGGCTCGGTATGGATGTGCCGGACCGTGTGCAGGCGGAGCAGCCAGCCAGTGACGGGCTATCCGACCGGGGAGTGAACGTCAGGGTGGAACTGGACGAGGCGTTTGCCGGTGAGATATCACCGGACACCACGCTGTTTGTCTACGCCCGCACGCCGGACATGCGCTCCGCGCCCCTGGCGGTTGCCCGGCTGCGGGCCGGTGAACTGCCCCTTAACCTGCGCCTGGACGACCGGCTGGCCATGGCGCCCCAGTTCCGGATCTCGGGAGCCGATGAGGTGGTGGTCGCGGCCCGTATCAGCCCATCGGGTGCCGCCAAGCCCCAGCCCGGTGACTACCAGGGTATCCGCGAGGAACCGGTACCCGTGGTCAGCGGCGACAGCGAGCCGGTGCTGCTGACCATCGACGAACAGCTTCACTGACGTTCGTCCCCGGTCAGGGATTCAGCCCATCCGGGTAGAGGTCCGGCAGTACCTGCCGGGTGCCATGGCTTCTGCTGGACGGTCTGTTCTGCCAGTTTGTGCGCGCCGCCTTCAGGGCGCTGACCAGTGCCTGGCCGTCAGGCATTTCGCCGCCACCGTCGCGGAACAGTGACTCCCGCCACCGGTTCACCAAGGCCGACAGTTGAGGGTCGGACAGGATGGCCAGGGCGGCGTCGCTGGTGTGGCAGTCCCGGCCCGCCAGGGCACTTACCCACGCCGGAAGTCCGTTAAAGAACCGTGAATCCTGCTCTCGGGCCTGATCACAGAGCTCTCGGAAGCGCTCCTTCTCCCCCTGTTCCACGACCGGAGTGACCACCGGGGCGGCCTGCCGGCGGCGATGGTGCAGCCACCACGCGGCCACGGTAGTGGCCCACCCCAATGCCAGCAGGGCGACCAGTAGCGGCCAGAACCAGTGGCCGGTCAGCGGTGCGGACTCCGGCGCCGACTGCGGCGGAGTCGCCTCCTCCGACACCGGCTCGGCAGGGCCATCTCGGGTTTCCTGGCCGAATCCCGGCGTCGCCGCCAGCTCGATGGTACGGGCAGGCAATACCGCAACCCTCTCCCGGTCCTCGTTGACATCCCACCAGGGAATACGGACTTCCGGCAGGGTGATGTCACCGCCTTCAGCGGATACGGGAACCAGAGCCACCGTCTGTTGCAGTTCACCGAGAACGCCATCGGCGGTGGCGGAGGATTCCCGCTGCTCGGGCTCCGGGTAACTTCTCAATGCATCGGGATACCGGATATCCAGTGACGGCAGGGTGGTGGCGGGCAGCCCCCGGGCTGTCAGGGTCAGGGTGCGTGTCAGGTTATCGCCGGGCGTCACCGGCCCCGTTCGTTCGAGCCCCCTGTCGCTGATGGACAGATCGGTGGCCGGCAGCCAGGTGCCGCCACTGAACTCCGCCGGCACATCCTTGACGTTCACGGGGAACAGTACGGCGGAATCCGATATCCGGTAGTGGTGTCCCCGGGAATGGCGGGCGGTGCCCTGGAAATCCAGCGGCGGTAGCTGCAGGCGCCCCGGTTTCTGGGGGAAGATGACATAGTTCCGTTCCACCACCCGGTAACTTTCGCCGTCCACCCGTTCCCGGTACTGCTTCTGTTCTCCCAGCTTTTCAATCACCGCATCCGGGTGTTCCGGGTCGGTCAGTTGCCCCTGGATCACCTGGTTGGTGTAGTAGAGCTTGACGGTGAGGCGCAGCTCCTGCTGGGCATAGACTTCATCCGCACTGGCGGACAGCTCTATATAGGCTTCTTCCCGGGGCTGCTGGGCCAGCGCCTGCAAGGGCAGCAGCGCCAGCAGGACCAGCAGGAATCTCCATGACCGGTGGGATGCAATTACCATGGTGTGTCGTTCTCGTCCGGTTGAATGTTGCGGCTACGGGACTGTTGCATGAATTTACGGCGCAGCAGGCCACCCGGGTTGTCTGGAATCCGGCGCAGCCATTGCTGCTGGGACTGGGTCAGCGTATCGGCGTCACCCTGTTCCGCCGGCTCTGTCTGGCCCTCGGCCATCCCGGCCTGTTCGCGGCGACCGTTTTCGGCCTCTCCCGGCTGTTGACCGGCCTCGGAGGCCTCCTCCCGATCCTGCTGCGGGTCGGAACGGCCGTCCATGGGCTCCTGACCGGCCTGCTGTCCCTGCTGGCTTCCGGAGCCCTGTCCGCCAGGCTGATCCTGTGAGCCGTCCTGCTGACCAGCCTGCTCACCGGGCGGTGGCTGGTCCTGGTTGCCGGGTTGGGAATCCTGGCCCTGTTGCTGCCGATCGGACTGGTCGGATTGTTGTTGTCCCTGTTGCTGCTGCTCCTGCTGTTTCAGGTACTGGCGAACGACGTCCCGGTTGTGTCGGGCGGCGTCATGGTCCGGGTTCCGGGCCAGGGCCTCCTCCCAGGCCGAGAGGGCGGCTTCCGGCTTGCCGGCCCGGGCCAGGGCGTTGCCCCGGTTGTAGTGGGCATCGGCGGATTGGCCGTTGGCGAAGGCATCGGCCGCACTCTCATACTGACGGTCCCGGTACAGGGCGGTACCACGCCACTGGGGATCGTCCAGCCGCAGGGCAGCGCTGGCGGGATCTTCCTCGATAAGCTGGGGCGCTCGCTGTTCCGGCGTCTGCCAGAGATCGTTCCACTCCAGTGCCCGGGCCGGTCCGGACGGTACCCAGGTCAGGCCCAGGGCGACCATCACCAGCGCCCCGCGTCGCCAGCCCACCAGGGCCAGGGGCAGGGCCAGCCACAGCAGCCAGTAACCGTCGTCCTGGCGGCGGGTGGTGCTGCGCTCTTCCCGCGCCTCCTGCCATTCGTCGTGGTCCTGAGCCCGCAACCGCAGCCGGGAGATGTCCCGGTCCGAGGTGGTCATGTGCAGTGCCCCACCACCGCTGGCCCGGGCCGTGGATGCCAGTTCCGGCAGGGTGGCCCTGGCGATCACCACCTGTTCGCCGTCACGGAGGAACCCCCGCTCCGGCACGGGAACGGGGGCGCCGCTTTCCGTGCCCACCAGCAGTCCGTCCAGTTCCCAGCCGGTGGTGTTCAAACGGTCCCGAATGGCCGCGCCATAGCGGGGGTTGAGACCGTCGGTAATCAGCAGGATGCGGCCCCGCCCGGGTGCCCCCTGATCCAGCAGTTCTATTGCCCGGGCCACCCCCAGGTCGGCCCGGTTCCCCGGGGCCGGCATGATGATCGGGTCCACGGCGGACAGCAGGCCCTCCACGGTACGGCGATCGTCGGTCAGGGGGGTGACCACATGGCCGTCGGCGGCGTAGACCACCAGGCCTGTGTAGGCGCCTTCCCGGGCCGCCAGCAGGTCACGGATCTTGCGTTTGGCCCGGGTCAGCCGGTCCGGTTTGACGTCGGTGGCCAGCATGGACAGTGACAGGTCCAGCACCACCACCAGGGAGTCATCCTGTTGTTGCAGGGGCGACGGGGCGGTACGAAAGGAAGGCCCCGCCAGTGCGATGGCCGCCACGGCGAGCAGCAGTGGCGCCAGCAGCCGTTGCCCCCTGCCGGGCCCTGTGGCGCCGCTTCCGCCGGGTAACAACGGTTTCAGCAGGGCAGGGGGGATGACCTGGTGCCAGCGGGTATGGCCCTGTCCCAGTGAGCGAAGCAGGTAGTACAGCAGGGGCACCGCCAGCAACAGCAGGAGCCACAGGGGGCGAAGGAACTGGAAATCGATCATACCGTGCGCCCTCCGCCCCGGTTGAACAGTGACAGCAAGGCGCGTCCCCTGGCCAGGCCCAGCCCGCCCAGCCAAAGGGCCAGGGCGGCACTCGCCGGCCAGGCATAGAGTTCGGTGACCGGCCGCCAGGATTTGCCTTCCAGTTCCAGGGGCTCCAGCCGGTCGATTTCCTGGTAGATGCCCTGCAATTCCTCGAGGTTACGCGCCCGGAAGTAGTGGCCGCCGGTGCGCCCGGCAATGTCCCGCAACAGTTCCTCGTCCAGGTTGCTGGAGGGGTTGACCCGGCGGCTGCCGAAAAGCCCTCGCTGGATGGTTGATTCCGAACCGATACCGATGGTGTGGATGCGGACGTCACTGTCGGCGGCAATCTCGGTGGCTTTTTCCGGCGTCAGGTTGCCGGCGGTGTTGGCGCCGTCGGTCAGCAGGACCAGCACCCGGTGTTCCTGGGGACGGTCCCGCAGCCGTTTTACCGCCAGCCCGATGGCATCACCGATGGCGGTGGCCCGTCCGGCCATGCCGAGGCCGGCTTCGGACAGCAGGGTGAGCAGGGTGCCATGGTCAAAGGTGAGCGGGGCCTGGATATAGGGTTCCGATCCGAACAGCAGCAGACCCAGCCGGTCGCCCTCCCGCTGGCGGATAAAGTCGTCCAGCACCAGCTTCAGCGCCTCCAGCCGGTTCAGGGGGCGGCCCTGGAGGATCATGTCACGTTCCTCCATGCTGGGTGAGATATCCACCGCCAGCATCAGGTCGCGCCCGGTCATGGGCACATGGGTGGCCTCGCCCACATGCTGGGGGCGGGCCAGGGCAATGACCAGCAGCGCCCAGGCCAGGGCCAGTACCACCGTGAGCCAGGGGCGCCGGCCGGCACCCTGTGGGCTGACGCCGGGCAGGCCCCGCAGCCGGGACTGGATGGGCAGGATCGGGGCCGCCACCGTGTCTGTGGTGGTGGTCCGGGAACTCCACGCCAGCCGCTTCAGCAGCCAGGGAAGTGGCAGAAGTGCCAGTAGCCAGGGCCAGACCAGGTTCACCATGACTGCCTCCGGATCCAGTATTCCGCCAGTTGTCGGGCGTCGCCGGGCACAAGGTCGCTGGCGGGCCGGTAGCTGGCCACCACCAGTTGTTGCCAGGGCCGCTCCGGGTCACCGGAGGTCAGTGCCAGGAAACGGCTCCAGTCATCGCCGCTGAGGCTGGCGGGATTGTCATGGGGGTAACGGGCCAGGGCGGTTTCCTTGAGCAGGCGGTTGAGGCCGGCATACCAGTCGGGGCCCGGCTGCTCCGGGGTGCTGTAGTTCGCCAGCCGGGCCAGGGCGGCCCGTTTCGGGGCCTGGCGGCGGTGACGTCGCCAGGCCAGGAAGGCTACCACCGCGATGCTTGCCAGCAGCAGGGCTGCCAGCATCCACCAGCCCGGCGCCGGTGGCCAGAAGCCGGCGGGAGGGGGCGTGTGGATATCCTTGAGCTGTTCCAGGACATTGTCGGGTATCACAACAGGCGTCCTCCTGATGAGGTCAGCCCGTGCATCAGGGTCACCGGATCCTCCTCGGTGGCCAGGGTCAGCAGATTGGTGCCGGTCTGCCGGAACAGGCTCTCCAGGGCGCTGCGCCGGGACTGCGAGTCTTCCCGCCAGGCCCGTTGCAGGGCCCGGTCGTCACCGTCGAACCAGAGTGTGCCGTCAGCGCCTCCCACGGCGTAGTCGCCATGGCCTGGCAGGTGATCGTCCAGGGGGTCGGTTACCAGTACCGCGGTGACCTGGTTGTGCATGGCCAGTCCCGCCAGCAGGGAGCGGGTGTCGCCGTCCGCTCCCTGGAAATCGCTGATCACGAACAGCCGGCTGCCGGTATGGGCGATGCGGCGGGCCTCGGTCAGTGCGTCGTTAAGGCCATCGCTGCCGGGCTCCGCCATGGTGGCCGGCTGGTGTCGCTGGTGGGCGGACAGGGCATTGAGCAGTTGCATGACCGAGCGCCGGCGCCGGGAGGGCCGGACAATCTCGGTGCTCTCGCCACCGAACACGATGCCCCCGGCCTGGTCGCCGGAACCGTGGGCGACCCAGGCCAGCAGGGCCGACAGTTCGGCGGCACGTACCTGCTTGTAGGAACCTTCACTGGCAAAGAACAGCCCGGGGCCAAGGTCGCACAGGATCAGCACGGGGCGTTCCCGTTCCTCCTCGTAGACCCGGGTGTGGGGTTCCTGCCGGCGGGCCGTGACACGCCAGTCGATGCGGCGCACGTCATCGCCGGGCTGGTAGGGGCGGACCTCGGCCAGGGACATGCCCCGGCCCCGCATCACCGAATGGTGGCCCCCGCGCCTCTGCCGCAGGGCCCGTCGGGCCGAGGGCATCTGCAGGGTGCGGGCCTGGGCCTGCAACAGCAACAGGTGCCGGAGGTCGGCGGTGACCCGGTGCTGGTGATGGGTGGCGGCGTTGCTGAACATGCTGACTCCCGGTTTCAGGCGGTGACCGGCACCCGCTCCAGCAGGCGGTTGACCACGTCGTCAGGGGTGATGCCGCCGGCCTCGGCGTCGAAGGTGAGTATCAGGCGGTGCCGCAATACATCCGGGGCGATGGCGCGTACGTCGTCCGGGGTCACGTAGTCGCGGCCATCCAGCCAGGCCAGGGCGCGGCTGCAGCGATCCAGGGCAATGGTGCCCCGGGGGCTGACGCCAAAGGCCAGCCAGCGGGCCAGGTCATCGTCCAGGGCCAGGGGATCCCGGGTCGCCAGCACCAGTGCCAGCAGGTAGTCCTCCACGGCATCGGCCATGAAAACCTCGCTCACCGACTGGCGGGCCTGATGGACCTGCTCCGCAGTTACCGGCTCACCCGCGCTGGTGGCACCCTCCCTGGCTTCCTGTCGGGCCAGGTGGAGGATCTCCCGTTCCGCTGAGGTCTCCGGGTAGCCGATCATCACATGCATCAGGAAACGGTCGAGCTGGGCTTCCGGCAGTGGATAGGTGCCCTCCTGCTCGATTGGATTCTGGGTGGCCATGACCATGAACGGTGCCGGTAGCGGGAAGGTGCGCATGCCCACACTGACCTGGCGTTCGCCCATGGCTTCCAACAGGGCCGACTGGACCTTGGCCGGCGCCCGGTTGATCTCATCCGCCAGTACCAGGTTGTGGAACACCGGCCCCCGCTGGAATTCGAACTGGCCGGTTTCCGGACGGTAGATTTCACTGCCGGTGACATCCGACGGCAACAGGTCCGGTGTGAACTGTATGCGATGGAAGTCGCCACTGAGGTTGTCCGCCAGCGCCTTGATGGCCGTGGTCTTGGCCAGGCCGGGGGCTCCTTCCACCAGCAGGTGGCCGTCTGCCAGGAGAGCGATCAGCAGGCGTTCCACCAGGGCATGCTGGCCGATAATGCGCTGGGAAAGGCGGTCCTTGAGATCGCCAAAGGTCTGTTGCAGGGAGGACATCGGGCTGACTACTCCGAAGGTTGTATTGTCTCGGTTATAACTTACGAATTTTTTGCGAATTTACAGCAAATTATCAAGGGTTTGACTATGCTGGAGTTACCATTCGTTCACATCCGTGCCTGCGTGCCGCGGCAGGCACCCGGACTGCAGAGGTGATTGATGAATACCCTGACCGTCACCAGCAAGGATCAGTTCCTTGAGCAACTGGACACGGAGTTTTTCCGCAAGCTGTCGAAGAAGGAAGCGGAACGGATCAGTCGCTTTTCCCGCCATTACCTCCTGCACCTGCCCCTGGAAGAACTGCTTGAAAGGGAGTTCCATGATACCTACGGGGCAGTGATGGCGGCCTGGCAGTTCCTGCAGAAGCGGGCGGCAGACCAGACACCGGTATCGGTCTTCAATCCGGACCTCGAGAGTGACGGCTGGCAGTCGACCCATACAGTCATCTTTATCCTGCACCCGGATATCCCATTCCTGATCGATTCGGTGCGCATTGCCATCAACAGCCGGAATATCGGCACCCACACCATCCATCACTCCATCATGACCGTGGAGCGTGACGACAAGGGCGTGCTCAAATCCCTGGACGGACCCGAAGCGTCGGAGGACGGCAGCAATATCGAAGCCTTTATTGTGCTGGAAATCGACCGCCATAGCGACCAGGAGGACCTGGCATCCCTGGAAAACCTGCTGCAGGACGTCCTCCACGAGGTGCGTATTGTGGTGTCGGACTTCGGCGCCATGAAACAGAAGGCCGAGGAAATCGCCGGGGAGCTGGACAGTTCCCCCGCCGACATCACCCCGGACGATGTAGAGGAAGCGCGGGCCTTCGTGGACTGGCTGATGGACGACCATTTCACGTTCCTGGGGTACGACGAGTACGATTTTGTCACCGACAAGAAGGGCACCAATGTCTGTCGGGTGCCGGATTCAGAACTGGGTATTCTGCGGGTCAACAATGAACGGCGGGAGAAAGTGGCCCTGCGGCAGTTGCCCCGTCGCACCCGGCGCCAGATGACCCGCACCGACGAGCTGTTCATCTTTGCCAAGTCGGCCCAGCGTTCCCGGGTGCACCGGCCTGCCTACCCCGACTATATCGCCGTCAAGAAGTTCAACAGCAAGGGCGAAGTGGTGGGTGAGCGCCGCTTCCTGGGCCTGTATACCTCCCGTGCCTACAGCGATCGCCCGGAAAGTATCCCGTTGCTGCGCCGCAAGGTCCGTGAGGTGCTGGAACGCTCCGGGTTCATGCAGGACGATTACGCCGGCAAGGAGCTGGAGCAGATCCTCACCGTCTACCCCCGGGACGAACTGTTCCAGGTGGAGCTGGACGAGCTGTACCAGACCGCTCTGGATATCCTCTATATCCAGGAGCGGCGCCAGATCCGCCTGTTCATGCGGGAGGATGTGTACGGCCAGTTCGTGACCTGCCTGGCGTTCTTCCCCCGGGATATCTACAACACCGAGCTCCGTCTAAAGGTGGAGAGGGTCCTCTGCGACCGGCTGGAGGCTGAGGACATCAGCTTCATCACCCATTTCTCGGAGTCGGTGCTGGCCCGGGTCCAGTTCACCATCCGGGTACCCCAGCAGGGCAGCCGCCGGCTGCCGGTGAAGGAGCTCCAGGAGCGGGTCGTCGAACTGGCCCAGTCCTGGCGGGACGGCCTGGCGGAGGCCCTGCACGAAACCTGTGGCGAGGAGCGGGGCAACGAGCTGCTACAGAGCTACGCCTCGGCCTTCCCGGCCAGCTACCAGGACATGTTCTCGCCCCGGCGTGCCGCCATTGACCTGGAGCACATCAGCTCCGTGATCGACGGTCGTCCCCTGGCCATGAGCTTCTATCGGGCTCTGGAGGAAGAGGAGAGCACCGTTCATTTCAAGCTGTTCAATCCCACCGAACAGCTCCCCCTGTCCGATGTCATGCCCATCTTCGAGAACCTGGGATTCCGGGTGATCGGCGAACATCCGTTCGAGATTGTGGACCATGACGGTCGCGTGGTCTGGATCCATGATTTCTCGCTCCAGGCCCGGTCCGGGGCGGTGGTGGATCTCCACCGTATCCGGCCCATATTCGAAGAACTGTTCCAGCGGGTCTGGTTCGGCGAGGCGGAAAACGACGCCTTCAACAAGCTGCTGCTGTCCGCCTACCTGGGCTGGCGGGATATCGCCATCCTGCGCACGTACGCCCGCTACATGCGCCAGATACGCTTCAGTAACAGCCAGACCTTCATTGCCAACACGCTGGTCAGCCATGTGGACCTGACCGGGCTGTTGCTGCAGACCTTCGACACCCGCTTCAATCCGTCCCGGCAGCAGAGTGAGGCCAAGAGTCAGGCGGCCCAGCAGCGACTGGAACTGGAATTCAACGCCGGCCTCGACGAGGTGGATAACCTCAGTGAAGACCGTGTCCTGCGGCTGTTCCTGGAACTGATCCACGCCACCCTGCGCACCAACTACTACCAGGTGGACAACGAGGGCAGGTCCAAGTCCTATATCAGCGTGAAACTGGACCCGACCGCCATTCCGGATATGCCGCTGCCGCTGCCCATGTTCGAGATTTTCGTGTATTCGCCCCGGGTCGAGGGTGTGCACCTGCGCGGCGGCAAGGTGGCCCGTGGAGGCCTGCGCTGGTCGGACCGTTTCGAGGACTACCGCACCGAGATCCTGGGTCTGGTCAAGGCGCAGCAGGTCAAGAATGCGGTGATCGTACCGGTGGGGGCCAAAGGCGGCTTTGTGGCCAAGCGGCTGCCGGATCCGTCCGATCGGGAGGCGTTCCAGGCGGAGGGCATCGAGGCGTACAAAACCTTCATCCGCGGGTTGCTGGACATCACCGACAACCTGATTGACGCCAGCATCGAGCCACCCGTGAACGTTGTCCGCCACGATGGCGATGACCATTACCTGGTTGTCGCTGCGGACAAGGGCACCGCCACCTTCTCCGATATTGCCAACGGGCTGGCCGAGGAGTACCGCTTCTGGATGGGCGATGCCTTTGCCTCCGGCGGCAGCCACGGTTATGACCACAAGAAGATGGGCATCACCGCCCGTGGCGCCTGGGTATCGGTGGAACGTCACTTCCGCGAGATGGGGATCAACCCGGCCGAGGACACCTTCTCGGTGATCGGCATTGGTGATATGGGCGGCGATGTCTTTGGCAACGGCCTGCTGCAGTCGGACAAGGCCCGGCTGGTGGCAGCCTTTAACCACATGCACATTTTCGTGGACCCGGATCCGGATCCCGGGAAGAGTTACGCCGAGCGCAAGCGCCTGTTCGAGATGCCCCGGTCGGCCTGGTCGGATTACGATGAGTCCCTGATCTCCGAGGGTGGCGGGGTGTTCAGTCGTAGCGCCAAGTCGATTCCGGTGAGCCCGCAGATGAAGAAGCTGCTGGGTATCAAGTCGGACCGGGTGCCGCCGAACATGCTCGTCTCCCACATCCTCAAAGCGCAGGCGGACCTGTTGTGGATCGGTGGCATCGGCACCTACGTCAAGTCCACACGGGAATCCAACAGCGAAGTGGGTGACAAGGCCAACGACAACCTGCGTATCGACGGCAAGGAGTTGCGCTGTCGGATCGTGGGCGAGGGCGGTAACCTCGGCATGACCCAGCTCGGGCGTATCGAGTTCGCGCTGAATGGCGGTCGCCTGAATACCGATTTCATCGATAACTCCGGTGGGGTGGATTGTTCCGACCATGAAGTGAACATGAAGATCCTCCTCAACCGCATTGTGGCTGCCGGCGATCTCACCCAGAAGCAGCGCAACCGCATGCTTGAGGACATGACCGAGGAAGTGGCGGCCCTGGTGCTGAAGAACAACTACCGCCAGACCCAGGCCCTGACCGTGGCCAACGAGGGAGCCGTCACCCGGATCGAGGAATATCGCCGGCTGATGAATGCCTTCGAGGCGGCCGGCAAGCTCAACCGGGAGCTGGAATTCCTGCCGGATGAGGAAGCGCTGGAAGAACGCAAGATGGATGGCAAGGCCCTGACCCGGCCCGAGCTGTCGGTGTTGATTGCCTATGTCAAAGGGGATCTGAAGCAGGTCCTGATCGACAGCGACCTGCCGGACGACCCGTTACTGGTCTCCGAGATGCACAAGGTCTTTCCCGAACCGATGGTGGAGAAGTTCCCCCGGGAGCTGGAGGACCACCAGTTACGCCGGGAGATCATTGCGACCCAGATCGCCAATGACATGATCAACCATATGGGCATCACTTTCGTGGAGCGGCTGAACCAGTCCACTGGTGCTGATGCCCCGGCCATCGCCCTGGCCTGGATCATCGCCCGGGATGTGTTCCGGCTGGATACCTGGTGGGGCCGGATCGAGGAACTGGACTACAAGGTGCCGGCCTCGCTACAGATCAGTCTGATGAACGACCTGATGCGGCTGATCCGCCGCGCCGTGCGCTGGTTGTTGCGCAACCGCCGCAGCGAACTCAATATCCAGGGCCACCTGGACCGGTTTACCGACAGCATCAGCCGCATCTCCGCCAACCTGGCCGACTACCTGGGAGCCGGTGTCGAGAAGGAGTGGCGAAGCCAGAATGAGAAGTTGCAGAAGCAGGGCGTTCCCGAGGACCTGGCGGCGGTGGTGTCCGGCAGCTCGTACCTCTATTCCGCCCTGGGCATCATCGAGGTTCACGAGTCCGCCGGTGTCCCCCTCAAGACCGTGGCCAACCTCTACTACACCCTGGGTGAGCGCCTGGACCTGAACTGGTTTGCCGGGGCCATTGCCAACCTCAAGCCCACGTCGCACTGGCAGGCCCTGGCCCGTGAGAGCTTCCGGGAGGACCTGGACTGGCAGCAGCGGGCCCTGACCACCGGGGTACTGAGGATGGCAGAGGACTACAAACAGGTGGACGCCTGTGTGGAAACCTGGATGAGTCAGCACGAGGTGATGGTCCGGCGCTGGAAGGGCATGCTCGCGGAACTGAAAAGCTCCCGGCAGCCGGAATACGCGATGTTCTCGGTCGCCCTGCGGGAGTTGCTGGACCTGGCCCAGAGCAGTATCCACGCGCCCCTGTCGGAAACCATGGAATGATTGCCGACCCTGGATCGGGCCGTCGTGGGGGAAGTCCGGGACTGCTCTCTGGGACCAAGGGGGTATTGCGATTCACCGGCAAATGCCGTTCAATCTTGTCCGCGACCATTGAGGCTGAACGGAGACCGAAGGCATGAAAACACTGGAAAATCTGCTGAAAAGCAACCAGGCATGGGCGGATAGCATCAAGCAGGAAGACCCGGACTTTTTTCATCGCCTGTCCAACCAGCAGGCACCGGAATACCTATGGATAGGCTGCGCTGATAGCCGGGTACCCGCCAACCAGATTGTGGATCTGATGCCGGGTGAACTGTTTGTCCACCGTAACGTGGCCAACGTGGTGGTCCATACCGATTTCAACTGCCTGTCGGTGCTTCAGTTCGCCATTGAGGTGCTCAAGGTCAAGCATGTACTGGTGGTGGGGCACTATAACTGTGGCGGTGTCCGGGCTGCCCTCAAGGACGAGGGGTTTGGCCTGATCGGCAACTGGCTGCGTCATGTACAGGATGTGCGCGACAAGTACCAGGAAGTGCTGGACCAGCAGCCGTCGGAACAGGACCAGGTGGACCGCCTGTGCGAACTGAACGTGGTGGAGCAGGTGGAGCACGTGTGCCAGAACAGCATCGTGCAGGACGCCTGGAAACGGGGGCAGCCGCTCACCGTGCACGGTTTTATCTACGATGTGGCCGACGGCCTGCTGCGGGACCTGGGGCTCAGCATCAGCAGCGAGGCGGACCAGGCGTCTATCAAGGAGCGTAGCATCGGGGAACTGATCGGCCAGCCGGTACGTTCTGCCCGCCGTGCCGATCCATGAGCGAACCCTCCAGCGGCCTCAACGCCATTGCGGCGCTTGAGCGCAATGCCGACCTGATGAGCGGGCGGGTGGGGCTGATTGGCCTGCCCGTACCGCACCTTCCCGCCGGGCTGGAAACTGGTGACGCACCGGCGCTGGTGGTCACCGAGCACGCCGGTCTGGCGGATGCCCTGACAGGCTCTGACCGCTGCCGGGTCAGTTTCGGTTATGATCTGCCCGATGAGTGGGACCGCCCCCTGGATACCCTGGTGCTGTTTGTTCCCAAGGCCCGCCAGGCACTGGAGATGCAACTGGCCATGGCCCGGGCGCTGCTGGTTGATGGCGGCCGACTGGTACTGGTGGGCGAGAAGCGCGAGGGCATTGCCGGCGCCGCCCGGCAGTTACAGGCCCTGGCGCCGGACGCCCGCAAGGTGGACAGTGCCCGGCATTGCCAGGTCTGGGTTGCGAGCCTGGCCGGCGCGGCAGGAGCGTTTGATCCGCTTGCCTGGCTCCAGTGGCACGAACTCGATGCGGCAGGCATCCAACTGGCGGTGGCGAACATGCCCGGCATCTTCAGTGATGGCCGCCTGGACGAGGGCACCGCACGATTGCTGGAAAGCCTGTCGGACGTGCCGGTTGCCGGGCCGGTGCTGGATTTTGCCTGTGGTTCCGGGGTGATCGGCGCCTGGCTACAGGCCCGCAACCCCGACCTGGGGCCGGTGGATGGCGTGGACGTCCAGGCTCAGGCGGTAATGTGCGCCAGGCAGACCTACCAGCGTAACGGTGCCCGGGGTGAGATTATTGCCAGTGATGGCTTGCCCGCTGACCTGGGCCGTTACCGGACCATCGTGACGAACCCGCCGTTCCACTCCGGCGTGCGCACTGATACCTCCATGACCGAACGCTTCCTGCGGGAGGCCCGCCGTCACCTCCAGCCAGGTGGCGAGATGCGGCTGGTGGCCAACCGTTTCCTGCCTTACCAGCCTCTGCTGGAACAGTGTATCGGACCCTGTCAGACACTGTTCGAAGACCGGCGGTTCGCGGTCTACCAGGCCCGGGTGTTGTCTTGACCCAGGCTGATTGCAACACAGGTTTTACCGTTGGCGACCGGGTCCTCAACCTGCGGCGCCCCCATGGCGGCGGTCGGGACCTGAGGGCTTGGGACGCGGCCGATGAACAACTGGTGGCCGAAGCCCGTCAGAGGCTTACACCCGGTGACCGGGTGGCGGTGGTGGATGATGGTTTTGGTGCCCTGGCCCTGGGGCTTGCGGACTTCGTGCCCACGGTTATCGCGGACAGTGCTTCCCTGGTGGATGCCCTTGATCACAATGCGACCGCCAATAACCTGGCTGTGCCCCCAGTCCGGAGCTGGCTGGACGAACCGGGCCTTGGCGAAGCTCCAATGGACGAGGGTGGGCCTTTTGATGCGGTGGTTCTGAAGGTACCACGCCAGCTCGACTACCTGGAATTCCTGCTGAGATGGGTCAACCGGGCCCTGCGTCCGGACGGCTGGTTGCTGACCGGTGGGATGATCAAGCACCTGCCGGAACAGGCTGCGGGACTTTACCAGGAACGGGTTACCACCGAGACGGTGTTCCCGGCCCGGAAAAAGGCCCGCATGGTGCTGTGCCGTCCCGGCACCGACGGGTTGGATGGCTGGGGCGGACTCTGGAAGGGATACGCCACGCCGGGGTCCGGTCTGTCGATCCGGGCGTTGCCGGCGGTATTCGCCCGGGAACGTCTGGATATCGGCACCCGGGAGTTGTTGCCGTTGATTCCGGACGCCGTCAGCCCACTGCCGGCGGGGGGCAGGGTGCTGGACCTGGCCTGTGGCAACGGCGTGCTGGGCCTGGAGGCCCTGTCCGCCAGGCCGGACCTGTCGGTGACCTTTGCGGATATTTCCTCCCAGGCCGTCCTCAGTGCCAGCGCCAACGCCCGGGCACTGGGGGTGGCCGGGGAACAATGTCGCCTGGTCCATTCCGATGGCGTGCCGGCGGATGCCGGTCGGTTCCAGCGTATCCTGCTGAATCCGCCATTCCATGAGGGGGGTGTGGTGGGCGACCATATCGCCCTGCGCCTGTTCGCCGAGGCAGCGCAATGCCTGGACGAGGGGGGCGAGCTGCTGATGGTGGGTAACCGACACCTGGGCTACCACCGAAGCCTTCGTTCGGTCTTCGGCGATGTCCGGCAGTTGCGGGCATCGCCGAAGTTTGTCGTTTTCCGGGCGTCCAGGCCCCGTTAGCTGCCCCCTTCAATCAAACCCGTTAGCGCGGCGGCTTGTCGTATCCCATCCGGGCCAGCGTATCGACAATCGTCTGGGTCTGGCTGTCCACCTCGATATTCACCTCGTCTCCCACCTGCACATCGGCAAAGGTGGTGGCGCGCAGGGTTTCCGGTATCAGGTGCACGTTGAAGCGCCCGTCCTCCACATCGCCGATGGTCAGGCTGGCGCCGTTGACCGCGATGTAACCCTTGGCAAAGAGGTACTTGTGCCAGGCTTCCGGCACCTCGAAGGTGAGGGTGCAGTTGTTTTCCGGTTGCTCCCGGCCCACAACGCGGGCGGTGGTATGGACATGCCCGGACAGCAAGTGGCCACCGATCTCGTCGCCAATGCGGGCCGCCCGCTCGAAATTGACCCGGCTGCCCGGGGTGAGCCGGCCCAGGGTGGTGAGTCGCAGCGTTTCCTGCATGGCATCGAACCAGAGCCGGTTGCCTTGCTGGGCGGTGACCGTCATGCAGGTGCCGTCGATGGAAACGGAGGCGCCAATGGTTACGCCATCCACGGATCCGGGGGGAAAGGCGATCACAAAGGTGGTAAGGCCGGGGCGGGAGTCGACGGAATCCACGGTGGCGACGCCCTGAACAATGCCGGTAAACATGGTTGCACCTCGTAACAATTCAAAGGCAGCAAGTGTATCCCTACCGATGTAACCTATCAAAGATAATGAGTCATCGGACAGGGCGCCAGGATTGTGCCTTCCGGTAGTCTCCTAAAGTAACCGGTACACCGGGCGATAACCGAGGGTAGGAGAACGGTACAGGTCTGGCCGTTCCAGGCACACACCGGCGGCAGCTATGGCAGAAACCCGAGCGAGAAACAGCGACACCACCACGGCCCAGGGCGGGCCGGTACTGCGGCCCGGACGTCCGGCGGACCCCGGGCAGGTGTCGTCCGGTGTGCCGGTGGATCGGGCCGACAGCGTCCCGGATGAACGTGACGCCGGGGAAGCGGGCGATCATCCGCCGGCGAACACCGGTGAAGCGACCGGCGGTGAATCAGTGGCCGAATCGGGCGATGACACCTCCACAGAAGCATCCTCCGGGGCCGATGAAGCGGAACGGCGGTTTGCGGAATCTCGCCAGCGTCGGTTGCGCCGGTTATTGCGGCAGTGCGAACGCATCAACCTGATGGACTTCAATATCCTGTCCCTGGCGGGCTGGCCCGACAATTACACCCTTAATGCCGCCCGGCGCCGTCGTGACAGCTGGTTGCTCAGCGCCACCATTGCCGCCCTGGTCTTCCTGAGCGGTATGACAGGCTTTGTGCCGGCCTGGATTGCCGGCGGTGGTTTCGGCGCCTTCGTGGTAATCCTCTTGATGGGCGTGCCCTTCGTACGACGGCTGTACAGCTCGAAATCTTCCTACCTGGACCTGATCCTCTATCGCCAGCAGCTCCTGCGGGACGCCCGCAAGCACATTGCCCACCTGGAAGGGGAGCTGGGACTGATCTGGCAGTGCAACGAACTGTCCGAGTTCAATCCGACCCTGTCTTCGCCACGGTTCAGTACCCTCAAACACCTGTCCGAACAGCGACGCCTGGCGGGATCCCTGTCCAGGCGGGAGCATATCCGCCTGTACCTGATCTTCATGCTGGAAGCCGAGAAGGCCTACGAGCGGATGCAGAATGTCTATTTCGAGGAGCACCAGAAAGCCATTGACCGGGGCTGGCAGTCCGTGGCCCGTGCAGTGACCGAGCCGGAAGGCCGGCAGGGGGTGCGGGAGGAGATTGCCGAAGGAGAGGCGGATGGTGCCGGGAAAGCCCGGAAACCGGATCATGAATCCGACCGCGGAAAGGGTCCTGACAAGGCTGCCAGTGCTTGACAGATTTCTGTTTTAAACGTATGTTTAAAACAATCGTTTTTCAGGGGAAGGTGTTGTGGCCCAGTCAGATACAGTGGACCGGATTCTCGATGCGGCGGAAGAGCTGTTCGCCGAGCGGGGGTTTGCCGAAACGTCACTCAGGATGATTACCAGCAAGGCCGGGGTCAACCTGGCGGCGGTAAACTATCATTTTGGCTCCAAGAATTCCCTGATACAGTCCGTCTTTGCGCGTTTTCTCACTCCGTTCTCGGCCACCCTGGAAGCGGAGTTCGACGAGCTGGAGGCACGTCCCGGAGATCGCTCACCTTCGGTGGAGGAGATCCTCGGTGCCCTGACCGGCAGCGCGGTGCGGATGCCCCAGCGCAATGACCGCGGCATATCCATCTTCATGCGTCTGCTGGGGCTGGCCTATACCCAGTCCCAGGGGCACCTGCGCGCCTTCCTGGAGGATGAGTACAGGGGCGTGTTTACCCGCTTCATGGGGCTGCTCAAACAGGCAACCCCGGAACTCAGCTCCGTGGACCGGTACTGGCGGATCCAGTTCATGCTGGGTGCCACCGCGTTTACCATGTCGTCCAGTGACGCCCTCCGGGATATTCTCCAGGCCAAGAAGGGGGTTGAAACCCCGATCCAGGAAATCGCCGCCCGCCTGATTCCGTTCCTGGCGGCGGGCATGCAGGCGAAGGACCTGATGCTGGTGCCCCGCGCCGAGGCCAGTGTAACTTCCTAGCACATGCTTCAGGGCACGACCTGGTCAACATCATGTTCCGGCGGTTGCCTCTGTCCGCAGGGTTCGCTACCTTTGCTGCTCCCATACCTGACGCAGGAGCACAGGATTGTCGGACGATTCCCATTCCACAGGCCCCGGGCCTGCCATTGTCATTGATCTGCGGCAGCAGACCCTGGACTGGTATGGTGCCGGTGG
Source organism: Marinobacter shunpengi (assembly GCF_045449715.1). Taxonomy (NCBI): domain Bacteria; kingdom Pseudomonadati; phylum Pseudomonadota; class Gammaproteobacteria; order Pseudomonadales; family Marinobacteraceae; genus Marinobacter; species Marinobacter shunpengi. The sequence continues at coordinate 344,044 of NZ_JBJJLA010000015.1, read as the reverse complement.
CGAACACCGGCGCTGGCCGGTGTCCACGGCCCTCAATGGTCCCGGTGAAGCCGAACATTCCGGGTGCACGCCCCGGGGGCGGCACTATGTGCGGGCGATGATCGGGCAGGGACAGCCTGAAGCCACGGTATTCGTGGCCCGTCGTCCCACCGGCGAAACCTGGTCGGCGGAACTCTCCCGCCTGCAGCCTGAGAGGGACTGGATCCTCAGTCGCATCATCTGGCTGTGTGGGCTGGAATCCGGCTTCAATCGCGGCCCCGGTGTCGATACCTTCCGTCGTTACATCTACATTCACGGCACCCCGGATTCCGAGCCCATGGGAGAAGCGCGCTCCCATGGCTGTATCCGCATGCGAAACCGGGATGTCATCGACCTGTTCGACCGGCTGAGCCCCGGTGTGCCGGTGACCATCCGGCCCTGCCCGTAACCCTGATTCAACCGTTGTAAAGGAGATTGAGCCCGTGGATGAAACGCCAGAGGTGATAAGCAGCTGGGTCAACAACTGGAACCTGCTGTCCCAGAGCTGGCGGGTGGCCATTGTGGTGTTCGGGCTGGTCTTCGCCACGGCGGCGGTGGCTTTCCTGATCAGCCGGATCATCGTGATGCTGGAGCGGCGGTTCGAGAAGACCGACAACCTCTGGGACGACGCCGTGCTCCATGCCCTACGGAGGCCCGCTATTGGCTTTGTCTGGCTGCAGGGCGTGTTCTGGGCCGCCGAGGTGGCCCGTGTCTATTCCGATGCTGATATTTTCTCGGCCAACAGCAAGCTGCTGGAACTGGGCTTTATCTGGATACTGGTCTGGACCCTCTTCGGCGTGATCAAGAAGGCGGAGGAGATCCTGATCTCGCCCATGAAAATGAAACAGCCGATGGATTACACCACGGTGAACGCCATCAGCAAGCTGTTGCGGGCGGTGGTGGCCATTACGGCGGTGTTGACCATCATGCAGTCCCTGGGCTACAGCATTTCGGGGGTACTGGCGTTCGGGGGTGTGGGTGGCATCGCGGTGGGTTTTGCCGCCAAGGACCTGCTGGCTAATTTCTTCGGCGGCTTTATCATCCACCTGGACCGGCCCTTCAAGGTGGGGGACTGGGTGCGTTCCCCGGACCGGGAAATCGAGGGGACTGTTGAGAAAATCGGCTGGCGGCTCACCACCATCCGCACCTTTGACCAGCGTCCACTCTACGTGCCCAACGCGGCCTTCACCCAGATTGCGGTGGAGAATCCGTCACGTATGCACAACCGCCGGATTTTCGAAACCATTGGTATCCGCTATGCGGATGTCCGCGAGATGAGCGATATCGTAAATGATATCCGCTCAATGCTGGAGAACCATGAGGAAATTGATACCCGGCGGACGCTGATTGTCAACTTCCTGGCGTTCAACAGCTCGTCCCTGGATATCATGGTTTACACCTTTACCAAGACCACCCAGTGGGTGAAGTTCCATGAGATCAAGCAGGATGTGCTGCTGAAGATCAGTGATATCATCGAATCCTATGGCGCCGAGGTGGCCTTCCCCACGCGCACCCTGCATGTGGCGGACAGCTTGCGCCTGGAGCGCGATCAGTCCGAGACTGAAGGCGAGCAGTCTGAAAGCGAAGAGAGCAGCGGCGGCGCCCGTTCAGGCGGCAGGGCTGCGGACCGGGGCGCGGTAAGGCAGCCCAGGGGATCGGGCCAGACCACCACCCAGGGTGACGAGGCTGAAGAATGAGCGGATTAACGGACTCCACGGCCATGGGCCATGACATCGCCATTATTGGTGGTACCGGTCTGACGGAGCTGGACGGTCTCACAGTGACCGGCGAATATCGGGTGGAAACCCCCTGGGGGGCTCCGTCAGGGCCGGTGCTGAAGGGAATGTTCAGGGGGCAACCGGTGCTGTTCCTGGCTCGCCATGGGCATCCCCACCGCATACCACCCCACCAGGTGAACTACCGGGCCAACCTCTGGGCGCTGCGGGACGCCGGCGCCGCCCGGGTGATTGGTGTCAATGCGGTGGGCGGCATCACCCCGGCCATGGGGCCTGCCCGGATTGCCGTTCCCCACCAGTTGATCGACTACACCTGGGGGAGAGGGCACACCTTCTTCGAGCAGGTGGAGGGCGCGCCGTTGGAGGGCGTCACTCATATCGACTTTACCTATCCCTACAACGAACCCCTGCGGCAGGCCCTGCTGACGGCCGCAGCCCGTCGACAGGTCATGGTGGTTGATCATGGGGTCTACGGCGCCACCCAGGGGCCCCGGCTGGAAACCCCGGCGGAGATTGCCAGGCTGGAACGGGACGGCTGTGACCTGGTGGGAATGACCGGAATGCCTGAGGCGGCGCTGGCTGCGGAGCTGGGGCTGCCTTATGCCTGCCTGGCACTGTCGGTAAACTGGGCTGCCGGCAAGTCCGATCACATCATCACCATGGAGGAGATCGGTCAGGCGCTGGAAGAAGGGATGTCCGGCGTGAAGGCCATCCTGGAAGAGGTGATTCCCGACCTCCGGGGCTAGTAATCTGTCAGAACACTGGTGTTCCGACAGGGCACCGGGAACGCCAGGCGCGCTCCCGGTCCGCTACCGGCGGTCAGTCCAGCGGGCGGAAATACACCAGCACGCCGATGGTGGGGGAGTCCAGAAAGTGGATTTCCTTACTTCGCATGCGGCGAACCTCATGGATCCAGGTGATAAGCTCCCGGCCCTGGTTGCCATCCATAACGGGCATTATAGTGGCCGGTGACGTGCCCACGCCCTGGGGCTCCGCTTCGGTATCGCCCTGGTCGCTGTTGCCCTCGCTGCTGTCGCCCGTCTCGCCACCCATGGTGTCTTCCATGGCGGCGCCGTCGGCTGCCCGCCAGTGGTTGAGCTGAACGTCCACCAGCAGATAGCGGCGCCGGTTGACCTCAATGGTACCTTCAACCGCCCGGTGGCCGGCGCTTTCCAGCATCTCGCCCACTTCGATCCGCATGGGGTCGCCGTTGTAGTTGGGCGGGAAACGCTGGATCCAGCCGGTTTTCATCAGTACCCGGTATTTGCCACTGTTCTCCAGGCGGCTGGCGGCGGTGTTCAGGGTCAGATTGTTGGTGGTGCGGATGTCGGAACTGACGTTTCCGAGGTCATCCACCACCCAGAGGCGCTTGCTGGCGTCCTGACGCTCCGGGTGCTTGTCTGCCATCTGTTCCGGCAGCACTGGGTCCGCCAGCCGCTCCAGTATCACGATTTCGGCGCGATAGGTGTTGTCCGCCTGGGCGGGGGCCGCCAGGGCCATGAGCAGTGCCAGGGCCGCGAGCAGACGCCGGGCGTTGGTGAAGGCCGGTTTGTACAAAGGTGTTCTCCTGATCCGTTTGTCGAAACCAACAGCGGCCCCGTCCGGGGATGCCATTTTCCTGGTGTGTCCCGGTTGCCGAAGGCTAGCCGGCGACACCCTGTTTTCCCGGGGCAGACTGGGCCCGTCAGGCGGCCAGCTCTTTCAGCACCGATGAAATGGCGTCGAGTTTACCATCGGTTGTGTCGTCTTTCAGCCGTACGCTGAAGGTATTCGCACCTTCCAGTCGATAGGCGTCCGGAGCCTGCTGTACCTTCTGCACCAGTTTCAGTGGATCCACGGTGGTGCTGTTACCGAATTCCAGCTTCAGCCACTCGCGACCGGCGTCCACCTTGACCACGCCCAGGCCCTCGGCCCCGATGCGCAGGCTGGTCTGGCGCACCAGGTTCTTCGCCGGGTCCGGCAGCAGGCCGAAGCGGTCGATCATCTCCACCTGCAACTCCTTCAGCTCGTCTTCGCTCTTTACACTGGCAAGTCGCTTGTAGAGCATCAGCCGGTTGTGGACATCCGGCAGGTAATCGTCGGGAATCAGCGCCGGGATGCGCAGGTTCATTTCTGTACCATGGCTCAGGGGCAGGTCGGCATTGGGGGTGCGGCCCTCGCGGATGGCCTGTACCGCCTCATCCAGCAACTGCATGTAGAGAGTGAAGCCGATGGTCTCGATCTGCCCGCTCTGTTCGTCCCCCAGGAGTTCGCCGGCGCCCCGGATCTCCAGGTCGTGGGTGGCCAGCATGAAGCCGGCGCCCAGATCCTGGGCTTCGGATATGGCGTCCAGGCGTTTGCGGGCATCAGCGGTCATGGCCTTTGGGGGCGGTGTCAGCAGGTAGGCGTAGGCCTGGTGGTGGGAGCGCCCGACCCGACCACGAAGCTGGTGCAACTGGGCCAGGCCGAACTTGTCCGCCCGCTCTATCACAATGGTGTTGGCGCTGGGAATGTCGATGCCGGTCTCGATGATGGTGGTGCACACCAGCACGTTGAAGCGCTTGTGGTAGAAGTCCGACATGATCTGTTCCAGCTCGCGCTCACGCATCTGGCCATGGGCCACGCCGATACGGGCTTCGGGGATCAGGTTACGCAGGTCCTCAGCGGTCTTCTGGATGGTGGCCACGTCATTGTGCAGGAAGTACACCTGGCCGCCCCGGAGGATTTCCCGCAGGATGGCCTCCTTCACCATGGCGGTGTCCTTCTGGCGGACAAAGGTCTTCACCGACAAGCGGCGCGCCGGTGGTGTGGCGATAATGGACAGATCCCGCAGGTGGCCCATAGCCATGTTCAGGGTGCGGGGAATGGGCGTGGCGGTGAGTGTCAGCATGTCCACTTCAGCCCGCAGCGCCTTGAATTTCTCCTTCTGGCCGACGCCGAAGCGGTGTTCCTCGTCGATGATCACCAGGCCCAGGTTCTTGAAGCGGATGTCGCCCTGTAACAGCTTGTGGGTGCCGATGACGATATCCGCCTTGCCTTCCTCGATCCTTTCGATGGCCTTGGCGGACTGGCCGGCACTGCGAAAGCGGGAGAGAAGCTCCACGGTGACCGGGGTATCCGAGAACCGGTCCCGGAAGGACTCGTAGTGCTGCTGGGCCAGCAGGGTGGTGGGCACCAGCACCGCCACCTGCTTGCCGGACCAGGTGGCGATAAAGGCCGCCCGCATAGCCACCTCCGTCTTGCCGAAGCCCACGTCGCCGCACACCAGCCGGTCCATGGGGCGCTCCCCGGTCATATCCTCGATCACCCGTTCGATGGCGGCCTGCTGGTCCGGGGTCTCCTCGAAGGGGAAGCCGGCGGCAAAATGGCGGTAGGCTTCCTTCGGGTCGTCAAACTGGAAGCCTTTACGGGCCTCGCGGCGGGCGTAGACATCAAGCAGTTCCGCGGCGGTGTCGCGGATCTTCTCCATGGCCTTCTGCTTGGCGTTGCTCCAGCGATCGGTACCGAGCTTGTGCAGGGGGGCGTGCTCGGTGTCGGAGCCGGTGTAGCGGCTGATCAGGTGCAGGCTGGCCACCGGCACGTAGAGCTTCGAGCCGCCAGCGTACTCCAGGGTCAGGAATTCGGTGGCGTCCCCATCCACGGTGATGGTTTCCAGGCCCTGGTAGCGGCCGACGCCGTGGTCGATGTGCACCACCGGGGCACCCACCCGCAATTCCGACAGGTCCCGGTAACCCGAGTCGTCCACTTCGGTGGGCTTCTCCCGGCGACGGCGCTGGAGTACCCGTTCGCCGAACAGCAGGGTTTCGGTGATCAGGGCCACGCCTTCCCGGCGCAGGAGCAGGCCCGGCTCCAGGGGGGCGACAGTGATCGCCAGGTCCACGTCAGAGTCGAGGAAAGCGCGCCAGTCATCAACCGGCTTCACCTTGAGGCGGTTCTCCGCCAGGTTGTCCTTCAGGGCCTCCCGGCGCCCGGAGGATTCGGCGCAGATCAGCACCCGGCCATCGAAATCGCCGATGAACTGTCGCAGCCGCGAGGCCGGGTCACTGGACCGTCCGTCCATGGCCACATTGGGTAGCGGTTCCGTCCCCAGCGAGGTGATGCCCTGACCGGAGCGGGTGGTTTCCCCCGCCACCAGGGTGACCCGTGGGCGCTGGCGTATCAGGCCAAACAGTTCATCGGTCTTCAGGAACAGCTCGCCCGGCGGCAGGATCGGCCGCATCCGGTCGTGCCGTCGTTCCTCGTATCGGCTGGCGGTGTCCTGCTGGAACAGATCCACTGCCTCGTTCAGGCCATCGGCGGTAAATACCAGCGTCTCCCCGGGCAGGTAGTCGAACAGGGTGGCGGTGTGATCGAAGAACAGCGGCAGGTAATACTCGATGCCCGTCGGGGTGATGCCCTGGGTTACGTCCTGGTAGACCGGTGCATTGCGGTCGGCGTGGGGGAAAAACTCGAACCAGCGGTTGCGGAAACCGGAGCGGGCGTCCTTGCTCCAGGGGAATTCGTAGGCCGGCAGCAGCTCGATCCGGTCGATGCGATCCAGGGAGCGCTGGGTCTCCGGGTCGAACGTGCGAAGGGTTTCGATTTCGTTATCGAACAGGTCGATCCGGTAGGGCTGGGTAGCGCCCATGGGGAAGATGTCGACAATGGCGCCACGGACCGCGTACTCACCGTGCTCGTAGACATTCTCGGTGTGGCGGTAGCCGGCGGCCTCCAGTTGCAGGCGCCACTGCTCCGGTTGCAGCCCCTGGCCGGTTTCCAGCAACAGGGTGTTGCCCTGCAGGTAGTCCACCGGGGGCAGCCGGTGCATCAGGGTGCGGGCCGGTACGATCAGGATGCCGCGACGGGTCCGGGGCAGCCGGTGCAGGGTGCGGATACGCCGGGAGATGATGTCCTGGTGCGGAGAGAACAGGTCGTAGGGCAGGGTTTCCCAGTCCGGCAGCGACAGCAGTTCGAGGCCATCATCGGTAATGGCCTCCGCCTCTTCCTCCGGGGGCAGGCCCAGGTAGAAGCGTACCGCCTGCTCCTGACGGATGGCCTCATCGGTGCTACGGGTGATCACCAGGGTCAGGCCGTCCGTTCGCCGTGCCGTCTCGCTGATTGCCAGGGCATCAGCGCTACCGTGCAACTGGTCCCAGATGCGATGGTCCGACGCCTGGCTGGGAGGCGCGGGGATGAAGTCTGACATGGCGGTATGCTCGGTACCCGGTTTCATCGGGGTGATCAGCTCCTGCGGTTGTGCTGGTCGGCGACGGTCGTATCATGAACGGAACGTAAGTTCTGAAGCCCATCGTGGGGTGGCGACCATTCTGAAAAGGAGGGTATTCTATCGGTGACAGCCTGAACTGTCATGACAGTATGGTGAACAGGGCCTGGCAGGGTCGGGCGAGGGATTGCCGTCGCGTTTTTCGAGTAGGAGTTGTCCACAGGCTCCTTAAATTGGATAATACGCACCCATTTTTTCGAGTGCCAACTGCAGAGGTTCAAGCGTGAGTCACGAACAGATCAACCAGCACCTGTCCAACTGGACCGAGCGGGAGTCTACCGCCGAGGCCATGATTCCCCTGATCGGCCGGCTTTACCGCAAGAATAACGTGGTGACATCCGTCTACGGTCGTTCAATCATTAACCAGTCGGTTATTGGTATCATCCGGGCGCATCGCTTTGTCCGGCAGGTGGAAGACAGCGAGCTGTCCGTGCACGACACCCTGCCGCTTCTGGAGGTCATGGACAGGCTGGAGCTGGGCCAGGCTCACGTGGATATCGGCAAGCTGGCCGTGAAGTTCAAGGCCGAGGGCAATGGCCGCTCCCTGGAAGATTTCGTGCGTGACGAGATCGGTCCGGTGGTTGGCCAGTACCGCGCCGAGTCCGAGAAGAATGCGGTTGAGGAAACCAAGGACGTGGTGCTCTATGGTTTTGGTCGTATCGGTCGCCTGCTGGCCCGCATCCTGATTGAGAAGGCCGGTGGCGGTAACAACCTGCGCCTGCGTGCCATCGTGGTTCGCCAGGGTGGCGCCGACAATGACCTGGAGAAGCGCGCCAGCCTGCTGCGCCGGGATTCCGTCCATGGACCGTTCAACGGCACCATTACCGTGGACGAGGAAAACTCTGCACTGATCGCCAATGGTAACTTCATCAAGGTGATCTACTCTGATGGCCCCGACAAGGTGGATTACACGGAATACGGTATCAACAATGCCGTGATCATCGACAACACCGGTAAGTGGCGGGACGAGGAAGGCCTGGGGCTGCATCTCAAATCGAAGGGGGCCAGCCGGGTGATCCTGACCGCCCCGGGCAAGGGCGATATCAAGAACATCGTCTATGGCATCAACAACGACAGCATCACCGATGATGACCGGATCCTGTCCGCGGCCTCCTGTACCACCAATGCCATCACGCCAGTGCTGAAGGCCGTCCATGATGAGTTCACTATCCTGGATGGGCACGTTGAGACCGTTCACTCGTACACCAACGACCAGAACCTGATCGACAACTACCACAAAGGCAGTCGCCGTGGTCGCAGTGCACCGTTGAATATGGTTCTGACCGAGACCGGGGCTGCCAAGGCGGTGGCCAAGGCCCTGCCGGAGCTCAAGGGCAAGCTGAGTGGTAACGCCATCCGGGTACCCACTCCCAACGTCTCCATGGCCATCCTTCACCTGAACCTGGAGAAGGACGTCACCGTCGAGAGCGCCAACGAGTACCTGCGGGAGATGGCCCTGCACTCCGAACTGCAGAAGCAGATCGACTTCGTCAACTCACCGGAAGTGGTGTCCTCCGACTTTGTCGGCTCCCGCCATGCCGGAGTGGTGGATGCCCAGGCCACTATTGCCAGCGGCAAACGCCTGATCCTCTATGTCTGGTATGACAACGAGTTTGGCTACAGCGCCCAGGTGATTCGCTGCGTCAACCAGATGGCGGGCGTGACCTACCCGATCTTCCCGAAGCGTTCCCGGGAATGGGCCCAGGCCCTCGCTGACTGATTCCGGTCAGTAAGCTCCAGAACCCCGGCGGCCCCTGGCCTCCGGGGTTTTTTATTACCTATCAGATACTTTTCGCCGGTTTCCATGTCCGTTCGTTACGACCAAGGTCAGGTTCCCCTGCTAAGGTTACCGGTGGAAATAGGTTCTCTTAATCTCTATAATTGGCGCGATTTTGGGTACGTCTGGCACCCGCTTCTCATCGCTTTCCTGAAAACTGACCGCTACCGCGTGCAATGGGGCACGGTCATCAGCCTTTATCCGGGCTGCACAAGCTTCGCTTGAAATGTCGGGGAACTGGGCCGCTGGGGTCGGGCGTGATCAATCCTTTAACAGTTCCTGATGAACGGACGAGGCTAATGATCAATATCAAAAAAGGCCTGGATCTTCCCATCAGCGGCGCTCCTGAACAGACCATCTCAGAAGGAAAGCCGGTACGCCATGTCGCGCTGATCGGCTTTGATTACAACGGCATGAAGCCGACGATGGAAGTGAAAGAGGGGGACCGCGTCAAGCGCGGGTCGCTGCTGTTTACGGACAAGAAGACCCAGGGCGTTCGCTATACCTCACCGGCCGCCGGTGTTGTCAAAGAAATCAACCGTGGTGAGCGGCGGGTATTCCAGTCACTGGTGATCGAAATCGACGGTGACGAGGCGGAAACCTTCGCCCGTTACAGCGACGCCGACCTGGCCTCCCTCGAGCGCCAGCAGGTGGTGGACAACCTGGTGGAATCCGGTCTGTGGACCGCCTTCCGTACCCGGCCCTTCAGTAAGGTGCCGGCCATCGACTCTTCCCCCAACTCCATTTTTGTCTCGGTGATGGACACCAATCCGCTGGCGGCGGATCCTGTGGTGATCATCAGGGAGCAGGGCGAGGCCTTCAGCAAGGGCCTGCAGATCCTGAGCAAACTGACCAACGGCAAGGTGTTCGTGACCGGCCGGCCCGGTTCCGACGTGCCGGTGCCCCAGTCCGATGCCATCCAGGTGGAGCAGTTCGACGGCGTCCATCCGGCAGGCAACGTGGGCACCCATATTCATTACCTGGATCCCGTTTCCCTGGGCAAGACGGTCTGGAGCATCGGCTACCAGGACGTGATCGACATTGCCCGGCTGTTCGAAACCGGTGAGCTTCCCGTGGAGCGTGTGGTGGCCATTGGTGGCCCGAAAGCTTCCAGTCCCCGTCTGGTCCGCACCCGCATTGGTGCCAGTCTGGACGAGCTGTTGAAGGACGAAGTGGCCTCCGACTGTGAGGTGCGTGCCATCTCCGGATCCGTGTTCGGCGGTCGCCGTGGCACCGGTCCCTGCGCCTACCTGGGGCGTTACGCGAACCAGATATCCGTGCTGGAGGAAGGCAACAAGCGCCAGTTCATGGGCTGGCTGTCCCCCGGTGCCAACAAGTTCTCGGTCATGAATATCTACCTGTCAAAGCTGGTCGGTGGCAAGAAGTTTGACTTTACCACCACCACCAACGGCAGCGAGCGGGCGATGGTCCCGGTGGGTGTCTACGAGAAGGTCATGCCCCTGGATATCCTGCCGACGCAGCTGCTGCGCACGCTGATCGTGGGCGACACCGAAATGGCACAGAAGCTGGGTGCGCTGGAGCTGGACGAAGAGGATCTGGCGCTGTGCACCTTCGTGTGTCCGGGTAAATACGAGTACGGTCCGATTCTCCGTGAGAACCTGACCCGAATCGAGATCGAGGGCTAACCGATGGCAATCCGACAGTTTCTCGATAACATCGAGCATCATTTCGAAAAGGGCGGCAAGTACGAGCGCTGGTATGCCCTGTACGAGGCGGTAGACACCATTTTCTATTCGCCGGCCAGCGTGACTTCCACCACCTCCCATGTGCGTGACGGCATCGACCTCAAGCGCATCATGATCACGGTATGGCTGTGTACGTTCCCGGCCATGTTCTTCGGCATGTGGAACATTGGCTTCCAGGCCAACAACTTCCTGGCGGCCAATCCGGATGCCATGGTGGCCGACGGTGGTCTGCGGGCGGCCTTCATCCAGGCGCTGGCAGTGACTGGCTCCGGTGCCGGTATCTGGGACAACTTTGTCTATGGCATGGCGTACTTCATTCCCATCTACTTCGTCACCTTCGCGGTTGGCGGTTTCTGGGAAGTGCTGTTCGCCACCGTCCGTCGTCACGAGGTGAACGAGGGTTTCTTCGTGACCTCCGTGCTGTTCGCGCTGATCTGTCCGCCCACCATCCCGCTCTGGCAGGTGGCCCTGGGCATCACCTTCGGTGTGGTGATCGGCAAGGAAGTGTTCGGCGGTACCGGCAAGAACTTCCTGAACCCGGCCCTGACCGGTCGTGCGTTCCTGTACTTTGCCTACCCGGCGCAGATTTCCGGTGACACCGTATGGACCGCTATTGATGGCTTCAGTGGTGCCACGGCCCTGAGCTGGGCGGCGTCCGGTGGCCTGGAGGCGCTGGAGCAGAACATCGGCTGGATGAACGCCTTCATGGGAACCATCCAGGGTTCCATGGGGGAAACCTCCACCCTGGCGATCCTGATCGGCGGCCTGATCCTGCTGGGTATGAAGATCGCCTCCTGGCGCATTGTCGGCGGGGTGATGATCGGTATGATCGCCACGGCATTGCTGTTCAATGTGATCGGTTCCGACACCAACCCGTTCTTTGGCGTTGGCCCGGAATGGCACCTGGTAATGGGCGGTTTTGCCTTCGGCATGATGTTCATGGCCACGGATCCGGTATCCGCCGCCATGACCGACACCGGTCGCTGGTGCTTTGGCATCCTGGTGGGGGTGATGACCGTACTCATCCGTGTGGTTAACCCGGCGTTCCCGGAAGGCATTATGCTGGCCATCCTGTTCGCCAACCTGTTTGCACCGCTGATGGATCACTACGTGGTTCAGGCCAACATCAAACGGAGGCTTGCCCGTGGCTAAACCCAAAGATACTGTCGCCAGAACCCTTCTGGTGGCGCTGGTACTGAGCATCGCGTTCTCGGTTGTCGTGTCCACCGCTGCCGTAATGCTGCGCCCGGCGCAGATCCAGAACCAGAACCTGGACATCAAGACCAACATCCTGGCCGCAGCTGGTATGCTGGAGCCGGGTACCAGCGTGGACGAGATCGAACAGCAGTTTGCCCGTTTTGAGGTACGACTGGTCGACCTGGATACCGGTGAGTATGTGGAGCCGTCCGCCGTGGGTGTCGAAGACCCCATGAAGTACGATATGTACAAGGCCGCTTCAGACCCCGAGATGTCCACCAACATCCCGTCCAGTGAAGACAAGGCCGGCATCAAGCGCCGTCCCAATGTCGCCAAGATCTATACCCTCAGTGAAAATGGCGAACTCACCCGTGTGGTGCTGCCCATCCACGGCTACGGTCTGTGGTCCACGCTCTATGGTTTTGTGTCACTGGAAGGTGACCTGAACACCATCGAAGGCCTGGGTTTCTATGCTCACGCGGAAACCCCCGGCCTGGGTGGCGAAGTGGATAACCCCCGCTGGAAACAGCAGTGGGTCGGCAAGGAACTGTACGGTAACGATATGTCCGAGCCGCAGATCCAGCTCGTCAAGGGTGGGGTCAGTTCCGATGCCCGAGACCGGGAGCACAAGGTCGATGCACTGTCCGGGGCAACCCTGACCAGCCGTGGTGTCCAGCAACTGGTGAACTACTGGATGGGTGACCGCGGATTCGCGCCGTTCCTGCAAAAACTTCGTGAAGGGGAGGTCTGATCATGGCAGACGCTTCAGCCAAACAGGTTCTCTTCGAACCGATCTTCAGTAACAACCCCATCGCGCTGCAGATCCTCGGTATCTGCTCCGCGCTGGCGGTGACGACCAGCCTGAGCGTGACCATCGTCATGTGCCTGGCGGTTATTGCGGTTACCGGCTTTTCCAACCTGGCGGTATCGCTGGTTCGCACGCAGATTCCGGGCAGTATCCGGATCATCGTGCAGATGACCATCATCGCCTCCCTGGTTATCGTGGTGGACCAGATCCTCAAGGCCTACGCCTATGAGATTTCCAAGCAGCTGTCGGTGTTTGTTGGTCTGATTATCACCAACTGCATCGTGATGGGCCGTGCGGAAGGCTTCGCCATGAACAACCCGCCGCTGCTGAGTTTCCTGGACGGTATTGGTAACGGTCTCGGCTACTCGGTGATGCTGCTTTTCGTGGCCTTCTTCCGGGAGTTGATCGGCGCCGGCTCACTGTTCGGCTTCACCCTGCTGCCGACGGTCAACGAAGGCGGCTGGTATGTGCCCAACGGCCTGTTGCTGCTGCCGCCGAGTGCCTTCTTCATCATTGGTCTGGCAATCTGGGGCCTGCGCGCCTGGAAACCGGAGCAGGTTGAGGAGCCGGAATACAAGATGTCCCGCCACACCGCCAAGGAGGCCTTCTGATGGAGCACTATATCAGTCTGATCCTGAAGGCCATCTTTGTTGAGAACATGGCGCTGGCCTTCTTCCTGGGGATGTGTACCTTCCTGGCCATTTCCAAGAAGATCGAGGCCGCCGTTGGCCTGGGTATCGCCGTGGTTGTGGTGCTGACTGTCACCGTGCCGGTGAACAACCTGCTGTACAACACCATCCTGCGGGAGGGGGCCCTGGAGTGGGCCGGTCTGCCCAACGTGGACCTGAGCTTCCTGGGCCTGCTGACGTACATCGGGGTAATCGCCGCCATCGTACAGATTATGGAAATGGTGCTGGACAAGTACATTCCGGCCCTCTACGCCGCGCTGGGTGTGTTCCTGCCGCTGATTACGGTGAACTGTGCCATCCTGGGTGCGTCACTGTTCATGGTGGAGCGGGACTATACCTTTGGCGAGAGCCTGGTGTACGGCTTCGGTGCCGGTGTGGGCTGGGCCCTGGCCATTGTCGCCCTGGCCGGCATCCGTGAGAAGCTGAAGTACAGCGACGTTCCCGAGGGCCTGCGTGGCCTGGGCATCACCTTCATTACCGTGGGTCTGATGTCCCTGGGCTTCATGTCCTTCTCCGGCATTTCCCTGTAAACAACCCGGTGATTCGGTTTAACGAAAAGGCGAGACCATGAATACAGAAATCATTCTCGGCGTGGTCATGTTCACCGTTATCGTTCTGGCGCTGGTGGCGATCATCCTCGCCGCCCGCTCCAAGCTGGTAAGCACCGGTGATGTGACCATTGAGATCAACGATGACCCCGAGCACACCCTGAAGACCAGTGCCGGTGGCAAGCTGCTGGGCACCCTGGCCAACAGCGGTATCTTCCTGTCCTCCGCCTGTGGCGGCGGCGGTACCTGCGCCCAGTGCAAGTGCAAGGTATTTGACGGCGGCGGCGCCATGCTGCCCACCGAGAAGACCCACTTCACGCCCCGGGAAGAGAAGGAAGGCTGGCGCCTGTCCTGCCAGGTGCCGGTGAAGCAGGACATGAAGATCGAGGTGCCGGAAGAGTTCTTCGGCGTGAAGAAGTGGGAGTGTGAGGTGGTGTCCAATCACAACGTGGCCACCTTCATCAAGGAACTGGTACTGAAACTGCCGGAAGGCGAGGAAGTGGACTTCCGCGCCGGTGGTTACGTCCAGCTGGAGTGTCCTCCCTACGAAATCCCGTTCAAGGACTTCGTGATCGAGGAGGAATTCCACGAGGACTGGGACAAGCACGATATCTGGCGCTACAAGGCCATCAACAAGGAAGAGACCATCCGCGCCTATTCCATGGCCAACTATCCGGAAGAGAAGGGCGTTCTCAAGTTCAACATCCGGATTGCCACGCCGCCTCCCGGCACTGATCATCCGCCGGGCATCATGTCGTCCTACGTGTTCAACCTGAAGCCGGGTGACAAGGTGACGGTGATGGGGCCGTTCGGGGAGTTCTTCGCCAAGAAGACCGACGCCGAAATGGTGTTCATTGGTGGTGGTGCCGGCATGGCGCCCATGCGCTCCCATATCTTCGACCAGCTCAAGCGTCTCAAGAGCGATCGCAAGATCAGCTTCTGGTACGGCGCCCGGAGTGTCCGCGAGATGTTCTACGTGGAAGACTTCGACATGCTGCAGCGGGAGAACGATAACTTCGAGTGGCACGTAGCCCTGTCGGACGCGCTGCCCGAGGACAACTGGGAAGGCCCCACCGGGTTTATCCACAACGTCCTGTACGAAAACTACCTGAAGGACCACCCGGCTCCGGAAGATTGTGAGTACTACATGTGCGGCCCCCCCATCATGAACGCGTCCTGCATCAAGATGCTCAAGGATCTTGGTGTGGAAGACGAGAACATCATGCTGGACGACTTCGGGGGTTAAAGGCGCTCTGATGACATCCGGCATGTCCCGACCCGTCAGGGTGACCCTGGCCAGCATCCTCTGGGTGCTGGCCGTGGCCGCTCTGGCGGGTTGTTCGTTTGAGCCCGAGGAAAAGGTCTGGGAAATCTCCGGCCCTATCTTTGGCACCCAATACCATATTAACGTCGTATTGACCGACGACAGGGAAACCCTTGAAGATCTGTCGCAAGGTATAGAGGCAACCCTGGAATCGGTGGATGCGGCCATGTCCACCTGGCGGGATGATTCGGAACTGAGCCGCATCAACCAGCTGGAAGACCAGAGTGGCTGGACACCGGTATCCGGCGAACTGTTCGAGGTGCTGGAAGCGGCCCACAAGGTGGCGGATGAGTCCGGTGGTGCCTTCGATATCACCATCGGGCCGGTGGTGAATCTGTGGGGGTTCGGCCCCGAGGGACGTCCCGAGGAGGTGCCGGACGACGCCGAGTTACAGCAGCGCCTGTCACGGACCGGTTTCCGCTTTCTGGAACTGGACCCGGTGAAACAGGCCATCCGTGCGGAACAGCCGCAGTACCTGGACCTGTCCGGTATCGCCAAGGGCTATGGCGTTGACGCCGTTGCCCGTTACCTGGAAGGGCAGGGTATTGACCGGTATCTGGTGGAAATCGGCGGTGAGGTCAGGGTCAGCGGTCGCAAGCCGGACGGTTCCGCTTGGCGGCTGGCGGTGGAGCAACCGGTGGAGGATGCCCGGCAGATCAACCGGGTGATCGCCATGGACCGGAATGGCATGGCCACCTCCGGTGACTATCGTAACTATTACGAATCGGATGGCCAGCGCTATTCCCATACCATAGACCCGGCTACCGGGCGCCCGGTCGGGCATCGGCTGGCCTCGGTCACGGTAATTGCGGAATCGTCGATGATGGCCGATGCCTGGGCTACGGCCTTTACCGTGATAGGCTATGACGAGGGTTACCGTCTGGCCCTGCAGAAAAACCTGGCGGTGTATTTTATCGTGCGCGAGGGGGAGGGCTTCGAGACCTACCATACCCCCGCCTTCGCCACCTATCTGATTGAGTGACAGGAGGTAGTCATGGGCACCTTTCTACTGGCACTGCTGATTGTTGGTCTGCTGGTGGCGGCCATGTCCGTCGGCGTGATCTTCGGACGCAAGCCTATTTCCGGCACCTGCGGCGGCCTTGGTGCGGCAGGCATAACCGGGCCCTGTGAAATCTGTGGAGGTGACACCAGCAAGTGCGAGGAAAACACCGGGTCTGCCGATGCGGATGCCAGTGACCTTGCCTATGATGCCACGCAGGCCGCCCGGGGTGGCCGCAGCCCGTCCTGAACGCGAGTCGTCGAAAACAGACAGCAACTTCATGCCCCGATCGCGAAGCGCGAGCCTTGCTGCCGGGGCTTCCCTCTTGACCACGCGATAAGGAGCGACAGTCCTGATGGCAGAACATCATTATGACGTTGTGGTGATCGGTGCCGGCCCTTCGGGCGAAGGCGCCGCCATGAATGCCACCAAACACGGCAAGCGCGTCGCAATCATCGAAGACAAGCCCAACGTCGGCGGCAACTGCACCCACTGGGGAACCATACCGTCAAAAGCCCTCAGGCACTCTGTCAAACAGATTATCACCTTCAACACCAACCAGATGTTCCGGGATATCGGCGAGCCTCGCTGGTTCTCGTTCCCCCGGGTGTTGCAGAATGCCCAGACGGTGATCGACAAGCAGGTCAAACTGCGCACCCAGTTCTATGCCCGTAACCGCGTGGACCTGATCAATGGCCGTGCCTTTTTCCTGGACGGGAACCGGCTGGAAGTGCGTGGGAACAAGACGGCGGAAGTGCTCAACTTCAAGCAGGCGGTGATTGCCACCGGCTCACGGCCTTACATGCCGCCCGACGTGAATTTCCGCCACCGTCGCATCTACAACAGCGATACCATCCTCAACCTGTCCCACACACCCCGTACGCTGATTATCTATGGCGCCGGTGTTATCGGGTCGGAATACGCCTCCATCTTTGCCGGACTGGGGGTGAAGGTGGACCTGATCAATCCGGGCAATCGCCTGCTGTCGTTCCTGGATGACGAGATTTCCGACGCACTCAGCTACCACCTGCGTAACAACGGCGTGCTGGTGCGCCACAATGAGGAGTACGAGTCCGTGGACGGCGATGACCATGGCGTGGTGCTGTCCCTCAAGTCCGGGAAGAAGATCCGTGCCGATGCCTTCCTGTGGTGTAATGGCCGGGCGGGCAACACCGACAGCCTCGGGCTGGAGAACCTGGAACTGGAGCCCAACGGTCGTGGCCAGCTACAGGTGGATGAACACTACCGGACGGCGGTTCCCAATATCTATGCCGCCGGGGATGTGATCGGCTGGCCGAGTCTGGCCAGTGCCGCCTATGACCAGGGACGCTCGGTATCCTCGGATATCGTGCAGGATGAGTATTTCCGCTTCGTCTCCGATGTGCCCACGGGGATCTACACCATCCCGGAAATCAGTTCGGTGGGCCCCACCGAGCGGGAACTGACGGAAAGGAAGGTACCCTACGACGTGGGACAGGCGTTCTTCAAGGACCTGGCACGGGCCCAGATCACTGGCGAGAAGGTGGGCATGCTGAAGATCCTGTTCCACCGGGAAACCCGGGAAATCCTGGGTATCCACTGTTTTGGTGACCAGGCGGCGGAAATCGTGCACATCGGCCAGGCCATCATGAATCAGGAAGGGGAAGCCAACTCCCTGAACTATTTCATCAATACCACCTTCAATTACCCCACCATGGCGGAAGCCTACCGGGTGGCGGCCCTCAACGGTCTGAATCGTATTTTCTAGCGTTCCGGAGAGGCGTACGATCACCCTTTTCAGGGGTGATCGTTGCCAGGGCCAGCCCTAAATAGTTGCACCCTGGCCCCGGGACGGGTTGTGTTCCGGCTCGGAGGATGATGACGGTAACCGCACCCTGCGGTTATCGAAGTAGATCCGGGTACTGGTGGGGAAGTCGGTGATGATGCTGTTTACCCCCATGTCTTCCATCAGCAGCATGTCGTGGATGCGGTTAACGGTCCATACCGACACTTGCATATCGAGGCGCTGGGCCTGCCTGACCATGTCCCGGGAACAGATCCGCCAACTGGGCACCAGGTAGCTGCAGCCCAGGCGCTTGGCGGTGGCTACGGGCCTGGGGAAACGACGACCGGCGACGTAGCCGGTGTGGATCTTCCGGTTGCGACGCTTGATCTCCTGCAGGAACCAGGCATCGGAGGAGGTGACCACTACCCCGTCGAACAGTTGGCGTTTCTGGATCAGCTCGGTGAGCCGGTTGCACAGGACGTTGAGACGGCTGCGGGCATCGGGTTTGACCTCAAGCTGGTAGTGGTGGACATCCGGGCAGGCATCCAGTACCTGTTCCAGCGAAGGAATACCCGCCGGCTCGGGCCAGGGGGTGGTCTGGTGGCGGGCGTCCATCCTGGCCAGTTCAGAGGCGGTGTGGCTGGCGACCTTGCCTGCCTGACCGGTGGTCCGGTCAAGGGTGATGTCATGGATAACCACCGGCACCCCGTCCGCGGATAGCTGGACGTCCAGTTCAAAGTGCCGAATGCCGTGGCGATAGGCGGTCTCGAAACCCGGCAGGGTATTTTCCGGCGCTTCCCCCCGCGCTCCGCGATGACCATAGATGATCATGGTGTTGCTGATTCTCCCGTCCTGCGATAGAGCTGCTGGCGTTTCTTCCAGAGCTGGTGGCACTGGCTGACATCTTCAAGGTAGGCCGGCAGCTCCTCCATCAACAGTGCCTGGGGGCCATCCACCAGGGCTTTTTCCGGCCTCGGGTGAAAGTCCACCAGCACCATGTTGGCGCCGGCCACCACGCCCTGGGCGGTGGCGTGCATGACATCGGGGATGCCGTCTGGTGCCGCGTCACGGCTGCCCACGGAGTGGGAAGGGTCGATACACACCGGCATGCGGGTCAGGCGCTTCACCGTGGGTACATGGGCGAAATCCACCATGTTCCGGTGGGGATTCCCGGCTTCGGTTTTCATGCCCCGCAGGCAGAAGACCACATTGGCGTTGCCCTCGCTGGCCAGATACTCGGCGGCGTTGAGGGACTCGTTCAGGGTGATGCCGAAGCCCCGCTTGAGCAGCACCGGGTAGGTCTTCTGGCGGCCGATGGCCTTGAGTAGCTCGAAGTTCTGGGTATTGCGGGTGCCCACCTGGAGCATGACGCCGGTTGGCCGCCCGAGCTTTTCCAGGCACTCGTCGATTTCCTCGATGTGGCTCTCATGGGTGATTTCCATGGCGACCACCCGGATATCGTGCTTGCCCGCGGTCTCGAACACCCAGGGCAGGCAGCTCTTGCCGTGGCCCTGGAAAGAATAGGGATTGGTGCGGGGCTTGTAGGCGCCCATGCGGGTACAGTGCTGACCCTGTTCACTCAGGGTCCGCATCATGATCTCCACATGTTCCTGGGTATCCACGGCGCACAGGCCGGCAAACACGTTCAGGTTGTCCTGGCTGAAGTCCACGCCGTTATAGCTGAAACCGGACTGGCGTCGGTCATCCCGGTGCCGGCCAAGGATGCGGTAGTCGTCGGAGATGCGGATCACCCGTTCCACGGCGGGCAGGGCTTCGATCTCGTCCTTGTCCAGGCTCTTGGTATCCCCCAGCAGGTAGATCTCGGTCAATCGCTGGGTGGCCCCCTCCACTTCGTGAACCTTCACGGCCACACCGGGCAGGTTCTGCAGGAAATGCAGGGTCTGGCGATAGCTGTCGCTGTCCAGGGGCGTATCCGGATGGAGAATGGCGAGCATGACGTCCCTCCTGGGATCGTGTCAGTGGGATTGTTCGGCCCGGTGCCGTGCCTGCATGTATTCCCGATGGTTGAGGTGCAGCAGGTCCGCCATGCGACGGATCAGGTGTTCCTCATACTTGTCGATGCGGTCATCGGCCAGTGCCACCCGCCAGATGCTCTCCAGCACGGCCTGCTTGGATTCCTGGCTGAGCTGCTCGTTGAGCACGCCGGTGAACTCGTACAGGGAGGTGGAGTCATCGGCATGGTTGAGGGCATCGTCCAGTATCGACCGGGCTTCCTCCCGGGTGATCTGGTGTACGCGAATGGCACAGTCCACTATGGCGGCCAGCTCCCGCTGGTCCTCATCGTTATCGACCCGGGACAGCTGGACCATCAACGCGGTGGCGGCAACGGCCAGTTGATGGCTGTCCGGGTTGGGGGAGCCGCCAGTCTTTCCGGTATCCGGAAACAGCATCTGGCGAAGGCGGTCTATCATCGTTGTAATTCCTTCTGGTCAGGCCACGCTGGCCAATCGGCTGACCCGTTGCTCCAGTTCAATCTGGTCGGCGGCAAACCGGCGGATGCCCTCGGCCAGCTTCTCGGTGGCCATGGCGTCTTCATTGGACTCCCAGCGGAACAGGCGCTCGTCCATGGTGACAGGGCGGTCCTGGCTGGCGGCGTTGTCCGGGGACAGCTTGCGCGGCAGTTCGCCGGAATCTTCCTTCAGCGCCTGCAGCAGGGCAGGGCTGATGGTCAGCCGGTCGCAGCCGGCCAGTTGCTCGATTTCCCCAATGTTACGGAAACTGGCGCCCATCACCACCGTGTCGTAACTATGGGCCTTATAGTAATGGTAGATCCGGGATACCGACTGCACGCCGGGGTCTTCTTCCGGTGCAAAGGCGTCCCGGTCGCTGTGGGCCAGGTGCCAGTCGAGGATGCGACCGACGAACGGAGAGATCAGGAAGGCGCCGGCGTCGGCGCAGGCGGCTGCCTGTACAAACGAGAACAGCAGGGTCAGGTTACAGTGGATACCTTCCTTCTCCAGTTGCTCGGCGGCGCGGATCCCTTCCCAGGTGGAGGCGATCTTGATCAGCACACGGCTGGTATCCACTCCCGCTTGCTCGTACAGCCCGATGAGCCGCCGGGCCTTGTCCACGGTGGCGGCGGTATCAAAGGACAGTCGGGCGTCCACTTCCGTGGAGACCACGCCGGGAATCAGGTCCAGGATCTTCCGACCGGCCTGTACCGCCAGGTGATCTGTAGCCCAGGCCAGTTGTTCCTGGTCACTGCCGCCCTGGCGGCTGGCGTAATCCACGGCCTCGTCCAGCATCGGACGGTAGGCATCCGAGGCGGCAGCCTTCAGCAGCAGGGAAGGGTTGGTGGTGGCATCTTCCGGGCGCCATTCGGCAATGGCTTCCAGGTCACCGGTATCGGCCACCACGGTGGTCATGGATTTCAGTTGTTCAAGCTTGCTGGTCATGGGTCCTGTTCCTTGTGTGGTTATATAGGCGTCCTGGCGCAGGTGAGGTGACATACCGATACGATAACCGCCCGCCAGGACGGGAACAAGACAGCAGAGGCTTACGGGGCTGTCAGGTGGTGGCTTCGGGAATCGGTTCGCGGACGGGTTCACGGACCTTGGCCAGGGCATCCAGGACCACCTCGATACCGCTGCCGGGCCGGTGGGCATTCTCGCTGATATGACGCCGGAACTGCCGTCCGCCGGGCTGGCCATGGAACAGGCCCATGATATGCCGGGTGATGTGGGTCAGGTATACGCCCCGATCCAGTTCCTCCTGGATGAACGGTAACATGGTCCGCAGGGCATCATGGCGGGAAGCGACCGGGTCTGTGTCACCAAAGAACTCGCTGTCCACGCCGGCCAGCAGCCACGGGTTATGGTAGGCCTCACGGCCCAGCATCACGCCGTCGGTGTGGTTGAGGTGCTCATGGCATTCCCCGAACGTTTTGATGCCACCGTTGATGATGATCTCCAGCTCCGGGTAGCGGGCCTTGAGATCATACACCCAGGGGTACTTGAGCGGCGGCACATCACGGTTTTCCTTCGGACTCAGGCCTTCCAGGATGGCAATGCGGGCATGGACGATAAAGGTCCGGCAGCCAGCCTCCGCAACTGTTTCAATAAAGTGGCACAGGTCGTCCCAGGATTCACGTCCGTCGATGCCGATACGGTGCTTGACGGTCACCGGCAGGGATGTGGCGGCGATCATTGCCCGCACACCTTCAGCCACTTTCCCGGGGTGGCCCATCAGGCAGGCGCCGATCATATTGTTCTGCACCCGGTCGCTGGGACAGCCCACATTCAGGTTCACTTCGTCAAAGCCAAACTGCTCCGCCAGGCGGGCACAATGGGCCAGTTCGTCCGGGTTGCTGCCACCCAGTTGCAGTGCCAGGGGATACTCCTCGGCATTGTGACGCAGGAACCGTTCGGTATCCCCATAGATCAGCGCCCCGGTGGTGACCATTTCCGTATACAGCAGTGCCCGACGGCTGAGTAGCCGCGCCAGGTAGCGAAAATGGGGGGTGGTCCAGTCCATCATGGGGGCCACACTGAAGCGGCGGGATAGGGGAATGCTGTTGTGTACCATGAACCCGAAACGAATAGCCGTTGAATGGGCGGGTATTGTACCCCATAGACCCGTTCCGTCTGTAGCAGAGTTCCGAGGGCAACATTGGCCGGTATCTGCCTGGAAGGTGCTTCACCCTTTGCTCATACCCCCATTTTCTGAAAAAATAGCCACCTCACCTTTCGGGCGCCGCTGATGACACAGAAGACGCTGCTTTCATTAAGAAATCTTGGCAAGAGCTTTTCGGGCAAGACGGTACTGGATTCGCTGGATCTGGACATTGCCGACGGGGAGTTTATTACCCTGCTGGGGCCTTCCGGCTGTGGCAAAACCACGCTATTGCGGCTGCTGGCCGGCTTCGAGGTGCCGGATACCGGGCGGATTGAGCTGGCAGGGGCGGACATTACCGATCTGCCGCCGGAGCAGCGCCCCCTGAACACCGTGTTCCAGAACTATGCGCTGTTTCCCCATATGTCGGTATTCGACAATGTGGCCTATGGCCTGAAGATGGAGAAACGTCCGAAGGACGAAATCCGCCAGCGGGTGCAGGACGCCCTGGACATGGTCCAGCTCGGGGAATACGCCCACCGCAAGCCGCATCAGTTGTCCGGTGGCCAGCAGCAGCGGGTGGCCATTGCCCGGGCCGTGGTCAAGCGCCCGAAACTGCTGTTGCTGGATGAACCCCTGTCGGCCCTGGACTACAAGCTGCGGCGGACCATGCAGATTGAGCTCAAGCGTCTGCAGCGGGAGTTGGGCATTACTTTCGTGTTCGTGACCCACGACCAGGAAGAGGCCCTGTCCATGTCGGATCGAGTGGTTGTGCTGATGGACGGGGTGGTGCAGCAGAAAGGGACACCCCGGGAAATCTACGAACGCCCCGCCAACCTGTTCACGGCGCGGTTCGTCGGGGAAACCAATCTCTTCCCCGGCACCCTGGAGCAGGCGGACGGGGACCAGATCATGGTCAATGTTGCCGGTTACCGTCGCAGCATGCCCCGCCCCCGGTTTTCCCTGGAGACGGGGCAGGCCGTCCATGTCCTGCTGCGTCCGGAGGACATCCGGGTGCTGGAACCCGATGCCGATCACGGCTTTCCCGGCAAGGTGGTGGAGCGCAACTACAAGGGCAGTACCCTGGATTCGGTCATCCACCTGGAGGACGGCACCGAAGTGCTGGCCAGCGAGTTCTTCGATGAGGACGACCCCGCCTTCGACTACCGTCTCGGCGAGCCGGTACGTGTGAGCTGGGTAGAGGGCTGGGAATGGCTGCTGCCCATGGAAACGGCTGCCGTTGACGGGGACCACGCGGCGGATGCTTAGGGGGCTGCGGCAACCCTTCCGTACCGGGGTGCTGGTGTTGGTCTGGGGCTGGCTGCTGGCCCTGGTGCTGGCGCCGAACCTGCTGGTGATTGCGACCAGTTTCCTGACCCGGGATCCGGCGACCTTCCTCTCCCTGCCGGTGACGCTGGAGAACTATCGTGCCCTGGTGGACCCGCTGTACCTGGAAGTTTTCCTGCATTCCCTGTACATGGCCGCGGTGTCCACGCTGTGCTGTCTGCTGATCGGTTATCCCTTCGCCTGGGCACTGTCGCGGGTGGGCAGGGAGCGGCAGCTGCTGTTAATCTTCCTGCTGATTGTCCCTTTCTGGACCAATTCGCTCGTACGCACCTACGCTCTGAAACTGCTGATGGCCACCAACGGCCTGATCAATAACGGGCTGATGTCCATGGGGCTGATTGATGAACCCCTGAGGATGCTGTACACCGAAGGCGCCGTGATCGTCGGACTGGTCTACCTGCTGCTGCCGTTCATGATCCTGCCCCTGTACTCGGTGTTCGAGGACTTGCGCCGGGAACTGCTGATGGCATCCCACGACCTGGGGGCGGGACGCTTCAGTACCTTTATCCACGTGGTGGTGCCGCTGACCCTGCCGGGGGTGCTGGCCGGGGTCATGCTGGTGCTGTTGCCGGCCATGGGGCTGTTCTTCGTGCCGGACATCCTCGGCGGTTCCCGCAACCTGCTGGTGGGTAATGTCATCAAGAACCAGTTCCTGGACGCCCGGGACTGGCCCTTCGGCGCGGCGGCCGCCATCCTGCTGACCCTGGCCATGGCACTGTTGCTGTTCACCCACCGGCTGAGTCAGCGGCGGCTGGGTGAGGAGAGTGACGTATGACTCGCTGGCTGCCCAGAGCCTACCTCACGCTGGTCTACCTGGCGCTCTACATCCCCATCGCGGTGCTGGTGGTGTTCTCGTTCAACGACGGTCGCACCGGGTACCGCTGGGGCGGCTTTAGCCTGCGCTGGTATGAGGCGCTGTTCAACAATAGCGCCATGATGCAGGCGCTGTGGAATTCCCTGTGGCTGGCGGTCTCCGCCGCCACCCTGTCCACACTGATCGGCGCGCTGACGGCGCTGGCTCTGCACCGGTACCGTTTCCGGGGCAAGAAGGCCCTAAAGGGTATGCTGTTCGTGGTGATGATGTCGCCGGAGATCGTACTGGCCATCTCGCTGCTGGCCCTGTTCCTGCTGGTGGGTATGGAGTTGGGCTATGTCTCGCTGTTGCTGGCACACGTCACCTTCTGCCTGCCGTTCGTGGTGATTACCGTCATGGCGCGCCTGGCGGGCTTTGATGAGCGACTGCCCGAGGCCGCCCGGGATCTGGGGGCTTCGGACTTCACCATGACGCGGACCGTGCTGCTGCCAGTGATCATGCCGGCCCTGCTGGCGGGCTGGTTACTGGGCTTTACCCTGAGCCTGGACGACGTGGTGGTGAGCACTTTCGTCAGCGGGCCGGGATATGAAATCCTGCCGTTGCGAATCTACTCTATGGTTCGTGTCGGCCTGAAACCGGAAGTGAACGCACTGGGTACCCTGCTGCTGGTGTTTTCACTGCTGATGCTTGTGATGTCCCAATGGATTCTTGTGAGGAGCAAACGATGAAGAAACTGGTATTGGCTGGACTGACGACAGTCGCCCTGACCGGGTGCAGCGGTCAGGAAGAGGAGCAGGTGCTGAACCTGTACAACTGGTCCGAGTACATGCCCCAGGAAGTGCTTGATCGTTTTGAGGAAGAGACTGGCATCCAGGTGGTCTACACCACCTACGACAGCAACGAGGCCATGTATGCCCGTCTGAAGTTGCTGGACGACAGCAGCCAGTACGACCTGGCGGTACCGTCCACCTACTACGTCAACAAGATGCGCAAGGAAGATCTGCTGATGGAGATCGACCACAGCCAGATCGAGGGCTTTGACAAGCTGGATCCGGAGCTGGTGGATCAGAGCTTCGACGAGGGCAACGCCTATTCCGTACCCTACCTGTGGGGCACCACTGGTCTGGCCGTCGACAGCGACGCAGTGGATCCGGCGGAGGTCAGTGGCTGGGCCGACCTGTGGAATGAGAAATATGATGGCCAGGTGATGCTGACCAACGATATGCGGGAGGTGTTCCATGTCGGGTTGAGCGTGCTGGGGTACTCCGGCAACACCCGGGATCCGCAGAAGATCGAGGAAGCCTACGAGAAGCTCAGGGAACTCATGCCGGCTGTGCGTACCTTCAACTCCGACGCTCCGCGCATGCCCTACCTGGAAGGGGAAACCGATATCGGCATGATCTGGAACGGCGAGGCAGTGATGGGCAAGGATGACATGCCGTCACTGGAGTATATCTATCCGGAGGAGGGTGTCATTGTCTGGCTGGACAGTTTCGTCATTCCCAAGACTGCGGCCAACCCGGAAGCGGCCCACAAGTTCATCAGTTTCGTGCTGCAGCCGGAGATCTCCGCGCTGATCAGCGAGGAGATCGGCTACGCGACCCCCAACCTGGCGGCCCGTGATCTGTTGCCGGAAGAGGTGGCCGGCAATCGCGCCAGCTACCCCACCAGTGAGGACATGGAAAACGCCGAGTTCCAGGAAGATGTGGGCGACGACGCCATGCAGGTATACAACCGTTACTGGGAGCAACTGAAGACCGGCGGGTAAAGACCCGGTCCGAAAAATGGTAGCATCCTCAGCTTCCATCTTTTGAGGAGCCAGAAATGTCAGTCGTGGTCCAGGCCCTGATACCGGTATTCGTGCTGATTGTTTTGGGGCACCTGTTCCGCCGCTGGCATTTTCCCGCCGACGGCTTCTGGATTCACGCCGAACGCTTTACCTACTACGCCCTGTTCCCGGCCATGCTCATCTATAAGCTGGGACAGGCGCGTCTTCCCGCCTCAGCCTATGGCGAGATCCTGCTGCTGATTGCCGCCATGCTGGTGGCCATGACCCTGGTGATGGTGGTTATCCAGCTCATCTGGCGCTGGCCGGGGCCGGTGTTCTCATCGGTGTTCCAGGGTGGCATCCGTTTCAACTCCTACGTGGGGCTGGCGGCGGCCGGAATGTTGCTGGGGGACGACGGACTGTCGCTGATTGCCGTGGCCGTAGCGGTCAAGGTGCCGCTGCTGAACCTGCTGTGCATCCTGATGTTCTCGGTGACCTGTCGCCAGGGCCGGTTGCGACTGGCGCCGGTACTCAGGGCCATTGTCACTAATCCGTTGATCATCGGGTCGGTAGCCGGCGTGATCTGGAGCTTCTTCCGGGTCGGTTTCCATCCGATTCTGGCGGGCATCCTGGAACCGCTCAGTAATCTGGCGTTGCCGCTGGGGCTGATGTGCGTGGGGGCGGGGCTGGAGTTAAAGGCACTGCGTCATGCTTCGGCGCCTTTCCTGGTGTCGTCCGTGGCCAAGCTGGTGGTGTTCCCGGTGCTGACCCTGGGCCTTGCCCTGCTATTGGGGATGGACGGCACCATGGTGCAGGCGGCCATCCTGCTGGCGGCCCTGCCCACGGCAACCTCTTCCTATATCCTGGCCCGGCAACTGGGGGGCGATGCCCCCCTGATGGCGGCTATTATCAGTGGCCAGACTCTGCTGGGCATGGTAACCCTGCCTCTGTTACTCGGTTTTCTCTGGCAGGCAGTTTAGGACGGCGGCGGCCATGCTCTGCTGGAAGTCGAGATAGCCCTGGGGTGTGGCCGGAATATCGCTGGCCAGTGGATCCCAAACGCTGATGGGCAGTTCCACATCCCCCATCAGTGACTGCCACCACTGGCGGTCAAACTGGGGTTCTATCATCAGGCAGGCCTGCTCCGCCCTGTTCAGGCGATTCTGGACTTCCGCCAGGTGTCGGGCGCCGGGAGTGCGTTCGGGGCTCAGTGTCAGCACGCCAGCAATGGCCAGGCCGTAGTGTTCCGCAAACCGTCCGAAGGCATCGTGATAGGTGAACAGGTCCAGCTCCCGGGCGGGCGCCAGTTGCTCCCGGATGGATGCCTCGCGGGCTTGCAGGTCGTGGGTGAAGCTGGCGAGGTTGCGGTCGATGGCACCGGCGTCCACGCCATCCAGTTCCTTCAGGTGACCGGCGATGGTTTCTGCCATGGTGAGGGCCAGGGCTGGGTCGAGCCAGATATGGGGGTCCTCACCTTCGCCGTGACTGTGGCCATGATGGTCATGGGCCTGTTCATGGCCATGGCTCTCATGGTGTTCCGACTCGGCATCACCGTGCCCGTGCTCTTCGTCATGGTGCTCGTGCTCATCGTGAATCTGTCCCTGGGTGTTCTGTTCCTCCGGCGCCAGGGCCACGCTACGGTCCTGGAGATCCGGCCCTGTGAGCAGGCGGGTCAGGAAGGTTTCCATACCCGGACCGACCCAGAAGACCCGATCAGCTGCTGCCAGTTGACGGCGCTCGGAGGGGCGCAACTGGTAGGTGTGGGGGCTGGAGCCGGCTGGAACCAGGGTGGTGACTTCCACCTGGTCATGGGCCACAGCGCGGACCAGTAATTCCACGGGCTTGAGGGAGGTGACAACCTGGGGAGTATCCGCGGACGCGGAAGCCAGGCAGCTCCACAGGAGCAGGACGATAATGGCCGGTACGGCGCTGCGTAGTGACGGTAATGCAAGCATAGTGAGGGTGTGTCCAGGATGGATTAATAAAACGTTATAATATAACAGATGAATCTGTCTTGGAAGTCGTGCCATGCCGCTGCGGTCCATGGGAATTCAGTGCAGGCTCGGTATAATGGCGCCTTTCCATTCATCCACTGCGTCAGGCAGGATCCATTAATGACTGTACGTACCCGAATTGCCCCTTCGCCCACCGGTGATCCCCATGTGGGCACGGCCTTTGTCGCCCTGTTCAACCTGTGCTTCGCCCGCCAGCACGGCGGTCAGTTTATCCTCCGTATTGAGGACACGGACCAGGCCCGCAGCACGGCGGAATCGGAGCAGGATATCCTGCGTGCCCTGCGCTGGCTGGGGCTGGAATGGGATGAAGGGCCGGACGTTGGTGGTCCCCACGGTCCCTATCGCCAGTCCGAACGCAAGGACTCCTACGCCAGCTATGCCATGGAGCTGGTGGAGAAGGGCCATGCCTTCTACTGCTTCCGTACTCCGGAAGAGCTGGATGCTATCCGGGAGGAGCGCAAGGCACGGGGCGAAAATCCGGGCATCAAGGGTGACCTGGAACTGCCGGAAGAGGAAGTGAAGCGTCGCCTGGAAGCCGGCGAGCCCTATGTCATCCGCATGAAGGTGCCGGATGAGGGCGTCTGTGAGATAGGCGATATGCTTCGCGGCACCATCGAGATCGACTGGGCCCAGGTGGATTGCCAGATCCTGCTGAAGTCCGATGGCATGCCCACCTATCACCTGGCCAACGTGGTGGATGACCACCAGATGGCGATCACCCATGTTCTGCGGGGTGAGGAGTGGATCAACTCGGCACCCAAGCACAAACTGCTGTACCAGTACTTCGGCTGGGACATGCCGGTACTGTGCCACCTGCCGCTGTTGCGTAACCCGGACAAGAGCAAACTGTCCAAGCGCAAGAACCCCACCTCCATCAACTTCTATGAGCGGATGGGCTTCCTGCCGGAGGCGGTGACCAACTACCTGGGCCGCATGGGCTGGTCCATGCCCGACGAGCGGGAGAAGTTCACCCTGGATGAGATGGTGGAGCATTTCGACATCAGCCGCGTGTCCCTGGGCGGCCCGGTATTCGATGTGGAAAAGCTGCGCTGGCTGAACGGTCTGTGGCTGCGGGAAGATGTTTCCGACGATCAGTTTGTGGAGCGTTTGCGCCAGTGGTGGTTCAACGAGGATGCCCTGCGGGCCCTGGTGCCCCATGTGAAGGGCAGGGCGGAGGTGTTCTCGGATGTGGCGCCCATGGCCTCATTCATGTTTTCGGGCATGCTGGAACTGTCCCCCGAGGACTTCGCCCACAACAAGCTGGAAGAGGCCCAGGTCAAGCGGGTGCTGCAGTTCGCCCTGTGGAAGCTGGAGGCTCAGCGCCATTGGAGCAAGGAAAACATCTTTGCCGACATCAAGGGCCTGGCCAAGGCCATGGAGCTGAAGATGGGCGACTTCATGTTCGCCATCTTTGTGGCCATTGCCGGCACACCCAATTCCTGGTCGGTTATGGATTCCATGGCCCTGCTGGGCCCCGACATGACCCGGGCACGCCTGCGTCATGCCCTGAATGTGCTGGGTGGTTTTTCCAAGAAGGAAACCAAGCGGGTGGAGAAAGAGTACGCCGCGCTGGTTGCAGAATGAACGATCTGGTGGCGTTTTGAACGTTCTGGACAGGGATGTTCAGAAAACTGAAAAAAATGTGTTCCAAGTGTTGACGCCCCCCGGGCGGATCCTTAATATACGCAGCCGTTGAGGGGCCATAGCTCAGCTGGGAGAGCGCAACACTGGCAGTGTTGAGGTCAGCGGTTCGATCCCGCTTGGCTCCACCAATTTCTAGTCCCCTTCGTCTAGTGGCCTAGGACTCCGCCCTTTCACGGCGGCAACAGGGGTTCGAACCCCCTAGGGGACGCCAATTTGGCAACACGGTTTAGTCCACCGGGTTGCCAGCATCAAAACCGCCTTCGGGCGGTTTTTTTGTGTCTGGACGGTTCTCGGAGTTTATTTCAGTTGGAAGACTGCGATCGTGGGGCTGGAGGCCTGTCGGTAAGATTTTTGAAAACACGCCCCGCAAGTACGTCCCTGTAGGGCTCGGGTCGCGCCATCCCTGGCGCTCCACGGTTTTCAATAACCTTCCCCACATGCCTCTTTCGGGCGTGGGAGTTAACTCAACAGTTTAATAGAGCTGGGGTGGGAAGGCTTTTCTGGACCGTCGAGCGCCAGGGACGGCGCTCGTCGAGCCCTACATGGACGTACTTGCCGGGCGTGTCCGGAAAAGCCTTACCGCCCCGGCTCCAGCCCCCATAAAGTGAGGTCTGGGGCCCAAAGTCTAGCGAACAGCAATGGCACCCTTGCCAACACCTTCAAAGGCCTTCACCCGCACCTCATCAGCCGGATAGTCCTTCTTGATCTCGTCGGCCAGGTAGGCGGCAATCAGCTCCACCGTCGTGTCCGTCTCCAGCAGCCACACCCGCTGACGGGGAAGGGTCAGCCGGAATTCCCCCTGCTCGGCATCGTACTGAAAGCTCACGTACTCAGTGCCGTCCGCATCCGACCAACTCTGACTCAGATCCTCACGGGTACCGATATAGATATCCTGCCACTGCTGCGCCCAGTGCTTCTCCAGCTCCGGACTGTGGCGGCCATTGATATCGATACGGATCGGGGATCGGTGCCCATGGGCAATACGCTGGCAGTTGCCCAGGTGCTTCTTCAGCCCATGGACATAGTGATAGTAGGGCCCTTCGATCAGCTCTTCACGCAGTGTGACTTCCACGGCGGTCACATTGGCGGGCAGTACCGCCTTCAGTTCCTGCTCCAGCAGGCGGGCCACGGCGGACGGTACCACTTCATGATGGTCCAGGAGCACCACCGACTGCTCGGGGCCTTCATGACGGAGATGGCTACCACCATCCAGTTGCCAGGTCAGCTTGCCGGGGCTGTCGCCACGGTGCAGGCAGGGCGCATTGGCGGGCACCACCAGACGATGGTCCACCCGCTCGTCGATGACCCGCTTGATGGTGCGCTTCACATTGCCGAAATCGAACACCATGCCCTGCTCATCCAGCTCGCCACCGAGCACAATGTCGGCAATCCAGCTCTCTCCCACCAGGCCACGCCGGCGATCGAGATAGGCGAAATCGATGACAGTAAGGTTGTCGATAAACAGGTGGTTCATGGATTCATCCGGCAGGAAGACAGCGATCATTGGCTCAGTAGGTCCGCAAATTAACCAAACGGGACACCAGTCGCATTCTATCAAACTTCGCTGCCGCCGGGATAACCCGTCGTGTCAGGAACCTCCGAAACGGGGGCTTCAGAGGGGGATCAGTCCGGTCATCCAGGCAACGCTGAGGCCCACCACGCCCAGGCTCAGGGTCAGCACCGTCAGGTAGGCTTTGCGGGAGGATGTGCGGCGGCGGTTGGCCGTCAGGTCATCCAGATGCCGGGCCACCTGTTCGGCCTGCTGCTTCGAGGCCTCGGATGCCTGGTGCAGGGTGTCCGCCTGGAGAGACTTCCAGAAAGCCTGGTCCTGGTCCCGCTGGCGGTCCAGCTCTTCTTTCAGGTGATCGTTCCGGTCCCGGATCATCCGGTCCATGGTCTTCAGCAGGTCCTTCTGGAAACTTTCCAGGGTTTTGTCCAGCAGGGTGTTTACGTCGGCGGTTACCGCCCTGGCGATGGCCTTCTGCTGGGCATCGAGGATGGCCTCCAGGGCATCCAGTTTTTCGTTGACCAGGGTGGTGTGCTGGTCGTTGTGTTCGTCCATGCCCTGGCGCAGGTAGCCCACCTGGTCATCGAACAGTTGCGTCAGGCGCTCGTGCAGTTGTTCGCTGATCTGGGTCTTGACCTCGGCCCGGGCGGCCATGGCCACCTGGTCCGCGCTGAGCAGGGGGATATCGGGATCGTTGGCCGGTGGCACCTGGCTTTCCTCGCTGACCGTTACCGGCTCGGCCTCCGGCATGCTGCGCAGTTTCTCCAGGACCCTTGAGACGCCGTCCGGGGCCGGCGGCTTGGGAAGGATTTCGTCCACTCCCATCTCGCGGGCGGTTTGCTCGAATTCGGCGGACTTGCCGGAGGTGCACATCACAATGGGGATATGGGCGGTGCCGGGGTTGTTGCGGATGGCCCTGGCGGCCTCCACGCCGTTCATGCCGGGCATCAGGTGGTCAATAAAGATAACGTCCGGGCGCTGGGAGTTGCTGAGCAGGTCCAGCGCCTCCTCGGCGGAACCGGCCATGCTGACTTCCATGTTGCTGCCTTTCAGGAGCTTGCTCAGGGTAAATCGTGCAACCTTTGAGTCGTCCACCAGCAGCGCGTTCTTGATGTCCATGGGGCTATCTCCTGGATTGGCCACCGGATGCCCCTGAGACCCGGCGACAAGGGGAGGGCGCCGGGCCCCCGGGGCATCAAATACCTAAGGGGCGATGGTTCGCCAGGCGACCGGCATTCCTGTCCGGTGGCTGGCCATCGCCCGATCAGTTTACCCCGATATTGATACAAAATGTTACAAAGTGATGGGCGGAATCTTGCCGATTGCAACCTGGATCACATTTCGTCCGGTGGCACCAGGCCCTGGCTCTGGGACCAGGCCCGCATGTGGATATCGGCTTCCCGCTGGAAGGGAGACTTGAAGGGATTGATGATCACGTCGAACAGGAAAAAGAACAGACCCACGGACAGCCAGCCGGATAACAGCATGCTGATGGTGCGTGCCTGCACCTCCGGATTGGAGAGGACAAAGCTTTCCAGGTGGGGCAGCAGTGACTGAACCATCACCACCGGATTGAACTCAGCGAGCACCAGCGGTACCCAGAAGGCCAGGACAACGGGGAAGAAGCCGAACGACCAGGCACCCCGAAGCAGCAGGTAGGCCAGCAGGTTGCGGATATAGCGCTGGCGCAAGCCAGGGGAGCGTCTGGCCCGGGCCAGGTATCGGCGGCGTTCATTGTGGTAGTCGGTGGAATCGGGAACCCGTGGACGGTCTCCGCTCCGGGCGGGCCTGTCGGCCTTCCTGCGGGAAGGCGCCGTCGCTGCGACGCCGCTGTTCGCCGCCTGGGGCCGCGACGGCGTGTCCATCCGTGGGGTGCTGTCAGCCCGGGCCTGCGGGGAATAGTCCGTCAACTGGCTGGATGTTTCCGACATGGTCTCGGTTTCCTCAATCTGGGACGTCGCCGGGCGGGGCTTTTCAATCAGCCTCCCCGCCTCCATCATAGGGGAAATCTCACGGCGGTGATCCGCGACCGGTCACATCCGGCGTCATGGTTACCCTCCGTGATACCGAGGATACCGTGATAATCTACATAAGACTATTCTGCCAGACGGGACAACGACTGAATGACTGATCGCAATGAGTCCAATGTACACCCTGCCTTCGAAAAGGTACGCAGCCATCCCATCGCGGCCCTGAACCTGACCATGGAAGAGTATGTCCACCGCAAGACCGGTGCCCGGCACCTGCACATGGCGGCGGACAATGACGAGAACGTCTTCTTTGTGGCCCTGCGGACCTTTCCCATGGACTCCACCGGCGTGGCCCATATCCTGGAACACACGGCCCTGTGCGGCAGCGAGCGCTATCCGGTACGGGACCCGTTCTTCATGATGATCCGCCGGTCCCTGAACACCTTCATGAACGCCTTTACCAGCAGCGACTGGACCGCCTACCCCTTTGCCAGCAAGAACCGCAAGGACTTCGACAACCTGCTGTCCGTCTACCTGGACTCGGTGTTCTTCTCCAAGCTGGATCCGCTGGATTTTGCCCAGGAAGGTCACCGGCTGGAATTCGAGACGCCGGACGATCCCAGCAGCCCGCTGGTATACCGGGGTGTGGTGTACAACGAAATGAAGGGGGCCATGAGCGCCCCCACTTCCCAACTCTGGCAGAACCTGTCCAGCCACCTGTTCCAGACCACCACCTACCACTACAACAGTGGTGGCGAACCCGATCATATCGTGGACCTTCGGTACGACGACCTGCTGGCGTTCTACCGGCACCATTACCACCCCAGCAACGCCATCTTCTGTACCTATGGCGATATCCCGGCCCGGGAGCATCATGACCGCTTTGAAGAGCTGGCCCTGTCCCGCTTTGACGCCCTGGAAGTGGACCTGCCGGTGCGGGACGAGAAACGCCTGTTCTCGCCGCTGCGGGTGGAGCAGGGCTATGCCGTCAGCGCCGGCGAGCCCACCGAACGCAAGACCCATATGGTGATGGGCTGGCTGCTGGGCCACAGCTTTGAGCTGCAGCAGAACCTGGAGGCGCAGCTGGTGGCCAGCGTACTCCTGGAAAACAGTGCCTCCCCGCTGATGCATGCCCTGGAGACCACGGATATCGCTGCGGCACCCTCGCCGATGTGCGGACTGGAAGATTCCAACCGGGAGATGACCTTTGTCTGTGGTATCGAGGGCACCGAGCCGGAACGCCGGGATGATCTGGAAAGTCTGATCGACGGCGTACTCAACAAGGTGGTGGAGGAAGGCATTGCCCAGGAACGCCTGGAAGCCATCCTGCACCAGTTGGAACTGCACCAGCGGGAGATAGCCGGTGACAGCTTCCCCTATGGTCTGCAACTGATCATGTCCGCCATTTCCCCCATGGTGCATGGCGGTGATCCGGTGGAGCTGCTGGATCTGGAGCCGGTGCTGGAAACCATGCGGGAGAAGATTCGCGATCCCGGCTATGTGCCCGGCCTGATCCGCCGCCTGCTGATCGACAACCCCCACCGGGTCACGCTGACCCTGCGGCCCGACGACCAGCTTGAGAACCGTCGCCAGGAAGCCATCCGTGAGGCCCTGGCCCGTCGCAAGGCGGAACTCAGTGAGGAGGACAGGCAGCAGATCGTCGAACGCGCCCGGGCCCTGGAGGAGCGTCAGCATCGCAAGGACGACGACTCCATCCTGCCGAAGGTGGACCTGAGCGACGTACCGTTGAAGACTCACATGCCAGAGGGGCGTGAGCTGGACGCCTTCCCCGCCGCCCTCTATGCCCAGGGCACCAACGGGCTGGTCTACGAACAGGCGATCTTCCGGTTGCCGACCCTGTCCCGGGAAGAATTGCTGATGCTGCCGTTGTACACCACCATCCTCACCGAGGTGGGCTGTGGAAGCCTGGACTACCTGCAGATGCAGGACCGGATCTCCGCCTGCAGTGGCGGGATTGGGGCCAGTGTTTCTGCCCGTGGCAGTATCGACGACGTGCAGACCCTGGATGGTTATATGATCCTCAGCGGCAAGGCCCTGGCCAGGAACCGCAAGGCGCTGTCGGAGCTGTTGCGGGATGTGTACGACAATGCCCGCTTCGACGAGAAGGGCCGTATCCGTGAACTGGTGGCGCAGATCCGCGCCCGCCGGGAGCAGGCGGTGACCGGCAGTGGTCATGGTCTGGCCATGAGTGCCGCTTCCCAGGGCCATAGCCCCGGCGCCTGGCTGTCCTTCCGACTGGCTGGCCTGGCGGGCATCAAGGGCACCAAGGAACTGGACGATACCCTCAACGACGAGGCCGCGCTGGACAAACTGTGCCAGGATCTGGCCAGCCTGCACCAGCGTTTCCGCCAGCAGCAGCGCCAGTTCCTGCTGGTGGCCGAGGAGGAGCACCTGGAGGCCATGGCCGAGGGTGTCAGCGGTCTCTGGCCGGAAGCGCCGGAGACCCGGGGTGAGCAGTGGCAGATAGAGCCGGTCAGCTATGACACCAGGGAAGCCTGGCTCACCTCAACCCAGGTGAACTTCTGTGCCCGGGCTTACCCCACGGTGGCGCCGGATCATCCCGATGCCGCCGCGCTGACGGTGCTGGGTGGCTTCCTGCGCAATGGCTTCCTGCACCGGGCGATCCGGGAGCAGGGCGGTGCCTATGGTGGCGGCGCCGGGCAGGACAACGTCAACGGCACCTTCCGCTTCTTCTCCTACCGGGATCCGCGCCTGGGCGAGACCCTGGACGACTTTGACGCCTCGCTGGCGTGGCTGCAGGAGACCGACCACGGTCAACAGGAGCTTGAAGAGGCGGTGCTGGGGGTGATCAGCCAGCTCGACAAGCCGCGCTCGCCGGCGGGCGAAGCCCGTCACGCCTTCCACAGCCGTCTGTTTGGTCGTTCCCCGGAACAGCAGGAGCGTTTCCGCAAGCGGGTGCTGGCGGTTACTGTGGATGATCTCAGGCGGGTGGCTGGCGACTGGCTGCGTCCTGAGAAGGCCAGTACGGCGGTGATCACCAGCCATGACAACCGGGATGGCGTCACCCGTCTCGGGTTGGATATCCGCGAACTCTGATGCCTACCGCCCGTCCCCGCGCCTGTAGCAGTGCGCGGGGACGGGCAGCCTTCCTCTAACGCAGACGCTTGAGCCCGGTGGTCACCATGATGCGGGTGGAGATTTCCTCCACCGAGTAGGCCGTGGTGTTCAGGTAGGGAATGCGTTCTCGCCGGTACATGGTCTCGATCTCCTCCACTTCGTGCATGCACTGCTTGATGGACGAATAGCGGGAGTTCGGGCGCCGTTCGTTACGGATCACCGCGAGCCGTTCCGGGTCGATGGTAAGGCCGAAGATCTTGGTGCGGTGCGGGCGCAGCACCTCCGGCAACTGCTGGCCGTCCAGGTCTTCCTCGGTAATCGGGTAGTTGGCCGCCTTCACGCCGTATTGCAGGGCCAGGTACAGGCAGGTGGGTGTCTTGCCGGAGCGGGAGGCGCCTACCAGGATCAGGTCCGCCTCGTCGTAGTAGCGGGTGCGGGCACCGTCGTCATTGTCCAGGGCGAAATTGACGGCATGGATCCGCTTCTCGTAGGTGCTTTCGTTACCAATGGAGTGGGATTTTCCCACGGTGTAGGAGGACGATGACTGGAGTTCCTGCTCCAGGGGATTCAGGAAGGTGCCGAAGATATCCACCATGAAGCCGTCGGCCTTGCTGATGATCTCCCGGATGTCCGCCTGCACAATGGTGTCGAACACCAGTGGGCGCACACCGTCGACCCGGGCGGCCTCGTTGATGCGCTCCACCATGGCTTCCGCTGTCTCGTTGTTGTCGATGTAGGGCACGGTGACCCGTTCGAACTCGATTTTCTCGAACTGGGCCAGCAGGCTGTTGCCCAGTGCTTCGGCCGTAAGGCCGGTGCCATCGGAGATAAAGAAGGCGGTGCGTTTCATGAGCAGAGGTTCCCTAGGTAATCGTCGCAGGTTACAGTATGATACACGCCAAATTCGAAAGTCAGGAGCAACCTTATCATTCCCGGGGCCTTGCCGTGCAGCCTTTTCAGACAGTACGGGCATGGATTTACAGGGGATGAGCGCTCCTCTATTCTTTGCTGTTTGCTCGACTGAACCAAGGGAGACGCGCTTTGGAAGATTACATTATCTGGTTTGAGAACCTGGGGATGTCAGATGTTGAGCGGGTAGGGGGCAAGAATGCCTCGCTCGGCGAAATGATCAGCAATCTGGCCAACGCCGGGGTATCCGTACCAGGTGGATTCGCAACCACGGCTCACGCCTACCGGGAGTTCCTGGCCAAGGACGGGTTGCGTGATCGCATTGACGAAGCGCTGGATGCCCTTGATATCAATGACGTCAACGAACTGGCCCGGGTGGGCGCGGATATCCGCCAGTGGGTGCTGGAGCAGCCGTTCCCCGCGGATCTGGAAAAGCACCTGGAGCAGGCCTTTATCAAGCTTCAGGATGGCAACCGTAACCTGGCGGTTGCCGTGCGCTCCTCGGCAACTGCGGAAGACCTGCCGGACGCCTCCTTTGCCGGGCAGCAGGAAACCTTCCTGAACGTGGTGGGTTTTGACCAGGTCAAGAAATCCGTCAAGGAAGTATTCGCCTCCCTCTTTAATGACCGCGCCATTTCTTACCGGGTACACCACGGGTTTGACCACAAGCTGGTAGCCCTGTCGGCTGGTATCCAGAAGATGGTGCGCAGTGAGACCGCTGCCAGTGGCGTCATGTTCACTCTGGACACTGAATCCGGTTTCCGGGATGTGGTCTTCGTCACTGCTTCATACGGCCTGGGCGAGACGGTGGTTCAGGGCGCCGTTAACCCGGATGAGTTCTATGTCCACAAGCCCACGGTGGAGGCCGGCCGCCCGGCGGTGCTGCGTCGCAACCTGGGCAGCAAGGCCATCAAGATGGTCTACTCGAAAGACAAGGACGCCGAGCACTTCGTCGATACCGTGAAAGTGGAGCAGGACGATCGGAATCGCTTCTGCATTGACGATGCGGAAGTCACCGAACTGGCCAAGCAGGCCATGATTATCGAGAAGCACTATGACCGGCCCATGGATATCGAGTGGGCCAAGGACGGCGACGACGGTCGCATCTACATCGTCCAGGCCCGCCCGGAAACCGTGAAGAGCCGGGCCGCCGCCAACGTCATGGAGCGTTACCTGCTGAATGAGCAGGGCAAGGTGATCGTCGAGGGCCGCAGTATCGGCCACAAGATCGGCAGTGGTGCTGTTCGCGTGGTGGACAGCATCAAGGATATGGACAAGGTACAGGCCGGCGACGTGCTGGTCACCGACATGACTGACCCGGACTGGGAGCCGGTGATGAAGCGCGCCTCCGCCATTGTTACCGACCGTGGTGGCCGTACCTGTCACGCGGCGATTATCGCCCGGGAGTTGGGCATTCCCGCCGTCGTCGGTTGTGGTGACGCCACCGAAGTGCTGAAGGACGGGCAGGAAGTAACCGTTTCCTGTGCAGAAGGGGATACCGGCCTGATCTATGAGGGCAGCCTGGACTTCGAGCTGCGGGAGAACACCGTGGAGTCCATGCCCGCCATCCCGTTCAAGATCATGATGAACGTGGGTAACCCGGACCGGGCCTTTGACTTCCAGGCGTTGCCCAACGAGGGCGTTGGTCTGGCCCGCCTGGAGTTCATTATCAACCGGATGATCGGTGTCCATCCCAAGGCCCTGCTGAACTACGACAGCCTGCCCCGGGACATCCGCCAGACCGTCGAGAAACGTTTCTCCGGTTACCCGTCACCGGTGGATTTCTACGTGGACAAGCTGGTGGAGGGTATCTCAACCCTGGCGGCGGCTTTCCATCCGAAGAAAGTCATCGTGCGCCTGTCGGACTTCAAGTCCAACGAATACGCCAACCTGATCGGCGGCACCCTGTACGAGCCGGACGAGGAAAACCCCATGCTGGGCTTCCGCGGCGCGTCCCGCTACATCTCCGACACCTTCCGCGACTGCTTCGAGCTGGAATGCCGGGCACTGCGCAAGGTTCGTGACGAAATGGGCTTCACCAACGTGGAAATCATGGTGCCCTTCGTCCGTACCGTCGGCGAGGCCAGCCAGGTGGTCGACCTGCTGGCGGAGAACGGCCTCAAGCGGGGTGAGAACGGGCTGCGGGTCATCATGATGTGTGAGCTGCCGGCCAATGCGCTGCTGGCGGACCAGTTCCTGGAGCACTTCGACGGTTTCTCCATCGGCTCCAATGACCTGACCCAGCTTACCCTGGGGCTGGATCGGGACTCCGGCATCATCGCGCACCTGTTCGATGAGCGGAACGATGCGGTCAAGGCCTTGCTGTCCAACGCGATCCAGGCCTGCAAGCGCGCCGACAAGTATATCGGTATCTGTGGTCAGGGGCCGTCGGATCATCCGGACCTGGCCAAGTGGCTGATGGACGAGGGCATCGACACGGTGTCCCTGAATCCGGATTCGGTGCTGGATACCTGGTTCTTCCTGGCGGACGAAAAACTCGATTGATCACGGTTCTGACAATACTGGATAGAAGGAGACTGACAACGTGGACATCGTAACCCCGGATATCTGTGACGATTATCCTGAGGTCCAGGTGGTGGAGCCTGGTTTCCAGAACTTTGGTGGCATTGATGCCTTCGGTGGCGAAGTGGTCACCGTAAAGTGCTTCGAAGACAACTCCGTGGTCAAGGAGCAGGTGGGGAAGCCCGGTAACGGCTGTGTGATGGTCGTCGACGGCGGCGGCTCAAAGCGCGCCGCGCTGCTGGGGGATATGCTGGCGGAAAAGGCGGCGGCCAACGGCTGGGCTGGCCTGATCATCTACGGCTGCATCCGTGATGTGGATGTGATCCGCAAGACCGAACTGGGTGTGCAGGCCCTGGGAACGCACCCCCGCAAGACCGACAAGAAAGGCATCGGCGACCTGAACGTACCGGTCACCTTTGGTGGCGTCACCTTCAAGCCGGGACAGTACGTCTACGCCGATAACAACGGTATCGTTGTATCGGAGAAAAAGCTGGGCTGAAATCAGTTGCCCGGCTTAACGAAGAAGGCCCCGGCAGATGCTGTCGGGGCCTTCTTCGTTAATGTCTGACCTTTTCGATCGCCACCCCCAGCAGGTGGCCATCGCCCTCAGGCTCGGTGCGCAGTACCCGTACCTCGGTCTCGAACGGCGGGAACTGGTCACTGGTTGAGGGGAGCAGGGTGTGTAGCGTCGCCCCCTCCGGAATATAGCCCTCCACGTAAAGCTGCATTCCGGTACCGCTGAGGTCGCGGCAGATGCCACTGAATGAGCGGCCTTCACCATCGGTTATCTCGATCGCTGAGTTAACCTGCATGCGATGAAAGTCGCGCTTTTCCGAGTAATCCCTCATGGTCATCGACATGACTACCCCTTCCTGATCTGGTTTGGGAGGCTCCGGTATCCCGAAGCCCCTATAAGTCCTTTTAGCGGTTATGTGCCGATTGGTCAAAGAACCTGACGTCATAACAACGGTATATGACCATAGATTTGGTGTTAGGGGAGTGATCCAGTGCCCATATCTGGTGTCTGGAGTCCCTTTAAGGGGGTGGCTGGTGACATGACTGGATGCTGGTCACGACAAAAGGCCTGACAGGTATCAGGCCCAGGTGTCGTGTTTCTTGGTGGGTTTGAGCCAGGGCAGAACGACTGCGATGAACATGCCCAGGATCAGCAGGCCGGCACCCAGCAGCATGAAGTCGGACTCCCTCTTGGCCTCAAGGCGTTCCACCTCGGCGGTGAGTACTTCCACCTCGTTCTTGAGCTTCTGGTTGCTTTCCTGCAGTTCCCGGTTGCGGCGATCCAGGTTCAGGGCGTTGGCGGAGACCGAGCGGATTTCCTCCAGTTCAGCCGTCAGTTCCTCCACCCGTTGTTCCAGTGCCTGTTCCCGGGAGGAAAGCTGGTCCCGCTCTCCGGATACCTCGCTCATCTGCGACTGCAGTTCCTCAAGCCGGGCGCGGGTCTGTTCCAGTTCCCGGTTGGCCGCTTCCAGCCGGTCCTCGGCGATGGGCTGGTTGGTCAGGTAACGGGTTGGAAGCCAGCCCTCAAGGCCCTGACTGGTGCGTACCCGGCTGTAGCCGGATTCCTCGTTCTGTTCCAGCAGGGTGACGGCGGTACCACTGCGGAGGCCGCTGTGGAGCACACGAAACTGGTTACCCTGGCCACTCCTTACCGGGGCATACAGGGTGTCGTCGATATAGACGGTTCGTGCCTGGGCAACGCCGGTGACCACCATCAACAGGGCCAGGGGCAGGATCAGGTAGCGAATACGGGAAAGGGCACGGGTGGTTACAGCTCGGGCTATCACAGCATGAATCCTGGCAGTTGGAATCCGGGTTATTGGAACATCGGGAGCCCGTCATCCTGACGCACGGGGCGAGAGGGTTTCCGGGGCTCCCAAACCGGCAATTTTGTCACATACATCCCCCTGATCAAGTAGCCGGCTATTACAAAACGCTCATTCTCCGGCAGGCGGGAACGGGTTCCCGGATTAAGGCAGCACGGCCTTGAACGGCTTGACAGTGACCCGCCGGTACACACCGGCCTCTACGTAGGGATCGGCGTCCGCCCAATGGCGGGCTGCTTCCAGTGATTCGAACTCGGCAATTACCAGACTGCCGGTAAAGCCGGCGTCACCGGGTTCCGTGGTATCCAGGGCCGGATGGGGGCCGGCGACCAGTAGCCGGCCCTGGTCCCGCAGGGCCTCCAGGCGACCGATGTGGGCTGGTCGTGCCGGTTTCCGCAGGGGCAGGCTGTTTTCGACATCTTCGCTGATGATGGCGTAGTACATGGCAGGTCTCCGTTGATGAACATGGTAGACTGTCGGTTTAAACCGGATGTTCAGGAAAGCCAGTGACTATAACCCAGCACGCCAGCCATTGCATTGACCTCCATTGCCACAGTACCGCATCGGACGGCGCCCTGAGCCCGTCAGCACTGGTGGCGCGTGCAGCGGAGAAGGGGGTGACCCATCTGGCGCTAACGGACCACGATACCGTCGACGGTATTGCCGAGGCACGTGGTGCGGCCCGTAAGGCGAATATCCAGCTGATCAATGGTATCGAACTTTCCTGTGTGTGGCGCAAGCATACGATTCATATCGTGGGTCTGGACATGGATCTGGACAATGCTGAATTCCTGGAGCGGGTGGCGGGCCAGCAGGCCAACCGCTGGAAACGGGGCCGGCGAATCGCGGAAAAGCTGGCCAGGCACGTCAATGGTTGTGATGAGGGTATCCTGGACAGCGCCACCGGGCTGGCCCAGGGGGATGTGCCCGGTCGCCCCCATTTTGCCCGGGCGTTGGTGGAAGCCGGTCTGGTGAAGGATTCCGCCCAGGCCTTCAGGAAGTACCTCGGCAGCGGCAAGCCGGGCGACGTGAAGGCCTTCTGGCCGGAGCTGTCCGAGGTGGTCCGCTGGATCACCGACGCCGGTGGCATTGCCGTTGTGGCCCACCCCCGCAAATACAAACTGACCGCCACCCGGCTCAGGGAGCTGGTCGCTGACTTCATGGCTGCGGGCGGGGAGGGCATTGAAGTGATTACCTCCGGTCAGTCCAGCGGGGATCTGGGGTTCCTGACGGAGTTGTGCCGACGTGAGTCACTGCTGGCATCCCGTGGCAGCGACTTTCACTTTCCGGGTGCAAGCTGGTGTGAGTTGGGACGGATCCCGGGGTTGCCGGAGGGGCTGACACCGGTGTGGGACCGGTTTCGGAACGCCCCGGCCTGAGGCGTTCAGCGAAACAGGTGGGTGCCCCGTGAGACACCCGGCCCCGGTTCAATCCGGGGCGTGGAACTGCAGATACAGGTCGGTGAGGGTGTCGGGAATGGCATCCGCCATCTGCTGGGCGACCTTGTCGTCCTCCCGGGCCTTGCGGAAGTCCTCGTCGTCGAACAGGCCCGACAGGGTCAGCATGGGAACCATCAGCTCGGCGGTTTCCGCCTCGTCTTCCTCCAGCCAGGCTTCCTCATGTTCCAGGAACGTATCGACAAACCCCGCGCACCAGTTTTCCAGTGCATTCATGGGGTCGCCGTCCTCCGGTTCCGGTAATTCCAGCGATTGTCCCATGTCCAGGGAGTGCGCCAGCCCCTGGGCCAACTGGTCGGTAAGGCGGGCGAACACCTCCGGCACATCGTCCGGTGCCACCGACTCCTGACCGGTTGCCAGCCGGAAGATCTCGGCGGCGTCCAGGGTTTGGGGACCTACCACGCTGGCGCATACGACGCCATGAAGGCCAAAGAAATCCAGTGATTCCTCTCCCCAGGGATCTGCGAAGAGAATGTCTTCCAGCGCTTCGATCTCGTCGTTATTCAGCATGCAACTGCTCCTGGCGCACGGCCATGGTGGGGTCTCACGGATACCTTAGATGGGTATCCGTGAATTTTTCAACGCTTATTGGCCAGAGCTGCTGGTCCCGTCACCGTCTTTGCCCGAATCCGCGCTCTCCGTGGCCTGTGCCTTGCGGGCGGCTTCTGCCGCGCGCTGGCGCTTGCGCACTTCGCGCGGATCGTTGTAGGCGCGACCGGGGGTGACAGGCGCTTCCGGAGCCTTGGGCTCAGACTTCGCGGCCTCTTCCGCCAGCTTGTTATCGCCCTGTTCGGCGGTCGGTGCCGGCTCCGGCTTTCTGGCCGGTTTCTCTTCCTGGCTGGCGCCTGAGTCGGTCAACGGTTTGGTGTCCCTGTCTTCCTCGGCCGGAGCAGTGGCTTCGGATGCCTTCGGGTCAGCCGTCGGCTGGCCCCCGTCATCCTCTGCCCGGGCTGCCCGTTTGTTCTCGGGCCTGGGCTTGCGTGCCGGCTTGCCCGAATCCTTGCCGGG
The DNA here is from genome assembly GCF_045449715.1 of Marinobacter shunpengi. Lineage (NCBI taxonomy): Bacteria > Pseudomonadati > Pseudomonadota > Gammaproteobacteria > Pseudomonadales > Marinobacteraceae > Marinobacter > Marinobacter shunpengi. The sequence goes on along the minus strand of NZ_JBJJLA010000015.1, from coordinate 299,760 downwards.
CTCCGACGGAGCCTCCTGGTCGGCATCAGACTTGCCTTCAGACTGTACGTCCGGCTGTTTGCGTTCCGCTTCAGCAGGCTCCGCGTCCGCCTGCCCGGGCGCCTCATCGGTGACCGGTGTGGTCGGTTTGTCATCCGATGCAGCGGTCTTGTCCTGGGCCTTGCCGTCCGGCGCCTTCCCCGCGGGGGCGGCAGTCGGTTTTTCGGCGTCAGCCTTCTTGCCGTCGGCGCTTGCGGCAGTGGCGGCAGTACTCTCGGCCTTCGCCTCAGCGCCTGGGCCGGACTTGTCGTCTTCCGTCTGCGGTGCCTTCGCTTTAGCTTCGGTATCCGCCGATTTCTTGTCGGTGTCCCCGTCCCCGGCGCCCTGGGCGGGCTGTTCAGTCTTGCCTGCCTCGGCCTTCCGGTCGGAAGCGTCCCTGCTGTCCGTGGTTCGGGTATCCGCCGCTGCCGGCTGTTTCTGTTCCGGAACGCTCTGGCTACGGGGCTCCCCGCTATCAGGCTTGTCCCCGGGCTTCACCGGTGCAGCGGAAGCCCGGCCGGTTTCCCGGTCCGCCGGCTCGCCCTGATGTTTTTCAGTACGCTCGGCCTTGCGGCTGGCTGGCGTGGTGGCCGGGGTCTCTGCCGGTGAGCCGTCGCGGTTGCGGCTGCGGCGATTGCGCTTGGGCCTGTCGCTCTTCTCGGGCTTGCCCTGAGCCTTGTCCGGTCCCTTGTCGGGTCCTATGTCCTGGCCGCTGTCCTTCTCGGACTTGGGCTGGTCCTGGCGACCCTGGGGTTTCTTACCCTGGCTGTCATCCTTGCCCTTACCGCCTTTGGGGCCTTGTCCGCCGCGGCGATCATCCGGTTTGCCACCGTCTTTCTGGGGCGCGCCTTTCCGGCTGCTGTCCCGGGACTGGGTATCCCGACCACCCTGCTGGTCCTGGCGGTTGTCACCGGAGCGACGGTTGCGGTTACGGTTACGATTCCGGTTGCGGCCGCCCCGGCTATCGTCATCCCGGTTCTGGGGCCCCTGGCTGCGACGATCACCGCCCTGGCGCTTGTCGCCTTCGCTACGGTCATCCCGGGCGACACGGGATTTGCGACGGTCCTGACGGCCCTGCTGGTTGCGGTTTCCGCCAGTACCCTGGGATCGCTCCTGGTCCTGTTCGACGCTTTCACCGCCAAAGAAGTTGGCGATCTTGCGGGAGAGCTTGCGGAACATGCCCTCGTCACCGGCGTCTTCGGTCTGGGTTTCCGGGGCCGCGGCAGGTTTGGGTGCCGGGGCCGCCGGGCGGATGGACTTCACTGCGGCTTCCTCGCGGGGAGGTGCTTCGCGGGACACCTGGGCGTCCACCTGCTCTTCCTCGCGGGCGCTGTATTCATCAGCTACATGATAGCTGGAGACCTTTTCTCCGGTTTCATCGTCGCGCAACCGGATAATCTCGAAGTGGGGTGTTTCCATGTGGGGGGTGGGAACCACAAGGATTTCCACCTTCTGCCTGGCTTCGATATCCGCCAGCTGCTTGCGCTTCTCGTTGAGCAGGAAGGTGGCCACGGACACCGGTACCACGGCGCGAACCTCGCCGGTCTTGTCCTTGGAGGCCTCCTCGAAGATCAGGCGCATGATGCTCAGCGCCAGGGATTCGATACCCCGGATGGTGCCCTGGCCGCTACAGCGGGGGCAGACTTCGCTGCGGGTCTCGCCCAGGGAGGGACGCAGCCGCTGGCGTGACATTTCCAGCAGGCCAAAGCGGGATATCTTGCCCACCTGGACCCGGGCGCGGTCCAGCTCAAGGGCCTGGCGCACGCGCTGTTCCACTTCCCGCTGGTTACGGGCCGGGGTCATGTCGATGAAGTCGATGACAATCAGCCCGCCCATGTCCCGCAGCCGGAGCTGGCGGGCGATTTCGTCCGCCGCTTCCAGGTTGGTCTGCAGGGCGGTTTCCTCAATATCCTGGCCCTTGGTGGCCCGGGAAGAGTTAATGTCGATGGAGACCAGGGCCTCGGTGGGATCGATCACGATGGAGCCACCGGAGGGCAGTTTCACCTCTCGCTGGAAGGCGGTCTCGATCTGGGCCTCGATCTGGTAGCGGCTGAACAAGGGAATCTCGTCCTCGTACAGCTTGATCTTGTTCTCGAAGGACGGCATCACCTGGCGCACGAAGCCGAGCACGTTCTCGTAGACGCCTGGGGAGTCAATCAGCACCTCGCCGATGTCCTGGCGGAGGTAGTCGCGCACGGCGCGGATGATAACGTTGCTTTCCTGGTGCAGCAGGCGGGGGGCTTTCTGGTCCTTGGCGGCGCCGGTAATGGCGTCCCAGGTGGCGATCAGGTAGTTCAGGTCCCACTGCAGTTCCTCGGCGCTGCGGCCAATGCCGGCGGTACGCACGATGATGCCCATGGACTTGGGCACTTCCACTTCGTTCAGGGCGTCCTTGAGCTGGGCGCGCTCTTCCCCTTCGATACGACGGGAGATGCCGCCGGCGCGGGGGTTGTTGGGCATCAGCACCAGGTAGCGGCCGGCCAGGGATATAAAGGTGGTGAGGGCTGCACCCTTGTTGCCGCGCTCTTCCTTGTCCACCTGGACAATGATTTCCTGTCCCTCGGAGACCACATCCTTGATGTTGATCTTGCCTTCGATCTGGCCGGGGGGCTTGCGGAAGTAATCCCGGGAGATTTCCTTGAGGGGAAGGAAGCCGTGGCGTTCGGCGCCGAAGTCCACGAAGGCGGCTTCCAGGCTGGGTTCGACTCGGGTGATGCGACCCTTGTAGATGTTGGCTTTTTTCTGCTCGCGGGTGGAGGATTCGATGTCCAGGTCAAACAGCTTCTGGCCATCGACCAGTGCTACGCGCAACTCTTCGGGGTGAGTTGCATTAATGAGCATTCTTTTCATGGAAAAGATGATTCCTGTCAATTAGTTAGACAGGAAACCGCGGGTATTCACGAAGCGCAACCGCGTATGGACGGGCAAGCCCCGGCCATCAGAATGGTCAGGCGGGAACGGTGAGCCGTTCGCCCTGTTCCGGTCCGAACCATACGCCGCCCGTGCCTGCTGGCAGGGAAGGGGTGTATGGAGTCAGTTTCTGTCGACGCATGCTACGTATCTTTCGGTTCACGCTGGTGCCTGGGTCTCATGTCATATTCGTCATCTGGACGGCCCGGCCCGGCGTGCTGGTGTAAATCTTCGCGTTTCCCGCAGGGTTCCCTGCGTGGTTACTGTCATGCCCGGTCTTCCATTGGCACCGTCGCTTATGGTGCTGGAACGGGTGGTCCGCCGATTTCCGGCTGACGCTCCCGGGCCTGGTATTACCAAGTTGCCCGCCCGGCTGATCATACAGGGCCGGTCGGGTTGCGGGTGTTCATGGCAGGTCGCCTGGTTAGCGGGCCTGCTGGCACCCGGATTTCTCTGTCTGCTTCTGCCGTGTTGGTTGCCCTGGCGAGTACCCGGTTGTCAGGGTATCGGGCATTCAAACTCCCGGTCAGTCTCTGTATACTTCAACCGCTCCGGCGGTCGGCATGTTGGCCGGGCCGTAGACAAACGGAAAAGCATGCCGGAATATAGCAGCAAAGCCCCGACTCATCAATCCCGCACCCTTCAGGAATCCATTCCCGATATGGCATCTCCCCAGCGCAGTCAATCCGCGAGGCCCCGGCGGCGCACCGGGTCTGCCAGCGAATCCCGTAACGACACGGGCAAGCAGCCCACCGGCGTCCAGTGGATTACCGTGGAGCCGGACATGGCCGGCCAGCGACTGGACAACTTCCTGATGGCCCGCCTAAGGGGCATTCCCAGGGGGAAGATCTACCGGATCGTGCGCAAGGGTGAAGTACGGGTCAACAAGGGCCGGGTGAAGCCGGATACCCGCCTGCAGGCCGGCGATCAGGTGCGGATCCCGCCGGTGGTGAAGCCGCAGCGGCCGACCAGTTCCATCCCCGGGGACCGGGTGCAGGCGGTCATGGAAAACGCGGTGGTCTTCGAGAACGACGAATTGCTGGTGGTGAACAAGCCGTCCGGCATCGCTGTCCATGGTGGTAGCGGCCTCAGCTTTGGCCTGATCGAGGTGCTGCGGGCGGCACGCCCCGAAGCGCACTTCCTGGAGCTGGTGCATCGGCTTGATCGGGATACTTCCGGTCTGGTGATGGTGGCAAAGAAGCGATCGTCCCTGAAGTTCCTGCAGGATGAGCTCCGCCGCCGTGAAGTGCGCAAGCATTATCATGCCCTGGTCAGCGGGCACTGGCCGGAGGGGGTTACGGAGGTATCCGAGCCCCTGCTGCGCTATGAAATGCCCAATGGGGAGCGGCGCGTGCGTGTGGACGTGGAGGGCAAGCCCTCCCTGACCCGCTACCGGACACTGGAGGTATGGCAGGGTTATAGCCTGGTGGAGGCATCGCCGGTGACCGGGCGGACCCACCAGATACGGGTCCACTGTGCCAGTGCGGGTCATCCGATTGCCGGTGACGACAAGTATATGGATGCGGCCAGCCAGCGTGCCTTCCGGCGTGTCGGCGGGAACCGGCTGATGCTCCATGCCCGCGCGCTGGAATTCCGGCTGCCGGGCAGCGAGCAGTGGCATCGCCTGGAGGCACCTTACGACGAGTCATTCGCCGCGGTTCTCGGCGGGCTGGATCGATAATGCAGTAACCCTGGGACGGAACAGGTATGACGTATAAGGTAGTGATTTTTGACTGGGACGGCACCCTGGTGGATTCCGTGGAGCACATTGCGGGCAGCCTCCACCAGGCCGCCGTTGAGTTGGGCTTCCCGGCCCGGGAGCGGGAGGCCTACCGGGATATTATTGGCCTCGGCATGACGGAGGCCCTGGAAGCACTGTACCCCGGTATTTCCCGGGACGAGATGCTGTCCATCCGGGAAGGCTATGCCCGGTATTTCTTCGCCCGGAAGACCCTGCCGCAGAACGTCTTCGATGGCATGGCCGATGTGGTTGCGGACCTGAAGCTGGACGGGCGCCAGGTGGCGGTGGCCACGGGCAAAAGCCGGCGGGGGCTGGACTCGGCACTGGTTTCCAGTGGTCTGGGACCGCATTTCGATATCACCCGCTGTGCCGATGAGACCCGCTCCAAGCCGGATCCGAAAATGCTGGTGGAGATCCTGGAGTATTTCGATATTGAGCCCGACGACGCGGTGATGATCGGCGATACCCGATATGATCTGGATATGGCGCGCCGTATCAGCATGCCGTCGATTGGTGTGGAGTGGGGTGTTCACAAGCGCGATGAACTGGGCCGGTATGATCCGGTGTTCGTGGCGGGCAATGTACGCGAACTGCGCGAGGCGCTGAAGCTGGTCTGAGTCTGGATGGCGCCGGTTTACCCGGTACCTCAACAAAAACGGAGAGGTAGTGCATGTCAGAATGGAATTCATCCGAGGGCTGGGGTGACGATCCGGTCCGCAAGGCGCCACGGTCGTCCGGGGTGACGGATTCGCAGGCCCTGGAAAAGCTTGTGGGCGCGCTGACGGCTGAGCAGCGCAGGAGCCGCCGCTGGGGTATCTTCTTCAAGATCCTGACGTTCCTCTATCTCTTCGCGTTGCTCTTCATGTTCCGGGCGCCGCTGACGGGCGGACTGGATACTGCGGGGGTGGAGGCCCACACCGCGGTGGTAGAGGTGAATGGCACCATCGCCTCGGATACCCATGCCAGTGCCGACAACCTGGTGGGGGCGCTGCGGCGGGCGTTTGAGGCGGAAAATGCCCGGGCCGTGGTGCTGCGCATCAACAGCCCTGGCGGCAGCCCGGTACAGGCGGGCTATGTCTATGATGAGATCGTCCGTCTGCGGGAAGAGCATCCGGACAGGAAGGTATACGCGGTTATCAGCGACATGGGCGCCTCCGGTGCCTATTACATCGCGGCGGCGGCGGACGAGATCTACGCCAACCGGGCCAGCCTGGTGGGTTCCATTGGCGTGGTGTCCGGTGGTTTCGGGTTTACCGGCCTGATGGACAAGGCCGGGGTTGAGAGGCGGCTCTATACCGCCGGGGAGAACAAGGCGTTCCTGGATCCGTTCTCACCGGAGGAGCCTGGTGAAGTGGCCTTCTGGCAGGATGTGCTGAAGAATACCCATGAGCAGTTCATCGAGTATGTCCGCAAGGGGCGTGGTGAACGCCTGGCGGATGACGAGCGGTTGTTCAGTGGCCTGGTCTGGACCGGGGAGCAGGCCCTGGAGCTGGGGCTGGTGGATGGGCTCGGCAGCACCTCCTGGGTGGCCCGTGAGCTGGTGGGCGAGGAAGAGCTGGTGGACTACACCGTCCAGCCGTCTCCATTCAAGCAGTTCACCGATGCGCTGGGTGTCTCCATTGTCAGTGCATTGCGCACCGAGCTGGCGGGCTCCCGCTTCGACCTTCGCTAGGTTTTGCTCGCCAGTGAGGGTTCTATGCAGGGCTTGCGCTCCCCAGGATATCCACGCCCCGCCGTTGCAACATGTCCGTCAGGGCAATCAGCGGCAGTCCGATCAGGGTGTTGGGATCCCGGCCTTCCAGGCGGCTGAACAGGACAATACCCAGGCCCTCCATGCGGAAGCTGCCGGCACACTGGTAGGGCTGCTCGATCCGCAGGTAGCGTTCGATGGTGTCCCCGGGCAGCGACCGGAAATGGACCCGGAAGGTTTCCTCCAGGGTATCGGTGATGCCGGTGGCTGAATCGTGAAGCGCCAGACCGGTATGGAAGGTGACGGTCCGGCCGCTGCACAGGGCCAGTTGCTGGCAGGCCTTTTCATGGCTGCCGGGTTTGCCGAGGATGGCGCCGTCCAGGGTGGCCACCTGGTCGGAACCGATGATCAGATGCCTCGGGTACCGGTCACGGAGGGCTTCCGCCTTGCCGCGGGCCAGGCGTTCAACCAGGGTCGGAGCGGACTCCCCCGGCGCGGGTGTTTCGTCGATATCCGGGGAGGCGCACTCAAACGGTAACCCCAGCCTTGCCAGCAGATCCCGGCGCCAGGGTGAGGATGAGGCCAGCACCAGTGGCGGAGTGGTCGGCATGGTCGGACTCCTCTATAGTCGAGGTAGGCAACCATAGCGGGTTGTGACCGACGTCGTCCATATATATACGAAGTTGCCGCGGTCAGGGGAGGAAGTCTTTGACAGGGCGGCATCTCGCCCCTAAAATTGCGCGCCTATGTCAAACGCCGAATTGCCAAGGTCTGTTGACCCACACCGCATGGCGGAAACAGGTGCCGAGCTGGAGGGAACTATCCCCCTGGTGGAGCTGACCCGTTTCCGGGGTGCGGTTCTGGCCATTCCCGAGGGCGGTCATTGCCGGGTTCGGCTGGTATTCAGCGCTGACAGTGAGCGCCGGCGAGTTGTCCGGGGGGAACTGGAAGCGGATGTTGAGCTGGAGTGCCAGCGTTGCATGACGGGGATAAGCGCCCCGTTGCGCTCATCCTTCGAGCTGGGCCTGGTGACCAGCGATGAACAGGCCCGGCAGTTGCCGACGGAGCTGGAGCCCTTTGTCACCGATGGTGATGCGGCCGATCTCTGGACAATGGTGGAGGACGAGCTGTTGCTGGCGCTGCCGGCCTTTCCCCTGCACGAACGGGGAGACTGTCCGGCAACCTCGGAACTGGAGGCCCTGGAGCCCGGTTCCGAAGGTGACGAGGCCACCTCGGACTCCGGTGAACAGCGTGACAACCCTTTCAGTGTGCTGAAAGGGTTGAAGACAACCAAGCATTAGCAATATTCACGTGCTTACGGGCACATAGTAAACAGGTCAGGAGTACAGTCATGGCTGTCCAGCAAAATCGTAAAACCCGCTCCAAGCGCGGCATGCGTCGTTCCCACGATGCCCTGAGCAAACCGACCCTGTCGACCGACGCAACCACCGGTGAGGTTCATCGTCGTCACCACGTGTCTCCGGACGGCTTCTACCGCGGCAAGCAGGTCGTGGAAGCGTACGACGAGTAATTCCGTCGCGCCGACCCCGTTATGCTTCCGGGGCCGGACCCATACGCAGGCACAGGTGAGATAGTACGGTGACCTCGGTAACCCTTGCCATTGATGCCATGAGCGGTGATCGTGGTCCGGAAGTTGCTGTGGCGGCAGCCCTGGAAGCGGTCGACGACAATGAGGCCTTGACGCTGATCCTGGTGGGTAACCAGGGGCAGCTCAAGGCCTTGTTGCATCCAGGGCACCCAAGAATCCGTATCGAGCCCGCCACGGACGTGGTGCGTATGAATGAACGCCCGTCCCATGCCCTGCGACACAAGCAGAACGCCTCCATGGCGGTGGCCCTCAGGCTGGTCCGTGACGGCGAGGCAGAAGGATGTGTCAGCGCCGGTAACACCGGTGCACTGATGGCCTTTGGCCGCTCCATCCTAAAGATGTATCCCGGTATTGAAAGACCCGCCATCACCAAGCTGATTCCCTCTCTGCGGGGGCAGTGCCAGGTGCTGGACCTGGGTGCCAATGTCGATGTCTCGGCTGAAAACCTCTACCAGTTTGCCCTGATGGGGTCGCTGATGGCGTCGGCGGTCAGCGCCATTCCCGAGCCCAGGGTTGCCCTGCTGAATGTGGGGGAAGAGGAGATCAAGGGCAACGAACAGGTCCGGCTTGCCTCCCATATGCTGGCGCAGTGTGAAACCCTGAACTATATCGGCTACGTTGAAGGTAGTGACCTGTTTCGGGATGTCGCGGATGTGGTTGTCTGTGACGGTTTTGTCGGCAATGTCGCCCTGAAGACCGGTGAGGGGGTTGCCGGCCTACTCATCGAGTTGCTTGAGCAGGCGTTCACCCGCAACCTCTATGGTCGGGTGGTGGGGTTTATGGCACGACCGATCATGGGGCGCCTGCTTCGCGATATGGACCCGACGCGGCATAATGGTGCCAGCATGCTCGGTTTGCAGGGTGTGGTGATCAAGAGCCACGGCAATGCCAATGAGCGGGCGATGAAAGCGGCTATCCGTCAGGCCGTCCGGGAGGTGGAGCTGGAAGTTCCCCGGCGCATCAACGAACGTCTGGACGATCTTGTCCTGTGATCTGGCGGTCACCGAAACAGGACGGGCTGTCCTGTACGGGGAGCTCTTCGTGGTCCTCACAGCGGTTTGCTTGTACTATTGGCTAATCCTACTGAACCACCAACCACGGTAAAATTTTCGTCATGAAAACAGCCTTTATATTTCCGGGACAAGGGTCTCAGTCAGTTGGTATGCTCAAGGCCGCTTCCGAAGCCTGGCCTGTGGTCGAGCAGACATTCTCCGAAGCGTCCAATGTGCTGGGCTATGATCTGTGGGAACTCTGCCAGAACGGACCGGCAGAGGAACTCAACCAGACCATGGTGACACAGCCGGCGCTACTGACTGCCAGTATTGCCCTCTGGCGGCAGTGGTTTATTGCCGGGGGCACCGAACCGCAGTACCTGGCCGGGCACAGTCTTGGTGAATACAGCGCCCTGGTGGCGGCCGAGAGCCTGGACTTTGCGGACGCCGTCCGTCTGGTGCAACTGCGGGGTGAGCTCATGCAGAGTGCGGTGCCGGCGGGCGAAGGCAGCATGGCCGCCATCCTCGGCCTGGAGGATGATCAGGTCATCTCCGCCTGTGAGGAAGCCGCCGGCAAAGAGGTGGTTTCGGCCGTTAACTTCAACGCGCCGGGCCAGGTCGTCATCGCCGGCAACAGCGCGGCGGTTGAGCGGGCCATTGAAATCTGCAAGGACAAGGGGGCCCGCAAGGCCATGCCGTTGCCCGTCAGTGTGCCGTCCCATTGTGCCCTGATGAAGGGGGCCGCTGACGAGCTGGCCAAGGCCCTGAACAATGTCAGTTTCGGTAATGCGTTGACCCCGGTGATACAGAATGTTTCCGCGGAGCATGTCCAGGACGCCGATCAGCTCAAGGCCAACCTGGTCCAACAGCTCTATTCACCGGTGCGGTGGACCGATTCCATGAAGCTGCTGGTGGAAGAGGGTGTCGGTGTGATGGCCGAATGCGGTGCCGGCAAGGTCCTGGCGGGTCTGGGCAAGCGCATTGATCGCAGCCTGAAGGTGTTCAGCATTGAAACGCCGGAAGGCCTGGACGGTGCCCTTGAGGCATTCCGCAACGATTAAACCATACACAGGCGCCGTCTCCCTGGCGGCGTTTTCTACATTGATGGAAGGGAGCATTCCTCATGTCTCTTGATGGCAAGATTGCACTGGTTACCGGTGCCACGCGGGGCATTGGCCGGGCCATTGCTGACAGCCTCGGTAAACAGGGTGCCACGGTGGTGGGCACCGCGACATCCCAGGGTGGTGCGGACACGATTTCCGCCAACCTGAAGGAAGCCGGCATTGAAGGCTTTGGCATGGTGATGGATGTGTCTGACCCCGAGAGCATCGACGCCGGTCTGAAGAAAATGACGGCAGAGGTTGGCGCCCCTGTGATACTCGTCAATAACGCTGGTATCACCCGTGATAACCTTTTGCTGCGTCTGAAGGATGACGACTGGTCGGCGGTGATCGAAACCAACCTGTCCAGCGTCTATCGCCTGAGCAAGGCGGTGCTGCGGGGAATGGCAAAAGCCCGCTGGGGGCGGATCATCAATATCAGTTCGGTGGTCGCCGGCATGGGTAACCCCGGCCAGGGTAACTATTGCGCTGCCAAGGCTGGTGTTGAAGGTTTCACCCGCAGCCTGGCCAAGGAAATGTCCAACCGGGGCATTACCGCCAACTGTGTGGCACCCGGGTTTATCGATACCGATATGACCAAGGCCCTGGACGAAGGGCAGCGCAGTGCCATGCTGGAGAATATTCCGGCCGGTCGCCTGGGGCAGCCGGAGGAAGTGGCCGCCGTGGTGGCGTTCCTGGCATCCGATGCGGCCGGCTACGTGACCGGCGACACCATTAATGTCAACGGCGGCATGTACATGGGGTAGGGCCCTGGCCGGGAAAGCCGCTTTGGTTCTGGCCAAGCCCTTTATCTGAATAGGTTTTATCTTCGTCCCTGCTTGTCTGCAGGTGGGGTTTACCATAAACTGGCAATCTTTCATTGCCTGGTTGACAAAAAGTGAGGAAATTATGAGTACAGTTGAAGAGCGCGTTAAGAAGATTGTTTGTGAACAGCTGGGCGTCAAGGAGTCCGAAGTTCAGAACAGTTCTTCTTTTGTAGAGGACCTGGGCGCTGACTCACTGGACACTGTGGAGCTGGTCATGGCTCTCGAAGAGGAATTCGAGACCGAGATTCCCGATGAGGAAGCTGAAAAGCTGACCAGCGTTCAGGATGCGATTGACTACATCAACGCACACAGCTGATCGTCTGTAAGCCAGGCAAAAGCCGTCCTGTTGTCGCAGACAGGGCGGCTTTTTTGTGTCTCCGGGGGCACCTATGGTCAATATTCTCGTTTCCGGGAGCGGTGAACACGGGCCGGCCACCGTACCTGGTGATGACCGGGGGCTGGCCTACGGAGATGGCCTGTTTGAAACCATCCTGGTCCGTCATGGTCGCCCGGAGCTGGTGCAGGCGCACTGCCAGCGGCTGCTGGGCGGCGCCTGTCGTCTGGGCATTCCCCTGGTCCAGGCAGACCTGGATCTGGCGCTGCAACAAGGGCAGACACTGATTGAGCGGACCAGGAAAACGGACCGCCAGGTCCTCAAGTTGCTGCTGACCCGGGGCAGTGGTGGTCGTGGTTATCGCCCGCCGGAGGCCGCTGAGCCCCGGCTTCTGATTTCCCTCCATGCCGCGCCGCCAGAGCCTCCCGGCGAGGGTGTGGCGGCATCCATATCCGACGTGCCACTGACCGTTAACCCGTTGCTGGCCGGACTCAAGACCCTCAACCGCCTGGAGCAGGTCCTGGCCAGTCGCGCCATGCCGGAAGGCTGTTACGAGGCGCTGATGAGGGGAGACCGGGGTGACCTGCGGGAAGGTACGCGGACGTCGCTGCTTTATCGCTGGCGGGGCGAATGGTGCACACCGCCCCGTGACCAGGTGGCGGTCAACAGCGTCATGCTGGCGCATGTTGCACAGGGGCTGGCGGTAAGCGGGCAGATCGTACGGGAAGGGTTCCTGCAACCGGAGCAGTGTCACCAGGACGATTTCGGCGGTCTGCTGCTGCTGAACAGTGTGATCGGCGCGGTGCCGGTGCACACTCTGGCGGGCCGGCAGTTGCCTCTCCCGGACCACCTTGCGACAATCGTCAGCCTTGCCAGAAAACGTTGAGGAGTTACGTTGATCAAGTCGTTTGTTATTGCGGTTGTTGCGTCGGTACTAGTGACCGTGGCCGGTGCTGCCCTGTGGAGCTGGCAGGGTCTCAAAACCCTTGAGGTGGAAGCCAACCTGCAGGAATCCATGCTGTACCTGGTGCCCCGGGGCACGTCCTACAATGCGGTGGCCCACGACCTGGAGCAGAAGGGACTGGTGGACAAGGCCATCTGGCTGAAGCTGCTGGCACGGGTCGAGCCGGAAATGACCGCCATCCGGGCTGGTGAGTACGAGTTCCACCCCGGTATGACCCCCAGGAACATGATCGCCCTGATGGTTCGCGGAGATACCAAGGTGCGCACGGTCCAGTTTATCGAGGGCAAGCGCTTCCGGGACGCGAGGGCGGCCCTGGCCCGGGCGGAGCACCTGGAGCAGCTCACCGCCGACTGGTCAGCGGACAGGATCATGGCGGAACTGGGGGACGAGGGTGCGCACCCGGAAGGCCGGCTGTTCCCTGATACCTATGCCTACAGTCGCGGTGACAGTGATCTGGAGATTCTCCGCCGTGCCTATGAAAAAATGAACAACGTACTGGCCGAGGAGTGGGCCGGTCGGGCGGATGACCTGCCCTACGAAACACCCTATGAGGCGCTGATCATGGCCTCCATCATCGAGCGGGAAACCGGTGTGCCAGGGGAGCGGCGAGACATTGCCGGTGTCTTTGTCCGGCGCCTGGAGAGGGGCATGCGCCTGCAGACTGATCCCACCGTTATCTATGGTATGGGCGATGCCTACGAAGGACGTATCACCCGTCGGGACCTGCGTACCCACACCCCCTATAACACCTACCGTATCTCCGGCCTGCCACCGACCCCCATCGCCTTGCCAGGCCGGGCGGCGATCCATGCCGCCGTCCACCCCGCCGAGGGGGATACCTACTATTTCGTGGCCCGGGGGGATGGCAGTCACAAGTTCTCCCGTACCCTGGAGGATCACCGCCGGGCGGTTCGGGAATACCAGCTCAACCGTCGCGAGGACTACCGTTCCTGGCCGGCCCCGGACAATGGGGACGAGGGCACTGAATGAGCCGCGGGCAGTTCATCACGTTTGAGGGCACCGAGGGCGTCGGCAAGTCGACCCAGCTCGCCACGGCCAGGGAAGCCCTGGAAGCCGCCGGGAAGCCGGTGCTGGTCACCCGTGAGCCCGGCGGTACTCCCATGGCCGAGGCCATCCGGGAACTGCTGCTGACGCCCCGGGACGAAGCGGTCAACGACCTGACCGAACTGCTGCTGATGTTTGCCGCCCGGGCCCAGCATCTCCACAGTCTGATCATGCCCGCCCTTGAGCGGGGAACCTGGGTGCTGTGTGATCGGTTTACCGACGCCACCTACGCCTACCAGGGTGGTGGCCGAGGCGTGCCCCGTGAACAGATTGCCATCCTGGAACAACTGGTCCAGGGGGAACTGAGGCCGGATCATGTCGTGTTGCTGGATGCGCCGGTGGAAGTGGGAATGGCCCGCGCCCGCAGCCGTAGTGCGCCTGATCGTTTTGAACAGGAGAAAGCGGCCTTTTTCCAGCGGATCCGGGATTGTTACCTGGATCGGGCGGAACAACAGCCCCTGCGGTATCATGTGGTGAATGCCGCACAGCCCCTGGAAGAGGTCAGTCGACAGGTATCGACCCTGATATCCCGCCTGGTTGACTGATCCGCGCGGCCAACAATAGGGAGTGACGATGCTGTCCGCCCGACTCCAGACCCTGCCCGAGTTCACTCACCAGCACCGCCACGATCATCATCAGGCCGTGATCGGCGTGTACGGCGGCGCCGAGGTGAGCGTGGACGGTCGCGAAGGGCGGCTGGACACCTGGCGGGCCTGCCTGGTGCCGGCGGGGGTGCGCCACGAATTTTCCGGCGGACGTGAAAACCAGGTGCTGGTTATTAATGTGGACGCCTGGCATCCGCAACCCGAGGAACCCCACTACCAGGACTTCCTGGTGATCAGTCGGCTGTTCCAGAGGCCGGTGGTGGTGGGGCTGGATGTCCACCTGCAACAACTGGTGCAACTCTCGGCGGGGGAGATCCGTCGCTCAGCCGTAGAGCATGGTATCCGCGACCACCTGGCAACGGCGATCCTGCTGGCGCTGTCGGACCGGCTGGGCGAGGAGCGCAACAGGGTACCGCTGAGGCGCGCCGGTCTCGATCCGGAAACCCTGCGCCGCTATGTCCTGGAAAACCTGGGGCAGCGTATCACCGTCGAAGAACTAGCGGCACAGGCCTGCCTCAGCCCCAGCCGGTTCCATGAACTGTTCCGGGAGGCCATGGCCACCAGCCCCTACCGTTTCCTGCTCAATACCCGCCTGGACCAGGCCTGCCAGATGCTGAGAACCACCTCGCTGTCGGTAGCCGATATCAGTGCCCGCACCGGTTTTTCCAGTCAGTCGGCCTTTACCACAGCCTTGCGAAAACATCGCGGGCTTACCCCAACACAATTTCGTGAACGGCTCTGACGTCCGCTCAAATCCCTAAAGATCGTAATAATTTATAAACAGTCCGCAGGAATTTGAAAGTGGTCGGTCCTTACACGAGCTAGATTACAGGCGTGTTAATTTCACCTGTATTCGGAATGGGCTGATATGTTCCCTGCTTCCAATGTTCTGGGTCCCGCTTTCCAGGAACAGCCCCGTGGCTGGTTCTGGCAATCCATTGTGGACAACTACGCAGTGGATGAGTCCGGGTACCTGCGTGAGCTGATGAAGCTGGCGCGCAGTGATGCCGCGGAGAAAAAGGCTGTCACTCACCTGGCGACCGACCTGATCCGGGACGTGCGGGAGCAGGATGACACGGTCCATATGGTGGACGCCCTGCTGCAGGAGTACAGCCTGGATACTGAGGAAGGCATATTGCTCATGTGCCTGGCCGAGGCCCTCATGCGTATCCCGGATAAGCACACCGCCGACGCCCTGATCCATGACAAGATCTCCACCGCCGACTGGCAGAAGCATGTTGGTCGCAGTGAATCCACCCTGGTGAATGCGTCCACCTGGGGGTTGTTGCTCACCGGTCGCGTGGTGAAGATGGACAGGCGCATTGACGGCTCACCCTCGAATATCTGGAAGCGGCTGGTAAAACGCAGCGGCGAGCCGGTTATCCGTAGTGCCATGTACCGGGCCATGGCCATCATGGGCAGGCAGTTCGTCCTGGGGCGTGATATTGACGAGGCCATGAAGAACGCCCGGGAGTGCCGGGACAAAGGCTACACCTATTCCTTCGACATGCTGGGCGAAGCGGCCATGACCCGGGAGGACGCGGCCGGCTACCTGGCGTCCTATCGGAATGCCATCGAAAGCGTTGGCAGCGACACCTATACCACCAATGGGGTTCCCCGCCCGTCCATTTCCATCAAGTTGTCTGCCCTCCATCCCCGGTATGAGGAATCCCAGGAAGCGCGGGTCATGACGGAACTCCACGACACGCTGGTGGACCTGCTGTCGCTGGCCAGGGAGCGGGATGTCGCCATTACCATCGACGCGGAGGAAATGGACCGGCTGGAACTGTCCCTCAAGCTCTTCGAGAAGGTATTCAGTGATCCGGTTGTCCGGGGCTGGGGCGGCTTCGGTATGGTGGTGCAGGCGTATTCCAAGCGGGCCCTGCCAGTGCTGTGCTGGCTCAACCGGCTGGCCAGGGACCTGGGGGATGAAATTCCCATCCGCCTGGTGAAAGGGGCCTACTGGGATACCGAGATCAAGCTCAGCCAGCAGATGGGTGCCGCAGGTTATCCGGTGTTTACCCGCAAGGAGGCCACGGATACCTCCTACCTGGCCTGCCTGAGGTTCCTGCTCAGTGACTACACCGACGGCCGCCTGTATCCACAACTGGCGTCCCACAATGCCCATACCGTGGCCTCGGCGCTCGCGATGGCCCGGAGGAAGGGCCGACGTTTCGAATTCCAGCGCCTCCACGGTATGGGCGATGCGCTCTACGGCACCCTCCTGTCGAATGAGAAGATTCCGGTACGGATTTATGCGCCGGTGGGGCCCCACAAGGACCTGCTCCCTTACCTGGTGCGGCGGCTACTGGAGAATGGTGCCAACTCCTCCTTTGTCCATCGCCTGGTGGATGCCCGTACCCCTATTGAAGACCTGGTGACCAATCCGGTGGATGAACTGGAGCGATACCAAAGCCTGTCCAATGACCGCATCGACCTGCCTGAAAAGCTCTATGGTATGGAGCGCCGCAATTCTCGCGGTTTGAACATCCAGGTGGCAATGGACCGTGAGCCTTTGCTGGCCACGCTGGCGCGCTGGTCGGACCATCAATGGCAGGCCGGCCCCGTAATTGCCGGTCGCCGTCGGGACGACGGCGAGAAAAACCCGGTCCATGCCCCCCATGACCACGGCAAGATGGTTGGTGAGGTGGTCTGGGCCAGCGATACCCATGCCCGCGAGGCGCTGGAGGCTGCCTGTGGCGGTTTCCCGGCCTGGAACGAGCGCCCGGTGGGGGAGCGGGCTGCGTGCCTGGAGCGCTTTGCCGACCTGCTGGAAAGGCACATGGAAGAGTTGATCGCACTCTGCTGCCGGGAGGCCGGCAAGACCCTGCAGGATGGCATTGACGAAGTGCGGGAAGCAGTGGATTTCTGCCGCTATTACGCGGTTCAGGGGCGTTACCGTTTCGAGCGGCCGATCGCACTGCCTGGGCCCACCGGCGAAAGCAATGAGCTGTACCTGGAGGGGCGGGGCGTTTTCCTGTGTATCAGCCCCTGGAATTTTCCGCTGGCCATCTACACTGGTCAGATGATGGCTGCCCTGGTGGCCGGCAATGCGGTGATCTCCAAACCGGCGGAGCAGACCAGCCTGATCGCTGCCAGGGCGTTCGAATTGATGTTGGAGGCTGGTTTCCCGGAAGGCGTGGTTCAGTTCCTCCCTGGTGACGGCGCCGGACTGGGACGGGTACTGGTACCCGACGAACGCATTGCCGGCGTGGCCTTCACCGGCTCCACGGACGTGGCCCATCTCCTGAACCGGCAATTGGCGGAACGCCCGGGGGCGATTGTGCCGCTGATTGCCGAAACCGGCGGCCAGAACGCCATGATCGTGGACTCCAGCGCCCTGCCGGAGCAGGTGGTGGCGGATGTGATCCAGTCTGCTTTCGCCAGCGCCGGCCAGCGCTGTTCGGCGTTGCGGGTGCTCTACCTGCAACGGGATGTGGCGGACCGGATGGAAGAACTGCTGGCGGGGGCCATGCAGGAACTGTCAGTGGGAGATCCGGCGTTGTATCGCACAGATATTGGTCCGGTGATCGACGGGGAGGCCCGTTCCGCTCTGGAGTCGCACCTGGAGGCACTGCGGACGTCCGGCGCACGTCACATTGCGCAGACGCCCCTGCCGGATCAATGCGCCAACGGCAGTTTTGTCGCGCCTACCGTGGTCGGGATCCGGGGCATCCATGAGCTGGACCGGGAGCATTTTGGCCCGATCCTTCACGTGGTCCGCTATGAGGCCGAACAGCTCGATGAGGTGATCGACGGCATCAACGCTTCCGGTTACGGCCTGACACTCGGCATCCACAGTCGCAGCGAGGCAACCGCCGCCTATATCGAGCGTCGGGTGAAGGTGGGTAACACCTACATTAACCGCAACCAGATTGGTGCGGTGGTGGGTGTGCAGCCGTTTGGCGGGCGCGGGTTGTCCGGAACCGGACCCAAGGCCGGTGGACCGCATTATGTCCTGCGCTTTGCCACGGAGCGGGTCAGGACCATCAACACCACCGCCGTGGGCGGCAACGCGTCGTTGTTGTCCCTGGGGGTGGAGAGGGTTGAACACTGAAAGGCCCGGTTGGCCAATCAACGGATAAACAGGGAGGGAAAAACAATGCGATAGCAGGCGGGATAAAAATAGCACGCTATCATTGATATACGGGAAAGCAATAAAACCGCAACGGGGATACCCGACGAGATAAAAAAATAAAGGGTGTGACTGCCGGTCCGCAGGACGGACAGGTGGGCGCCAAACGGTCGGACACGGTTCCGGCCCAATAAACTGGAGGATTTTCATGGCCATTGGCGTTTGGATAAGTCTATTTCTCTATTTCGGGCTGATGATTGCCATCGGCTTGTATGCGATGCGTACGTCCACGTCTTCCTCGGAAGACTACATGCTGGGCGGGCGGGCTCTCAGTCCCAAGGTCGCGGCCCTGTCCGCGGGCGCTTCCGATATGAGTGGGTGGTTGCTGCTGGGGCTGCCGGGGGCGCTGTATGTGTCCGGTCTGGCCAGCGCCTGGATTGGTATCGGCCTCTTCGTGGGAGCGTTCGTCAACTGGGTGGTGGTTGCTCCCAGGCTGCGCGAACAGACCGTTCACTATGGCAACAGCCTGACCATTCCCGCCTTCCTTTCCAACCGTTTTCCGACTATGGCGCTGCCACTGCGTACCATATCGGCGATCGTCATCGTGCTCTTCTTCGCGGTGTATACCGCTTCCGGCCTGGTTGCTGGCGGCAAGCTGTTTGAAAGTGCGTTTGCCGAAATCCTTAACGTGCCCGGGATGAGCGACTATGCGGTGGGTATCCTGATCACACTCGGTGTGGTTCTGGTCTACACCGTGGTGGGTGGCTTCCTGGCGGTGAGCATGACGGACTTTGTCCAGGGCTGCATCATGATGCTGGCGCTGATCATCATGCCGGCGGTGGTGCTCTTCGGCGAGGGCGGCGGTGGTTTCGCCCAGGCATCCCAAACCCTGAATGAGGTGGACCCGTCCCTGTTGTCGTGGACCGAGGGGCTGACGATCATCGGCTTCCTGTCCGCGGTTACCTGGGGGCTGGGCTATTTCGGCCAGCCACACATCATTGTCCGCTTCATGGCGGTACGCAGTGTGGAAGAGGTTCCAGTGGCCCGGAACATCGGCATGACCTGGATGGGCATTTCCCTGATCGGTGCCATTTCCCTGGGTATCTTCGGTCGCGCCTATGCCGTCCGTAATGGCCTGGATGTGGCGGATCCGGAGACGATCTTCATCATCCTGTCCGAGCTGCTGTTCCATCCGCTGATCACCGGTTTCCTCTACGCTGCGCTGCTGGCAGCGGTGATGAGTACCATTTCCAGTCAGCTGCTGGTGTCTTCGTCCTCCCTGACAGAGGACTTTTATCGCCTGTTCCTGCGCAAGGACGCAACCGACCGCGAATGCGTCAACGTTGGCCGGGTCTGCGTGGTACTGGTGGGTATCGTGGCTGCCTTCATTGCTTCCGATCCGGACTCGCAGGTGCTGGGGCTGGTCAGTAACGCCTGGGCAGGCTTCGGTTCCGCCTTCGGTCCGCTGATCATTCTGTCGCTGATGTGGAACCGGATGAACGGTGCCGGCGCAGTCGCCGGTCTGGTGGTCGGTGCGGCCACGGTGATCATCTGGATTTCCCTGGGCTGGAACGCCAGCTTCATGGGTGGTCCGGGCGTCTACGAGATCATCCCCGGCTTCATCGCCTCCTGGATTGCCATCGTGGTGGTCAGCCTGGCGACAGGTGACAAGGGCGAATTCCAGGCCATCAACCGATAACGAATCGAGTCACGTCAGTCCTTGGGGCCCTGCGGGGCCCCTTTTTTGTGCGGCGCACAAAAAACGCCAGCCCGGAGGCTGGCGTTTTTTCTTGACCCCGCGAGGCGGGGATCAGGCTCAGGCCACGTCTGCGGACTTCGCCTTCTCGGAGTACTCTTCCATCTGATCGAAATTCATGTAGCGGTAGATCTCCGACGACATGCTGTTCAGATCCTTGGCATACTCCATGTACTCGGCCGGTGACGGCAGCTTGCCCAGTACCGCGCCAACCGCTGCCAGTTCCGCGGAGGTCAGGTACACGTTGGCACCATCGCCCAGGCGGTTGGGGAAGTTACGGGTGGAGGTGGACAGGACGGTGGACTTGGCTTCCACCCGTGCCTGGTTACCCATGCACAGGGAGCAACCCGGCATCTCGGTGCGTACACCGGCGGTGCCGTAGGTGTTGAAGTAGCCTTCGTCCATCAGCTGCTGCTGGTCCATCTTGGTGGGCGGAGACATCCACAGGCGGGTCTTCAGCGGCTCCTTGTTCTGCTCCAGCAGCTTGCCGGCGGCGCGGAAGTGACCGATGTTGGTCATGCAGGAACCGATGAACACCTCGTCCACCTTGTCGCCAGCCACTTCGGACAGCACCTTGGCATCGTCCGGGTCGTTCGGGCAGCAGACGATGGGCTCCTTGATGTCGGCCAGGTCGATCTCGACCACATGGGCGTACTCCGCGTCCTTGTCGGCACGCATCAGGCTCGGGTTGTCCAGCCACTCTTCCATCTGCTTGGCGCGACGCTCCAGGGTACGCGGGTCGCCATAGCCTTCGGCAATCATCCAGCGCAGCATGGTGATGTTGGAGCGCAGGTACTCGGCCACGGACTCCTCGGACAGGTTGATGGTACAACCTGCGGCAGAGCGCTCGGCGGAAGCGTCAGACAGTTCGAACGCCTGCTCAACGGTCAGGTGTTCCAGGCCTTCGATTTCCAGGATGCGACCGGAGAATTCGTTGATCTTGCCCTTCTTCTCAACGGTCAGCAGGCCTTCCTTGATGCCATACAGCGGGATGGCGTGTACCAGGTCACGCAGGGTGATGCCCGGCTGCATCTCGCCCTTGAAGCGAACCAGAACGGATTCCGGCATGTCCAGGGGCATAACGCCGGTGGCGGCGGCGAAGGCTACCAGACCGGAACCGGCCGGGAAGGAGATGCCCATGGGGAAGCGGGTGTGAGAGTCACCACCGGTACCCACGGTGTCCGGCAGCAGCATGCGGTTCAGCCAGGAGTGGATGATACCGTCACCCGGACGCAGGGAAACACCGCCACGGTTGCGGATAAAGTCTGGCAGGGTGTGCTGCATTTCCACGTCAATCGGCTTCGGATAGGCGGCGGTGTGACAGAAGGACTGCATCACCAGGTCGGCCTGGAAGCCCAGACACGCCAGGTCTTTCAGTTCGTCCCGTGTCATCGGGCCGGTAGTATCCTGGGAGCCGACGGTAGTCATGTGGGGCTCGCAGTAGGTGCCCGGGCGAACGCCTTGGCCTTCTTCCAGACCACAGGCCTTGCCGACCATTTTCTGGCCAAGCGTGAAGCCCTTGGTGCCTTCTTCCGGATCACTGGGCAGACGGAAGATGTCGGTGGGGCCCAGGCCCAGGGCCGCGCGAGCCTTGGTGGTCAGGCCACGGCCAATGATCAGCGGGATACGGCCGCCGGCCTGAACTTCGTCCAGGATCACGTCGGACTTGAAACCGAACTCGGAGATGGTCTCGCCAGCTTCGTTCAGGATCTTGCCGTCATAGGGGCGGATCTCGATCACGTCGCCCATGTTCAGGTCGTCAACCGGTGCCTCGAATACCAGGGCACCAGCGTCTTCCATGGTGTTGAAGAAGATCGGGGCAACCTTGTTGCCAATACAGACACCACCGGCGCGCTTGTTGGGTACACCGGGAATGTCGTCACCGAAGAACCACAGCACGGAGTTGGTGGCGGACTTGCGGGAGGAACCGGTACCGACCACGTCCCCCACGAAGGCAACCGGCAGGCCCTTGCTCTTGATATCGTCGATCTGCTGCATGGGACCGGTGACACCGGGCTCGTCCGGCTTCAGGCCATCGCGCTCCATCTTGTAGGCGGCGCGGGCGTGCAGGGGGATGTCCGGGCGGGACCAGGCATCCGGGGCCGGGGACAGGTCATCGGTGTTGGTCTCACCGGTCACCTTGAAAACGACCATCTTGGTGCTCTCGGGCACCTTCTTCTTGCTGGTGAACCACTCGGCGTTGGCCCAGGATTCGATCACCTCTTTGGCGACGGCATTGCCGGCGTCCATCTTGTCCTTCACATCGTTGAAGGCATCGAACATCAGCAGGGTTTTCTTGAGCTTCTCGCCAGCCAGCTTGGCCAGCTCGTCGTTGTCCAGCAGCTCGACCAGGGTGGCGATGTTATAGCCGCCCTGCATCATGCCCAGCAGCTCCACGGCCTTTTCCTTGTTCAGCAGCGGGCTGGTGGCTTCACCCTTGGCAATGGCGGACAGGAAACCGGCCTTCACGTAGGCCGCTTCATCAACACCCGGCGGGATACGGTTTTCCAGCAGGTAAACCAGGAACTCTTCCTCGCCCTTGGGCGGGTTCTTCAGGAGTTCCACCAGTTCAGCGGTCTGTTCCGCGTTCAGCGGCTTTGGGGGAATGCCCAGAGCTTCGCGCTCTGCAACGTGTTCACGGTATGCTTCTAACACGATATCGACCCTCATCAGTTGGGGAACCCGCGCGGGCCTTGTGAGCTGGCGGGCGTTGTGTTGTGTGGAAAAGGCCACGAATCGGCGCTGCATTCTATAGGAATCGGGCGTCAAAGTTAAGGTGCCGTTGGTCGTAACTGCCTGTCGCGGTGTATACTCCGCCCGCTTAACCCACCTCGAATGACCGGTATCCATGACTGATCTGACCGCCGCCATTGAAGAGATCCATGGCTTTCTACCATGCGCCACGCCCCGCCAGTGGATCGATAACGCCCTGGCCAATCCGGACCTGATGCTGATTGATCATGCCCACTGTGAGAAGAAGGCGGCGTCTACGGCGCTGAGCCTGATGTATCGGTATGTGGATAACACCGATCTGCTCAACAAGATGTCCCGTCTGGCGCGGGAGGAGTTGCGGCATTTCGAGCAGGTGCTGGCGATCATGAAGAAGCGGGGCATCCATTATGGCCATTTGTCCCCGGCCCGTTATGCCGCCGGTCTGCGGGAGCTGGTGCGGTCGGAGGACCCCGGACGCCTGGTGGATGTGCTGATCGTCGGAGCCATTATCGAGGCCCGCTCCTGCGAGCGCTTTGCGGCCTTGGCGCCGCACCTGGACGATACCCTGGCGGATTTCTACAACGGTCTGCTGAAGTCGGAGGCCCGCCATTACCGGGATTACCTGAAGCTGGCGGAACAGGCCAATGGCGGGTCGGTGGATGAGCGGGTAGGGGAGTTCCTGGCGATCGAGAAACGATTGATTGAGGAGCCGGACAGTGAGTTCCGGTTTCATAGTGGGCCGATTTTCTAGCAAGCGTCCTGCACAGGGCTCGAGCTCGCAGGGTGAGGTTATTTTCCGGGACCGTCGAGCGCCAGGGACGGCGCTCGTCGAGCTCTATGACCGCCAGGGATGGCGGGAATGCCGATTTTGCAGGAGCAAAAAATCGGCCAGGGATGTACTTGCCGGGCGTGTCCCGGAAAATGGCATCGCCCTGCGGGCCTTGCACTTAGCTGTAAGTCCTGGGTGCATTTTTTACTCGGTAGCCTGCAGATCCGGTGCAAGCAGAGCCAGGTCGGTGAAATTTTTCCAGACACGCCCCGCAAGTACGTCCATGTAGGGCTCCGTCGCGCCATCCCTGGCGCTCCAGGGTCTGGAAAAATCTCCCCAACCTGTCTCTGGTCTGGCAGGGGAATTAACGCCTGGAGTGCGGAACTTCTTATAACTCCCGACAAAGCTCCATCCACCGATCAATTCCCGCACTGCGATACTTCTGCCGGTGGAGGATGAAATAGAACTGCCGGTCAAAACGCCGGTGCGCCGCCGCCCTTAAAGGCACCAGGGAACCCCGGTTGAACGCGTCCTGCAGACAGACCCGGGACAGGCAGCCGATGCCCAGATTGGCCTCCACCGCCCGCTTGATCGCCTCCGTGTGCTCCAGCTCCAGCAGGATATTCAGATCTGGCAGCAAACCATGCATGCCCCGCTCAAACGTCTGACGGGTGCCAGAGCCGGGTTCCCGGGCAATCCAGGTGGCGGATTTCAGGTCCTCGTCGTTGAGCCCCTGCTTGCTGGCAAGCGGATGCTGCGGTGAACAGAAAATCACCAGTTCATCGTTGCGCCAGGGGATCACCTCCAGCTCCGGGGCCTGCAATTCCCCCTCGATCAGACCGATATCCAGTTCGAAGTCCATGACCCGCCTGGCGATGGAACTGGTATTGGCCACCTCCAGCGACACCCGGGGTTTAGTGGGTGTGTCCATGTAGCGGGCCATCACGCCGACCGCGAGATAGTTGCCGATGGTCAGGGTAGCCCCCACCTTGAGGGCACCCACCTCCGTATGTTTGCTGAAGGCCTGCTCCAGCTCGTTGGCCTGGGCCAGCACGCTTTCAACCTTGGGGCGGTACAAGCGGCCCAGCTCGTTGAGTTGCAGTCGCTTGCCGACCCGGTCGAACAGTTTGATGTCGAACTGGTTCTCCAGCTCCTTCAGTGCACTGCTGGCAGCGGACTGGGACATGGCCAGCGACTCCGCCGCCCGGGTGATGTTCTGGTAGTGGGAGGCGGCCAGGAAAACCTCAAGTTGACGGAACGTGTACTTCATAATCGGTTTTCTCGAATAACGTTATGAAAATATCCCATTTCATCGATAGGTTACCTTTGACGTAAGATACACTCAATCGCATTTACCCAGTTTCGCAAGAAACCCAGAGATTCAGGTGGACTATCCATTATGAGCAAGATGAACGTAGAGACCGTAACCAGTGTCCGGCACTGGAACGATACCCTGTTCAGCTTTACCACCAGCCGCGATCCGGGCTTCCGGTTCAAGAACGGCCACTTCACCATGATTGGCCTGGAAACCGATGGCAAGCCGCTGATGCGCGCCTACAGCATCGCCAGTGCCAATTATGAGGAAGAGCTGGAATTCTTCTCCATCAAGGTACAGGACGGCCCGTTGACCTCCCGCCTGCAGAAGATCCAGGTGGGCGACGAGATCCTGGTGAGCCGCAAGCCCACCGGCACTCTGATTCTGGACAACCTGCTGCCGGGCAAGAACCTGTGGCTGATCAGCACCGGCACCGGTCTGGCGCCGTTCATGAGCATCATCAAGGACCCGGAAGTCTATGAGGCGTTCGACAAGGTGATCCTCACCCACGGTGTTCGCTATGCGTCCGAACTGGCGTACCAGGAAGAGATCGAAGGCCTGCCCAATAACGAGTACTTTGGTGAGATGGTGGACGGTAAGCTGCTGTACTATCCCACTGTTACCCGTGAGGATTTCCGCAACCAGGGCCGCCTGACCGATGCCATGCAGACCGGCAAGCTCACCAGTGACCTTGGCCTGCAGGACTTTGACCTTGAGAACGACCGTTTCATGGTCTGTGGCAGCCCGAGCATGCTCAAGGATACCTGCCGCATTCTGGATGATATGGGCTTCAAGGAGGCCCGCCAGGGCGACCTGGGTCACTACGTCATCGAGCGTGCGTTTGTAGAGCAGTAGGACTTTCAAAACCCCTCGCCTTGGACCCCGGCCCTGCCGGGGTTTTTTGTGGGCGTTCGGTCCGGCCAGACCTGTACAGATATTACGCTCTTGTGATGACCGGTGGCTTTGCTTAGTTTTACGACTGAATGGAGACAGGAAGTGCCATACGCCATTGTCCAGACAGGGAGTCAACCATGCCTGAAGCCATCCCACCCGATCGTTACCTGCTGATTATCGGCGCCATGAAGTGTGGTACTTCCTCCCTGTATGACTACCTCGCCGGTCATCCCCAGTTATGCCCGGCGCTGACCAAGGAACCCGAGTATTTTTCGTCCGGTCAACGCCATGGACTGGATGTCGATGACTACGAAAGCCTGTGGGATTTCGACAGCCGTGTTCACCGGTATGCCATGGAAGCGTCGACCGGATACACCAAGTTTCCGCAGGAGAGTGGGGTGCCGCAACGCATCCATGAATACGGGATCAGGCCGAAATTTGTCTATATCGTCCGTAATCCCCTGGACCGGATTGTCTCCCACTACAACTACATGCTCCGGGATGCGGATTTTGACCAACGGATCGTGGATGATCACCTGGTCAATACCTCCAGTTACTTCCTCCAGCTCAGCCAGTATCAGCGATGGTTTCCCGACAGGGATCTCCTGGTACTGGATTTCGACCGGCTCAAATCCGATCCGGGGGCAGTGATCGCCCAGGTGTGCCGGTTCCTGAGTGTGGATGACCGCTATCGTCCTGCCTCCTACCAGGTGGCCAATCGAACCGAGGTCCAGAGCACCCTGGAACGCTGGGTGAAGCACTCTCCGCTGGGCAGCCTGTCACACCATATTCCTGCACCGGTGCGGCGTTGCGGGCAACGTATCCTGGGTTCCGTCTCTCCCCGTCGCCTGCGCACGCTGTCGTCGTCGGAGCGGGCCTATGTCATCGAGAGGCTGACTCCCGACATGCAACAGTTCCAGCGGGCGTTCGGGTTTGATATAACCCGGTGGGGATTCCCCTCAATGTCGGTCACCGGTTCGGCTGGGGCCGCACCAGGGGTTGACCAGGCCGGTTCGGTGCCGCCCTGACATCCCCCGCGGTTCACCAGTCACTGACAGGAGTTGGCTTTTGCGCGCATTACTTCCATTGGTCCTGACGGCGTTGGTGACCGGTCTGACTTCCGTCACTGTCAGGGCGCAGTCCGACCTCAACCTGTCGCTGTCCGACCAGGCGTTCGAGTGGATTGCCGGCCAGATCTTCCTTAACGAATGCAATGCCCGTGAGGACTGCCTGGTGCACTGGAACCGGGGGGAAGCCTTCCCGTCCCTTGGCATCGGACATTTCATCTGGTATCCGATGGGGGTGGAGGGGCCGTTCCAGGAAAGCTTCCCCTCGCTGGTCGCCTTTGGCGTGCAGCAGGGCGTTGACGTGCCCGCCTGGCTGGTTTCCCAGGCCCCGTTGGGGGCACCATGGCCTGATCGTGATACCTTCCTGAAGGCGGTGGATTACGATCCGCGTGTCCGGGAGCTGCGGGAGTGGTTGGCTGGCCACCAGTCTTTTCAGGCCGCCTTCCTCGTATCCCGGGCCCGGGAAGCTCTGGAACAGGTGATTTCCGCTTCCGGCGATCCGGCCAGTACCCGCCGTAAACTCGATACCCTGGTCACCACGCCGGGGGGCGTCTATGCCCTGGTGGACTATGTCAATTTCAAGGGTGAGGGCCTCTCCAAATCGGAGCGGTACCAGGGGGTTGGCTGGGGGCTGCTGCAGGTGCTGGAAGCCATGCCCGATAACCTGGCAGACCGGGAAACCATGCTGGCGGAATTCAGGCAGGCGGCGGCCCGTGTCCTGACCCGGCGGGCCGGGTTGTCTGAGCGGGCCATCGAACGACAGCAATGGTTGCCCGGCTGGCTGAACCGGGTGGATACCTACCGGGAGCCGGGCAGCTCCGACCCTTGATTGATCGCTGACGGCAGATGCTCTGTCACCGCAGCCAACTGCGCAGCTTGACCGCCAGGCGCTCGGCGTCGGACAGTTGTCTGCGTTCAGCCAGTAGCCGGGCCAGTACATCCGGCCGGTCGGTGATGATGGCGTCTACCCCCATGTCGATCAGTCTCGCCATTTCTGACGGCTGGTTGACGGTCCAGGCATGCAGTTCGTAGTCCAGTTGCCTGGCCCGGGCCACGGCCGCGGCGGATATCCGGTTGTGGCGCAGACCCAGGATATCGAACTGCTCCTCGTGCAGGGGGCCGATGACGAACTGGGCCAGCAGTGCGGTTTGCAGGGACGGCTCCATCGCCCTGGCGTCGTTCAGTATGTGGCGCTCAGCGGCGGCGATAACGGTACCCTCAAGGGCATCCTCCCGGCGAAGTACCTGCACCACCTGTCGGGCCAGGTCGCGGCTGTTGTGGTCTGGCTTCAGGTCGAGGAACAGGTTGGCCCGGCCACGGGCCAGTTCGATCAGCTCTGTCAGCGTCAGCACCCGCTCACCGGCGTAGTCGGGTGAGAACCAGGCCCCCGCGTCCAGCGCGCGTATATCCTCCCACTGCAGTTCCGAAATGCGTTCAGGCCGCCCGTACAGGCGCTCCAGGTCGGCGTCATGCCAGAGGATCAGTTTGCCATCCGCAGTCATGCGGACGTCCACTTCCAACAGGTCGGCGCCGTCGGCAATGGCCCGTTCCAGGGCGCTGGCGGTGTTCTCGGGGGCGACAAACGCGTTACCCCGGTGGGCGGTGATGGTAACGTCATCGTGCTCGCCAAAGGCCCCCACGACGAGTACCGCCTGAACAATGACGACAGCCACCAGTACCGCTTCCAGCAGCCAGGCCCTGGCGTTGGTGTTCCGTGGCGGGGTGGGCACGTGGTGCTGGTGGGAGTGACCACTGGTGGACAGGTAGACCCGGTAGATCAGCAGACTGTATCCGGCGTACAGGACAAAGGCCACCGTAATCATCAGCAGGAGGTACAGGGCAACATAAGCTGCAATGGCGGGAATCAGGGCCCGAGGACTGGCGGGCATGAGGGCCAGGTAGGGAGCCCCCATAACCTGGAACAGGTACGTAAACAGCAACGGCAGTACGAGTAGCACGCCGCCGCCCATGGCCAGCGGCACCATCAACTGGCGTTTGCTGCCGTGGATGCGTCGGCTGCTGCTCAACAGGGCATCCAGGGCGGTGACCCGTTCCAGCGTGGCGATGGGAACCGCCAGACTCCAGCGCAGGAACAACCAGCCATTGCCGCACACCATGCCTATCAGCGCGGCCACGGCAACACCAAGGAACCACCAGAGCTCCACCGGCCGGGTGATGTTGATGAAATAGGCCTCGTACCCGGACAGCAGGGTCCACCATGCGACGGCGATGACCAGCAGGAACGGCAGGGCGACCACCAGGTGCCCCATGACCTGGAGCAGGGTCAGCCAGAGCAGGCGACCGGATCGTCGGGCTACCAGCCAGAGGGCGGCGAGGGTCAGGCGATACTCGCCGGCCCTGTCCACCGAGGAGGCAATCACGGTCATGCCCGCCTGTTCCAGGGTCAGGGTGGTCATAACGGCGGTCAGGGTGACCACTATCCACACCAGGCCTCCGGCAGATAACAGGAAAGCCGCAATGTCGCCGGTGCTGATGGCACCCTGGCCGGTTACCGGCTCCAGGACGGAGAGCAGGGTGCCGATCGCCGGTGCTAGCACGGCCAGGGTGAAGCCGGTGAAGAACAGATGGTTCATCAACAGGCTGCGCCGGTGCCGTCGCAGGATGCCGAGTGCGTCAGAGATCAGTCTCATGGCCGGGTATCGTCGGGCGGATCAGTGGGAAGTTTGGCGGCCTCGTCGAACAGCCGGAGCCGTTGTTCCAGGGTCAGGAAGGGGGGCTGGTCCGAGGGTGACAGGGAGCCGAACAGGCGCCCTGGCGTGAACCGCCAGGTTTCGCAGCGCACCAGGCTTTCGGTACAGGCAAGCAACTGGCCGGATTCCCGCAGGAAGAACTTCATGCCGGTGTAGGTATCCGCCAGCATCAGCTCCCGTTCCTCCAGCTTGTCCTGGCTCAGCAGGCTGCGGCCGGTCATGGGGGTGGTCGGTTCACCGGTGCCGGTCGCGTCCAGGATGGTCAGGGGGATATCCAGTTGTGCCACGATACGATCACGGTCGGCATAGTCCTGCAGTCGGTCGGGGTGGGGTGGTCGGATTGCCAGTACCCCGGTATTGCCGTCCAGGGGGAAGGCGGTTCGGTCCTGACGCACGAATCCGCCGGATTCGTCAGAGGTGAGCACGACCAGGGTGTTGTCCAGCACCCCGGACTGTTCCATGTCGTCCAGGAATCCGATCAGTACCCGCTCCATCACCGACATGGCATTGCGGCGGGCTTCCTGGGGGGTGGTTGGCAGTGGTGTGCTGTCCCCGTTATCGGCTGCGATTTCACCACCGGTGTCAAACGGGTGGTGCGTGCCCACGTTCAGCAGGGTGACCAGCCACCGGGATTCGTTCTCGTCAAGTTTCCGGAGACGCCTTGCGATATCGGCAAAATAGACCGGGTCCGGTGGTCCCCAGCCTTCCTGTTCCCCGTCCCCGGTGGCGAAGACATCGGCACCGGTGACCCGGCTAAAGCCAGCGCGGGGCATGAAACGGTCCTTGCTCATGTATTCCAGTGGGGCGGCCTGCCAATAGGCGGTGATGTATCCCCGGGAGCGCAACATCTCGGGCATACAGACGGGAAAGGCTTTGGCGTCGGCCACGTCTGCCATTTTCGTGGACAGACGCTGGAAATCCGGATACCGGCCGCACAGGATGGCGAAGGTGCCCCGGTCCGTCTGCCGTTCCATACTGAGTGCGTTGCGGTACAGGCGGAAGCCCTTGTTGTTGAGGGCGTACTCCAGCTTTTCCAGTGAAATGGCCGGCGTCAGGCCGTGGTACTCGCTGATGGACGGGAAATAGCCGGCCGACAGGCCTTCCACCATGATCAGCAGGACATTGGGAGGGTTGTCGACGTCCGGTTGCGCCATGTCGGCCTGGAAGTAGTCGTCGTCCTCGTCGATCGTGGCTTCCTTCGCCACCTCCTTGCCCACCTGTGAGCCGGCCGGTGCCAGGATGGCGCCCGGGATCTGGGCCAGCAGGCTGGCGACCGGATTGTTCCTTGCCGTGGTCAGGCTGTGGGAAGCAGCCAGGTAGATCAGGGTAGTGATGACGACCAGTAAGGCGGCAGAAGTGGCCTGGGGTGGCGGACTCGGCACCAGCCACCGGTAGGTCCGGACCAGCAGCCAGGCAAGACCGATGTAGACCGGTAACAACAGTAGCTGCGGGTTGAGCACCGAGGACACCAGGAAGACCGGATCGGCGCTTTTGCTGATCATGGCGAGGCGAGGGTAAGTGCCATGGGCTGCCAGGTGCATGGCCGATGCCATCAGCAGACAGCCGAGGCCGACCACCAGAACACACCTGAGCAGGGCGGTGCGGGCGAGCATCAGCAGCCCCGTGAGTATGGCCGCCCCGGCCATATCGCTCAGCAGCATGCGGCCTGCCTCGGGCAGCACACCACTATGGAGAAGAAGGCAGGCCCGAACCAGCAGCAGCCAGGTGAATGCCATCAGCAGTGTCATACCCAGGCGCTGATCCTGAAGGGCCCGGTAAACCGACATATCATACTCCCGCACGGGACACTAGGGGAGCCGCGAGGTCAGAGCGGCTGCTTCCTCAGGGCCGGCTCGTGGTCAGGGCTTACGTCCAGCCACCAGACGTTCTCCGCCCAATCGCCGAGTACGATCCGGGTTGCAGGCGCACCGTTGGCTTCGAGCTGGTGACTGGCCGGGCGGTGGGTATGGCCATGGATCATCCGCTGGACGCCGTGTTCCTCCATCTCCCGGACCACCTCCTCGGGTGTCACATCCATGATGTGCTCTGCCTTGCCCTGGTTCTTGGCCATGCTGATCTCACGGAGCTGGCGGGCCACCATCTGGCGGTCGGCCAGCGGTCGCTGCAGGAACATCTGTTGCCACTGGTCGTTACGCATGCTGGTGCGGAACTTCTGGTATTCCTCGTCGGCGGTACACAGGCTGTCCCCGTGCATCAGCAGGGTTGGGGTGCCGTACAGGTCCACCACGGTGGGGTCCGGCAGCAAGGTGGCGCCGCAACGCCGGCTGTAGTCCTCGCCGATCAGGAAGTCCCGGTTGCCATGCATCAGGTACAGGGCGGTGCCGCTATCGCTGACCTCATGCAGCGCTTGCGCTACCTGGTTCTGCAGGGGCGTCTTTTCGTCATCGCCAATCCAGGCTTCGAAGAAATCCCCGAGGATATAGAGCGCGTCGATGCCCATGGCCTTATCCTTCAGGAAGGCCAGGAAGGCATCCGTGATATCGGGGCGGGCTTCCTCCAGGTGCAGGTCCGAGATAAAGCGGGTGATCACGCCTCGCCCCCGTCTTCGATGACCTCCGCCTTTTCGATGACCACATTCTCGCTGGGGACATCGTCATGGAACCCCTGGCTTTCAGTGCGCACGGCACGGATCCGGTTAACCGTGTCCATGCCATCCACCACTTTGCCGAAGACACAGTAGCCCCAGCCGTCGGCATTCTTGGCGGTGTGATCAAGGAAACCGTTGTTCTCCACATTGATAAAGAACTGTGCGGTGGCAGAATGCGGGTCCATGGTGCGGGCCATGGCTACGGTGCCCTGCATGTTGCTCAGGCCGTTGTCGGCCTCGTTCTGGATGGGGTCGCGGGTCTTGCGGGGTTGCATGTCCGGGGTGAATCCGCCGCCCTGGATCATGAAGTTGCTGATCACACGGTGGAAAATCAGTCCGTCATAGAAACCGTCGCGCACATACTGCTCGAAGTTTTTCGCGGTTTCCGGGGCTTTGTCGTGGTTGAGTTCCAGCGTGATGTCGCCGTGTGAGGTTTTCAGCAGAATCATCGGGGGTTTCCTGTCGTGAATGTTCAGTGTTCAATTCACGATATTGTACGCAAGAGTTGGCGGCCATGCATGAGTCCGGCCCGGTTTTATGCGTATAATAGGCGGTTTCAGATCCACTTCTTTTATTCCAGGACACTATGAGCGCCGAGTCAAAGAAAGCCCATAACTTTATTCAGAGCCTGATCGAAGACGCCGTTGCCAGCGGTGAGCACGCCGGCAAGGTGGTGACCCGGTTCCCGCCGGAGCCCAACGGCTACCTGCATATTGGTCATGCCAAGTCCATCTGCCTGAATTTCGGTATCGCCGAGACGTTCGGTGGTGAGTGCAACCTGCGATTCGACGATACCAACCCGGAGAAAGAAGAGCAGGAGTATATTGACTCCATCAAGCGGGACGTCCACTGGCTGGGCTACGAGTGGGCCGGGGATGTGCACTTTGCCTCCGACTACTTCGATGCCCTCTACGACTTCGCGGTGGAGCTGATCGAGAAGGGCAAGGCCTATGTCTGCGCTCTGACCGCCGAGGAAATGACCGAGTACCGTGGCACCCTGAAAGAACCGGGGCGCAACAGTCCCTATCGCGACCGGTCCGTGGAGGAGAACCTCAAGCTGTTCCGTGACATGCGGGACGGCAAGTTCGCCAATGGCGAGGTGGTACTGCGGGCGAAGATCGATATGGCCTCCCCCAATATCAATATGCGGGACCCGATCCTCTACCGGGTGCGGTATGCCGAGCACCACCAGACTGGCAACAAGTGGTGCATCTACCCGATGTACGACTTTACCCATCCGATTTCCGATGCCATGGAAGGGGTCACCCACTCCCTGTGCACCCTGGAGTTCGAGGACCATCGCCCGCTGTACGACTGGGTGATCGAGAACATCACGGCGCCGTGCCAGCCCCGGCAGATCGAATTTGCCCGGCTGAACCTCAACTACACGGTGACCAGCAAGCGCAAGCTCAAGCGGCTGGTGGACGAGGGGCACGTGGACGGCTGGGACGATCCCCGTATGCCCACCATTTCCGGCATGCGCCGTCGGGGGTTCACGCCGGCTTCCATCCGCAACTTCTGCGACATGATCGGCGTGAACAAGGCCGGTGGCACCGTCGACGTGGGCATGCTGGAGCATGCCATACGAGAGGACCTGAACACCCATGCGCCCCGGGCCATGTGTGTGATGCGGCCACTGAAGGTTACCCTGACCAACTATCCGGAAGACCGGGCCGAAACCCTGGAGCTGCCGGTGCACCCGCAGAATCCGGATATGGGCACCCGCCAGGTGCCCTGGACCCGGGAGCTGTATATTGACCGGGAGGACTTCGCGGAGGAGCCTCCCCGCAAGTGGAAGCGCCTGGCACCGGATCAGGCGGTACGGCTTCGTGGCGGCTATGTGATGACCTGTCGCGAGATCATCCGTAACGACAGTGGCGAGATCGTCGAACTCAGGTGCGAGTATGACCCCGGTACCCTGGGCGTGAATCCGGAGGGCTACAAGCCCAACGGCGTGATCCACTGGGTCTCCGCCACTGACAGTGTGGAAGCGGATATCAATGTCTATGACCGATTGTTCAACCATGAGAACCCGGACAGTGACAAGGCAACGGATTTTACCGATCATCTGAACCCGGAGTCCCTGGTGCGCCTGGAGAAGGTGAGGGCGGAGAAGAGCCTGGGCCAGCCCCGGGGCGATCTGCCTTACCAGTTCGAGCGGGAGGGGTACTTTTTCTTCGATGAAGAGGCCTCGGAATCTGGTCGGCTGGTGTTTAACCGTACTGTTACTCTCCGGGATTCCTGGGGGAAGGGTAAGGCGTAAAGCACAGAGGCTGGAGGAAGCCGGCGGGAAGGACCTTCCCGCCGGCTTCCTTTCCCCCATGCCCGAATGGCATGAGCCGCTTTTTTGTTAGGTCCTGCAGCCCCTATTCATTAATTGCATGATTCGGATGCCCAAAGCGTGATTAGAATCTACAACACCCTCAGCCAGCAAAAGGAAGACTTCCAGCCCATTCAGCCGGGCAAGGTGCGCATGTATGTGTGCGGCATGACGGTGTACGACTACTGTCACCTGGGGCACGCTCGGGTGCTGGTGGCCTTTGATGTGATTACCCGTTACCTGCGTCATCGGGGCTACGATGTGCACTATGTTCGCAACATCACCGATATTGACGACAAGATCCTGCGCCGGGCCGATGAGAACGGTGAGACCTTTACCGATCTGACCGAGCGCATGATCAGCGCCATGCATGAGGACGAGCGTCGGCTGGGCGTGCAGGCCCCGGACGAGGAGCCCAAGGCCACAGAGTTTATTGATGAGATCATTGCCATGATCCATCAGCTCATCCACAAAGGGCATGCGTACGCCGCGGATAATGGCGATGTCTATTTCTCCGTCGACAGTTTTGACGGCTACGGCAAGCTCAGCAAGAAGAAGCTGGAGGACCTGCTGGCCGGTGCCCGGGTGGATGTGGAGCAGGCCAAGAAGAGCCCGGCGGACTTCGCGCTGTGGAAGGCTGCCAAGCCGGGCGAAGTCAGTTGGCCTTCACCCTGGGGAGATGGTCGCCCCGGTTGGCATATCGAATGCTCCGCCATGTCCACCAAATGCCTGGGGGATACCTTCGATATCCACGGCGGCGGGCCGGACCTGCTGTTTCCGCACCATGAGAACGAGATTGCCCAGTCCGAGTGTGCCACCGGGCATCATTTCGTGAATACCTGGATGCATGCCGGTGCTATCCGCGTGAACAAGGAGAAGATGTCCAAGTCCCTGGGTAACTTCTTCACTATCCGCGAGATTCTGGACAGCTATCCACCGGAAGTAGTGCGTTATTTCCTGGTATCCAGTCATTACCGGAGCCAGGTGGATTACTCCGAGGATAATCTGATCGAGGCTGGCCAGACGCTGGAGCGGCTATACCACGCCCTGCGGGGCGTAATTCCGGGCAAGGATGTGCCGGAGAGCCACTTTGACCGCCAGTTCCATGAGGTGATGGACGACGACTTCAATACCGCTGGCGCTATCAGCGTGCTTCACGGTGTTGCGGGAGCACTGAATCAGGCGCGGCGGGATGGCGATGAAGGCCGTATCCGTGAGCTGGCGGCGGTGCTGGTCCGTCTTGGCAGTGTCCTGGGGCTGCTCCAGCAGGACCCGGAAGCCTTCTTCCAGGCGGGAGTGCCCGACGACCTGTCGGCGGAGCAGATTGAGGCGATGATCGAAGCCCGGGCCAATGCCCGAAAGGAGAAGAACTTCGCCGAAGCGGACCGTATCCGCGACGAGCTGCAGGACAAGGGCATTATTCTCGACGACAGCCGGGAAGGAACCACCTGGCGCCGGGGCTAAGGTGTGAAAGTGTGCCGGATATGGCGTAAACTATCGCGCCCCGAGGTATGAGCAAGAGGCAATACGTGGATGACGCAATCCGATTGTCTCTTAGGGAATACAGACAACACTGAGGCAGACAACGATGACAGAACGCGTGCAAGTCGGCGGCCTGCAGGTCGCGAAGAACCTGTTCGATTTCGTGAATAACGAAGCGATCCCGGGAACCGGCGTCGACGCTGACAAATTCTGGGCCGAATTTGACAAGATCGTCCACGAGCTGGCGCCCCGTAACAGGGAGCTGCTTGCCAAGCGCGACGATATCCAGGAAAAAATGGATGGCTGGTACCGTAACCACAAGGGGCAGCCCTTCAACATGGACGAGTACAAGTCTTTCCTGAAGGACATCGGCTACCTGGCGGACGAACCGGGCGAGTTCAGGATCTCCACCTCCAACGTGGACCCGGAAATCGCCACCATGGCCGGCCCGCAGCTCGTGGTGCCGGTAATGAACGGCCGCTTCGCCCTGAACGCCGCCAACGCCCGCTGGGGTAGTCTGTACGACGCCCTGTACGGTACCGACGTGATCTCCGAGGAAGGCGGTGCCCAGAAGGGCCCCGGCTACAACTCGGTGCGTGGTGCCAAGGTTATCGAGTTTGCCCGCAACCTGCTGGACGAATCCGCGCCGCTGGCTTCCGGCAGCCACAAGGATGCCGCGAAGTATCTGGTGGAAGGCGGCAAGCTGGTGGTCAAGCTGCAGAGCGGTGAGTCCACCGGTCTGAAAGATGAGTCCGCCTTCGTCGGCTACACCGGTGCCGAGGGCGAGCCCACCGGCATCCTGCTGGTGAAGAATGGCATGCATTTCGAAATCCAGATCGATGCCAGCCACCCCATCGGCCAGGACGATGGCGCTCACGTCAAGGACGTGCTGATGGAGTCCGCCCTGACCACCATCATGGACTGCGAAGACTCGGTTGCCGCCGTTGATGCCGACGACAAGACCCTGGCCTACCGCAACTGGCTGGGCCTGATGAAGGGTGACCTGGAGGAAAGCTTCCAGAAGGGCGGCGAGATGATGACCCGTCGCATGCACGCGGACCGCACCTACACCGGCGCCGATGGCAGCGAGCTGAGCCTGAAGGGGCGCAGCCTGATGTTCGTGCGTAATGTGGGTCACCTGATGACCAACCCGGCCATCCTTCTGAAGGACGGCAACGAGGTGCCGGAAGGCCTGATGGACGGCCTGATCACATCACTGGTCGCCATCCATGACCTGAAGGGCAATGGCCCGCACCAGAACAGCACTACCGGCTCTGTCTACATTGTTAAGCCGAAGATGCACGGTCCCGAGGAAGTGGCCTTCACCAACGAGTTCTTCGGCAAGGTGGAAGATGCACTGGGTCTGGCTCGCTTTACCCTGAAGGTGGGCATCATGGACGAGGAGCGCCGCACCACGGTGAACCTGAAGTCCTGTATCCACGCTGCGAAAGAGCGCGCCGTGTTCATCAACACCGGCTTCCTGGACCGTACCGGTGACGAGATTCACACTTCCATGGAGAAGGGGCCGTTTATCCGCAAGGGGCCGATGAAGCAGGCCACCTGGATCCAGGCCTACGAGCAGTGGAACGTGGACATCGGTCTGGAAACCGGCTTCCGTGGTGTTGCCCAGATCGGCAAGGGCATGTGGGCCATGCCGGATCTGATGGCGGGCATGCTGGAGGCCAAGATCGGCCATCCCAAGGCCGGTGCCAATACGGCGTGGGTTCCGTCCCCGACCGCGGCCACCCTGCATGCCATCCATTACCATCAGGTGAATGTGGCTGACGTGCAGAAGCAGCTTGAGAGCCGTCAGCGTGCGGCCCTGGAAGACATTCTCACCGTACCGGTGATGGATGATCCCAAGTCCCTGTCCGAGGCGGAAATCCAGGAGGAGCTGGACAACAACGCCCAGGGTATCCTCGGCTATGTGGTGCGCTGGATCGATCAGGGTGTGGGCTGTTCCAAGGTGCCGGACATCAACGATGTGGGGCTGATGGAAGACCGGGCCACCCTGCGGATCGCCTCCCAGTTGCTGTGTAACTGGCTTTACCACGGCATCTGCAGCGAAGAGCAGATCGTCAGGACGCTTGAGCGTATGGCGGCGGTGGTGGATCGCCAGAACGAGGGTGATCCGGCCTACCGCAACATGGCGCCGAACTTTGACGACAGCATTGCCTTCCAGGCCGCCAAGGACCTGATCCTCAAGGGGCGCGAGCAGCCGAACGGCTACACAGAGCCGCTTCTGCACGCTTACCGCCTGAAGGCCAAGGAGAAGTTCGGGCAATAATCGCCTGAACGGATTCGAAAACCCCGCCCGGTTATGCCGCGCGGGGTTTTTCTGTTTCTGGGGGGTGAATCTTGGTGGTAAGGGTGGGATGGTCCGCCGTTTTTGCCGGCCCGGACTATTCACTCGTCCTTGTGAAGGACATCCGCTGCATAAAGCGTGTTCTGGAGCAGCGTGGCAATGGTCATGGGACCGACGCCACCCGGAACCGGGGTAATGTAAGCGGCGCGTTCTGACGCAGCCTCAAAGTCCACGTCGCCGCGAAGTTTGCCATCTTCCATCCGGTTGATGCCCACATCGATCACCGTGGCGCCCGGCTTGATCCAATCCCCCTTGATCAGCCCTGGTTTGCCAGCGGCGGCAATCAGGATGTCGGCTTCACCGACAAATTTTTCCAGGTCTTTGGTAAACCGGTGGGTCACCGTGGTGGTGGCGCCCTTGAGCAGCAGTTCCATGGACATGGGGCGACCGACGATATTGGAGGCGCCCACGATCACTGCGTGCTGGCCCTTGTACGGGGTGTCGATAGAATCCAGCAGGGTGATGATGCCCCGGGGGGTGCAGGGGCGCATCGCAGGCTGTCGCTGGACCAGGCGGCCGATGTTGTAGGGGTGGAAGCCGTCCACGTCCTTGTCCGGGCGGATTCGCACCAGGATCGGGTCATCGTCCAGGTGATCCGGCAGGGGCAGTTGTACCAGGATGCCGTCCACATCCGGGTTCTCGTTGAGTTCGTCAACCAGTGCTTCCAGCGCTTCCTGCGATGTGTCGGCGGGCAGGTCGTAGGACAGGGAGTGGATGCCGGCCGCTTCGCAGGCCTTGCGCTTGTTGCCGACATAAACCTGGGAGGCGGGGTCGCTGCCGACCAGTACCACGGCCAGGCCCGGTGCCCGCAGGCCTTTCTGGCGTCGCGCCTCCACGCCGGCGGCTACCTGCTGGCGGATGCCCGCGGCGATCTCTTTTCCGTTAATGAGTTCTGCGGTCATGAAGTCGTCTTTCTGGTGGAGATTGGAAGCTGTGCATTCTCGCACGTAAGGGGGCTATCGCCAATTCCTCTTGCGTCCCGCGGGTAAAGGGGGAAAAATTGACGGGATGCAGGTTGACGCCCCCGGGTTCCGCCGGTAATATGCGCGCCAACTTTGCTGAGGCATCTGTTGTTCAGGTTTCGGGGTATAGCGCAGTCTGGTAGCGCGCCTGCTTTGGGAGCAGGATGTCGGGAGTTCGAATCTCTCTACCCCGACCAACCCCATACTGGATGTTCAGGTGGGCAGACGGTCAAGCGCCCGTAGCTCAGCTGGATAGAGCATCGGCCTTCTAAGCCGGTGGTCGCAGGTTCGAGTCCTGCCGGGCGCGCCATTCGCCGTTCAGGCAGACTCAGGCGGCAGCCAGAAGCAAGGTTACCGTTTTCCGGCCGGGCCGGTAAGCGATGTTAGAAATGATATGGTGGACGTAGCTCAGTTGGTAGAGCTCAGGATTGTGACTCCTGCGGTCGAGGGTTCGAACCCCTTCGTCCACCCCATTTCCCTCTTTTCCGATCCATCCCCCGGTTCAGTTCCTGACGACTGGTTCGCATGATCCTTTTCGTGGGCCCCGAGGCTGTTATAGGATGGATTTCAAAATATGCGAGAGTGGCGGAACTGGTAGACGCGCTGGATTTAGGTTCCAGTGGGGCAACCCGTGAGAGTTCGAGTCTCTCCTCTCGCACCACTTCTGTGAGCGACCGGCGAAGGCGGTTTGTCGGTTATCTTCGGAAATCGGGTCACAAAACGGCTTTTCTTCCCTTTCTATGCCTGTATTCCTGCTTTTCAGGTGATTCTCTCCCCCGTCGGTTCCGTGATAGACTAGTCGTTTAACCAAACCCAAATCCACTTAACTGATTCGGTAATTTGAGGAACGTCCATGCAAGTGTCTGTTGAAACGACGTCTAACATCGAGCGTCGGATGACGATCGGTGTGCCCGCCCAGGAAATCGACCAGGCGGTTCAGAAGCGTCTTCAGGAAACCGCGCGCACCGTGCGCATGAACGGCTTCCGTCCGGGCAAGGTGCCCTTCAAGGTGGTCAAACGTCGTTTCGGTGACAGTGTTCGCCAGGAAGTGGTTGGCGAAGTCATGCGCGACAGCTATGTGAAGGCACTGGAAGAGAAGGACGTATCCCCGGCAGGCTGGCCCCGTTTCGAGCCCAAGACCGTGGAAGAAGGCAAGGACCTGGAGTTCGTGGCCATCTTCGAGGTTCTGCCGGAAATCGAGCTGGGCGACCTGAGCAAGATCAGCGTTGAGAAGATGGTGGCAGAAGTCACCGACAAGGATATCGACAAGATGATCGATAACCTGCGTCGTCAGCAGGCCACCATGAAGGAAGTCAAGCGCAAGTCCAAGAACAAGGACACTGTGACCATTGATTTCAAGGGCTATGTCGACGGCGAGGCCTTCGAAGGCGGCGAAGCCCAGGATCACCGCCTGGAGCTGGGCTCCGGCCAGATGATCCCCGGTTTCGAGAAGGGCATTGTGGGGGCCAAGACCGGTGAGGACATCGAGATCGAGGTGACCTTCCCGGAGGACTACCACAACGAAGACCTGAAGGGAAAGCCCGCCAAGTTCGAGATCAGCGTCAAGAAAGTGGAAGAGGCGCAGCTTCCGGAGCTGAATGAGGAGTTCTTCAAGCGCTTTGGTATTGAGGCCGACAGCGAAGAAACCTTCCGCGAGGAAGTGAAAAAGAACATGGAGCGGGAACTCAAGCAGGCGATGTCTGCCAAAGTGAAGAACGACGTGGTTGATGGCCTCCTGGAAAACACCGAGGTTGAGATTCCCGAGGCGCTGATTGATCAGGAAATTGATCGCCTGCGTAATGACGCCGTACAGCGTTTCGGTGGCCAGATGGATCCACAGCAGCTGCCCAAGGAAATCTTCCAGGATCAGGCCAGTCGTCGGGTGAAGACCGGTCTGCTGTTCCAGGAGATCGTCAAGGCCAACGATCTGAAGGCTGATGACGAGAAGGTGGACGAAAAGATCCGTGAGATCGCCTCCACCTACGAGCAGCCGGAAGAGGTGATTACCCACTTCAGCAGCAACCCGGACCAGAAGGCCCAGATCGAATCCGTGGTGCTGGAAGAGGCGGTGGTTGACTTTGTGCTTGATCAGGCCAAAGTTAAGGAAAAGAAAGCGAAATACGACGACGTCATCCAGGCGGCGCAGCAACAACAGGGGTAAGTGCCTGGCTGACCGCCCTGAGAAACAGCCGGTTTTACCGGCTGTTTCCTTGTTAACCGTTATTCAGTCCGAATCCGATAAGGAGTGCAGGCACACATGACCCAGAAACCTTTTGACGGTTCTTCCGTGGACACCAATGCCGCCTTGATCCCCATGGTGATCGAGCAGACCTCTCGCGGTGAGCGGTCTTTCGACATTTATTCACGGCTCCTGAAGGAGCGGGTCATCTTCATGGTCGGGCCGGTGGAAGATCACATGGCCAACCTGATCGTGGCGCAGATGCTGTTCCTCGAATCGGAGAACCCGGACAAGGACATTCACCTGTACATCAACAGCCCGGGCGGGTCCGTCACGGCGGGCATGTCCATCTATGACACCATGCAGTTTGTCAAGCCGGATGTGGCTACCCTGTGTGTCGGCCAGGCCGCCAGTATGGGAGCGTTCCTGCTGGCCGGTGGTGCCGAGGGCAAGCGAGCCTGTCTGCCCAATTCCCGGGTCATGATCCATCAGCCACTGGGGGGCTATCAGGGCCAGGCTACCGATATTGAGATCCATACCAAGGAAATTCTCAAGATTCGGGATACCCTGAACCGTATCCTCGCTGAACATACCGGGCAGGACCTGGAAACCATCGCCAAGGATACGGACCGTGACAACTTCATGGATCCGCAGCAGGCGAAGGAGTACGGGCTTATCGATACCGTACTTGATAAGCGCGTATCGAATAAATAATACTGACGGTAATCGACAGGATGTGTGGCCGCGTACTCTTCATTGAGGTGTCAGGGCGGTAGCGGTGCATGCCAGGCCACACATTGGCACCGGAAACCAGACCAGAGGTAATTCAATGGCAGATGAAAGAAACGGCAGGGGCGACGACAACGGTAAGTTGCTGTACTGCTCGTTTTGCGGAAAAAGCCAGCATGAAGTCCGTAAGCTCATTGCAGGGCCGTCGGTGTTCATCTGCGACGAGTGTGTCGACCTGTGCAACGATATTATCCGGGAGGAAATCCAGGAAAATGCACAGGAAGAGGCCAGCGACCGCCTGCCGACACCAAACGAGATTCGCAATACCCTGAACGAGTATGTGATTGGGCAGGACCGCGCCAAGGTGGTACTGGCGGTTGCGGTTTACAATCACTACAAGCGTCTGCGCTACGGCGAAGGCAAGGGTGATGTGGAACTGGGCAAGAGCAACATCCTGCTCATCGGTCCCACTGGTAGCGGTAAGACCCTGCTGGCTGAGACCCTGGCGCGGATGTTGAACGTGCCGTTCACCATCGCCGACGCCACCACGCTGACCGAGGCGGGTTATGTCGGTGAGGATGTCGAGAACATCATCCAGAAGCTGCTGCAGAAGTGCGACTACGATGTGGACAAGGCCCAGCGGGGCATTGTCTATATCGACGAGATCGACAAGATTTCCCGTAAGTCCGATAACCCCTCCATCACCCGTGACGTGTCCGGTGAGGGTGTGCAGCAGGCACTGCTCAAGCTGATCGAGGGCACGGTTGCCTCGGTGCCGCCCCAGGGTGGTCGCAAGCATCCCCAGCAGGAGTTCCTGCAGGTGGATACCGGCAACATGCTGTTTATCTGTGGCGGCGCCTTTGCGGGGCTGGACAAGGTGATCCGTGAGCGTACCGAGAAGAACAGCATCGGCTTTGCCGCCTCGGTGGCCAGCCAGGATGACACCAAGAAGACCGGTGACATTATCCGCAACGTTGAGACCGAGGACTTGGTCAAGTATGGCCTGATCCCGGAATTCGTTGGTCGTCTGCCGGTGGTGGCGACACTGACCGAGCTGGACGAGGAAGCCCTGGTACAGATCCTCACCGAGCCCAAGAACGCGCTGACCAAGCAGTACCAGAAGCTGTTCGATATGGAAGGCGTGGAGCTGGACTTCCGTGAGGACGCTCTGCGTGCCGTGGCCCGCAGGGCCATGGAACGCAAGACTGGTGCCCGTGGCCTACGTTCCATCATGGAAGCCACACTGCTGGATACCATGTACCAGATCCCGTCAGAGCCGGACGTGACCAAGGTGGTGATCGACGAGAGCGTGATTGACGGGGACTCCGAGCCCTTCAAGATCTACGCCAGCAGCGATCACGCCAAGGCGGTTCCGGAAGACTGAGGGAACGACCACCGGCGCCAGCCGGACAACCAAAAAAAGGGCGGCAACGCCCTTTTTTTGTGCCTGTTCCAGCGACAATGTGATGTGACGCCCTGTTACAGCCGGTAGCGGCTGGAAAGCGTCTGTAAAAACATTGCAATTGGGCAAACAACCCCAATGTTCGGTGGTATGCTGAAAGAAACATCGTCAGAGGATGCTTTATGACCCCGACTCCCGAAACCCGTACCGAATACCCGATGCTTCCCCTTCGGGACGTGGTTGTCTTCCCCCACATGGTCGTGCCGCTGTTTGTGGGGCGTGAAAAGTCCATCCAGGCCCTGGAAGTGGCCATGGAGGGCAGCAAGGAGATTCTGCTGGTGTCACAGCGGGATGCGGGTACGGATGATCCGGGCCCGTCCGACGTCTTCAACGTCGGTACGCTGGCCACTGTCCTGCAGATGCTCCGTCTGCCGGACGGCACCGTCAAGGTACTGGTGGAAGGTAACGCCCGCGCCAGCCTGGATGCGGTTGCCGAAGGTGACTACCTGACCGCCACCGCCGAGCTGCTGGAGCCGGATTCCCTCCCGGAACGGGAAGAGGAGGTTCTGGTCCGCACTCTGACGGAAGAATTCGAGAAGTACGTCAAGATGTCCCGCAAGGTGCCTTCCGAGGTCTCCAGCGCCCTGCAGGGCATCAA
The DNA here is from genome assembly GCF_045449715.1 of Marinobacter shunpengi. Lineage (NCBI taxonomy): Bacteria > Pseudomonadati > Pseudomonadota > Gammaproteobacteria > Pseudomonadales > Marinobacteraceae > Marinobacter > Marinobacter shunpengi. The sequence goes on along the minus strand of NZ_JBJJLA010000015.1, from coordinate 255,901 downwards.
CGAGGTGGAGCGCCTGGCGGATACCATGGCGGCACACCTCGAACTCAAGGTGCCGGAGAAACAGGAGTTGCTGGAGGCCCTGGATATCCGCAACCGCGTTGAGCTGTTGCTCGGCCGCCTGGACAGCGAGATCGATCTGATCGAGGTGGAGAAGCGCATTCGTGGCCGTGTCAAGAAACAGATGGAGAAGAGCCAGCGGGAGTATTACCTCAACGAGCAGATGAAGGCCATCCAGAAGGAGATGGGCTCCCTGGGCGAAGGCGGCGGCGATTTCGAAGAGCTGGAACAGAAGCTTGAAGAAGCCGGTCTGCCGGAAGAGGCACGCAAGAAGACCGAGGCCGAACTGAACAAGCTCAAGATGATGTCGCCCATGTCAGCCGAGGCGACCGTGGTGCGCGGTTACATCGACTGGATGCTGGCGCTGCCCTGGAAGAAGCGCAGCCGTGTCCGCCACGACATCGACAAGGCCCGCAAGATCCTCGACGAGGACCATTATGGCCTCGACGAGGTCAAGACCCGCATCCTGGAGTACCTGGCGGTACAGAGCCGGGTGAAGAAGGTGAAAGGGCCGGTGCTGTGCCTGGTGGGGCCGCCCGGGGTGGGCAAGACGTCCCTGGGGCAGTCCATCGCCCGGGCCACCAATCGCAAGTACACCCGCATGGCGCTGGGTGGCGTTCGGGACGAAGCCGAGATCCGTGGCCACCGCAAAACCTATATCGGCGCACTGCCGGGCAAACTGGTCCAGAAGCTCTCCAAGGTGGGTGTGAAGAACCCGCTGTTCCTGTTCGACGAGATCGACAAGATGGGCATGGACCACCGGGGCGACCCTGCGTCGGCACTGCTGGAGGTGTTGGATCCGGAGCAGAATCACACCTTCAACGACCACTACCTCGAAGTGGATTACGACCTGTCGGATGTGATGTTCGTGTGCACTTCCAACTCCATGAACATCCCGCCGGCGCTGCTGGACCGCATGGAGATCATCCGCATCCCCGGTTATACCGAGGATGAGAAGGTCAACATCGCGCTCAAGTACCTGCTGCCCAAGCAGCTCAAGGCCAATGGTCTGCGCAAGCAGGAACTGGTCATGCCCGAGCAGACCCTGCGGGATGTTATCCGCTATTACACCCGCGAGGCGGGCGTGAGGGGCCTTGAGCGGGAGATCGCCAAAATCTGCCGCAAAGTGGTCCGCGAGCATGTGGAAAAGGGCGAGAAGGCGGCCCTGGAGCTGTCTCCAGAGCTGCTGGAAGACTACTCCGGCGTTCGCAAGTTCAAGTACGGCCTGGCGGAAGAGAAGAACCAGGTGGGCTCCGTAACCGGCCTGGCCTGGACATCGGTGGGTGGCGAACTGCTGACCATCGAGACCGCGGTGACCTCCGGCAAGGGCCGGGTGGTGAAAACCGGTTCCCTGGGTGACGTAATGCAGGAGTCCATCCAGGCGGCCCTGACCGTGGTCCGCAGCCGCGCCCCCGGGCTTGGAATTCGTGACGACTTTCACGAAAAACAGGACCTGCATGTGCACGTACCTGAGGGTGCCACACCAAAAGATGGTCCCAGCGCCGGCATTGGCATGTGCACCGCATTGGTCTCTTCCCTGACCGGAATTCCGGTTCGCGCCGATGTCGCCATGACCGGTGAGATTACCCTCAGGGGCCGTGTGCTGGCCATCGGCGGGCTCAAGGAAAAGCTCCTTGCGGCGCACCGCGGGGGTATCAAGACGGTTATTATCCCTGATGAAAATGTAAGGGATCTCAAGGAGATACCGGATAATATCAAGGAGTCCCTCGAGATTCGTCCGGTGAAATGGATCGATGAGGTTCTGGACGTTGCCCTGGAATATACCCCGGAGCCGCTGACCAGTACGTCAACCTCTCAGACACAGGGAGCCGGCAGCCGTGACGACGACGGCGACGCGGGCGAAAGAATCAACACACATTAAAAGCTGCGTGCTTTGTTGACATGCCTGAGAGCCCGTTGGTATAACTGTTTCGCCGTGAAGCAGCCAATACCAAGGGCTCCCGCGCGATCAAAACCTATTCCGTGGACCGGTTAACAGCCGCAGGGAATAAAAAAAGTGAAGAATGGCATTCTCCGACCGCTTATGCGATAGTCGGGAACGTCTCAGAAAAATAAACAGACCGAGAACTTCCAACCTGAAATCGAAGGGGTTTAGTGTGAACAAGTCCGAACTTATCGATGCAATTGCAGAGTCCGCCGATATCTCCAAGGCCGCCGCTGGCCGTGCTCTGGACGCCATGACCGGCTCCATCACCGGCGCGCTGCAAAAAGGCGACCAGGTGACCCTGATCGGCTTTGGTACTTTCTCTGTAAAAGAGCGTGCCGCTCGCACTGGTCGTAACCCGCAGACTGGCGCCGAGATCAAGATCCCGGCCTCCAAGGTGCCCGGGTTCAAGGCAGGCAAGGCTCTGAAGGACGCCGTCAAGTAACGGACTCCTTCGGCAGGTGGTACTGGCATTTCCTGACCAGTGCCGCCCTGCTCGGATTCAAGGCGCATTCCATCAAGGGTGCGCCTTTTTACGTTCAGTCGGCCAGCAAAGTACCAGCCCCGCAGTGCCGGGCGTCCCGCTGACTGTTTTTCCAGAAGAACACTGAAAAGAGGCCTGACGCTGAACCTGATACCAGCAGGATGGTAGGGAAAGGTGCGAGCGATCCGGGAGGAACATGCTTCAAGATATTCGGGAAAATGCCCAGGGCACCATTGCCAAGATCATCATCGCCGTATTGATTGTGTCCCTGTCTATCTGGGGGATGGATGCCATTGTCGGCGGTTTCCGGGGGGAACCGGAGGTGGCGACGGTGAACGGCGAGGACATCACCGAACGTGAATACCAGCGGATGGTGCAGATTGCCAGCCAGCAGCAACTCAGGCAGATGGAGAATCCGGATCCGACGCTGCTGGACGAAGACCAGATCCGCAGGGACACACTGGACAGCATGATCCGGGCTGAAGTGCTGGCACAGGACGCCAGCGAACAGGGGCTGGCACTGAACAACGTCAGTGTCGACCAGCTTATTGTCGGCATGTCCCAGTTCCAGGTGGATGGCGAATTCAGTCAGGAGCGTTTTACATCATTCGTCCGCAACCTGGGAATGACGCCTACCGAATTCCGTGAAGTGCTGAAGCGTGACTATATCAGCAACCAGATCCGCACCGCAGTCGTTCGTGGCGGTATCTCGCCCGACGAATCGGCTCGCCGGTTGCTGGCACTCCAGAACCAGAGCCGTGACTTCAGACTGCTGCGCCTGTCAGGTGATTCCGTGGCCGATCAGGTGGAGGTCACCGAGGAAGACGTGGCCCAGTGGTACCAGGATAACCAGTCCCGCTTCATGCAGCCGGAATCCGTCGATGTGGAGTACCTGGTGCTCTCCATTGACGATGTACGGGACGGTATTGAAGTGTCCGAGGAGGAAGTCCGTCAGCGCTATGATCAGATGGCCGACCAGCTTACCCAGGAAGAGCGCCGCAGTGCCCATATCCTGATCGAGGACGGGGAAGACGCCCAGAAAACGATCGACACCATCCAGCAGCGCCTGGAAGAGGGCGCGGACTTCGCCGAGCTGGCCAGGGAGTTCTCCGATGATCCGCTGTCGGCGGAGCAGGACGGTGACCTGGGGTACCTGATGGAGGGTGACCTTGGCGGTGCCTACGACGAGGCCCTGTTTTCTCTGGATGAGGGCGAGATCGCCGGCCCGGTGGAAGGCGAATATGGCACTCATTTCATCAAATTGCTGGATATCCGAAAGGGTGACGCACCGAGTTTCGAGGAGCAGGCGCCAGAGATCCGCTTGCAACTGGCCCAGCGCCAGGCCGGGGAGGAATTCTCACGTCAGCGTACGGAGCTGGCTGATATGGCCTTTTCCGGCGACGGCCTGGATTACCCGGCGGAGCAGTTCGACCTGGAGGTGCAGACCCGCTCCGGTGTTACCCGGGAGAGCAACGAGCCGCCCTTTGATCACGCCGGTCTGGTACGGCAACTGTTCTCCGGTGATGTACTGGAAGACGGCTTCAACACCGAGCTGATTGATGTCAGCCAGACTTCCGCTGTGGTGGCCCGGGTCACTGAGCATCATCCGGAAGAACCCAGGCCGCTGGCCGAGGTGTCCGACCAGATCCGTGAACGCCTCGAGCGGGAGCGTACCCTGGAGCTGCTCCGTGAGAAGGCTGATGAGCTTCTTGCCCAGTTGCGTGAGGGAGAGGTTTCCCCGGAAGGTGACGAATGGACCCGTCATGAGGGCGTCACCCGGGGGCAGAGCGACCTTGCCGGGCCGGTACAGGCTACCGTCTTCTCCCTGACCGCACCGGATGAGGACAGTTTCAGCTTTGGTACCGCTGAAACCGGGTCCGACCTGGCGGTGATCGCCCTGTCCGGCGTCACCGATGGTGAGGTGGACGAAGGCAGCGAGGAAGTCAGGAACATGAGCCTGTTCCTGGCCCAGCTCAATGGCCAGAGCGAATACCGGGCCTACGTGCAGACCCTGCGAGATAGGGCGGAAATTGAACGTCCCTGACGTTACAGGCCCGGCCCGGGTCGCCTGAGAAAAACAGCCCGCCCCCGGCATTACCCGGCGGCGGGTTTTTTTCTGCCCTGGTGTCATGTACGGGACACTAAACAAACCTGGAAATCCGGCACGAGGGTTGTCATGATTTTTGTATGATAATGACAAAACCATCGCCAGGAGTCTGTGCGGTAGAAATCGCGCGAGGCGAGATTGTCCCACTTTGAGGCCATTTTGACGGTCATTTTGGGCGCATAGTGGCTCTATGTAGCGAAAATGAGCGCTCAAAAGGGGCCAAAGTGGGGCGGTCGCAACGGTGCGACTTTCTACCGCGCAGACTCCCAGGGACCTGAGGAGGCACCAATATGGTTAGCCCGGACACTGCCTGTGACCTGATTCTGTTCGGGGCCATGGGAGATCTTGCCTCGAAGAAACTGTTCCCGGCCCTGTACCATCTCCACCGGGCCGAGTTGCTGGCACCCGGCACCCGGATACTGGCGCTGGCACGCCGGGGCTATTCCACTGCCGAGGCAAGACAGGTGATCCGGGAAAGACTGTCCCGGACACTGGGGTCTGACGAGCTGTCCCCTCCGACGATGGAAGCCTTCCTGGAGCGGGTGGAGTACGAGGACCTGGATTTCTCCAGTCGTGAGGGCTACCTGACGCTGGAACAGTGGCACGGCAGGGGGCCATCGGAGAACACCCTGATCCTGTACTACGCCACACCACCGGACCTTTATGCGACCATTACCGGGCACCTGGCCAGTGTCGGCTGCTGCGACGAGACAACCCGGGTAGTGGTGGAAAAGCCCATCGGCCACGATCTGGTTTCCTCCCGGGAACTCAACGACCAGCTGGCCGGTGTGTTCCGGGAAGAGAACATCTATCGGATCGACCATTACCTGGGCAAGGAAACGGTCCAGAACCTGATTGCCCTGCGGTTTGCCAATAACCTGTTTGCCTCCCAGTGGGACCAGAACCACATTTCCCATGTGGAGATCACGGTGGCGGAGAGTGTTGGCATTGAAGGTCGCTGGTCCTACTTTGACAGTGCCGGGCAATTGCGGGATATGGTGCAGAGTCACCTGCTGCAACTGCTTTGCCTGCTGGCCATGGACCCACCGTCGGACCTGTCGTCGGACAGCATCCGGGATGAGAAGGTGAAGGTGCTCAAGGCCCTGGCGCCCCTGACCCAGGAGCGCATTCCTACCCACCTGGTGCGGGGGCAGTACACGGCGGGAACGGCGGACGGCAAACCGGTGCCTGGTTACCTGGAAGAGGAGGGATCCGTGGGGCACAGCCGTACCGAGACCTTCGTTGCCCTCAAGGTGGAGATCGAGAACTGGCGCTGGGCGGGTGTGCCATTCTATATCCGGACCGGCAAGCGGCTGCCGGAGAAACGTTCCGAGGTGATCGTGCACTTCAAGCCGGCGCCCCATTACATCTTCGACCCGGACCAGAAACACCTGGCCAATAACAAGCTGATTATCCGGCTGCAGCCGGACGAGGGCATGTCGCTGCAAATCCTCACCAAGGACCAGGGGCTCAGTCGTGGCATGCGACTGCGTCAGGGCCCCCTGGAGCTGACCTTTGCCGAGGCTTTCAATACCGACCGTATCCCGGATGCCTACGAACGTCTGCTGCTGGAAGCCATGAAAGGCAACCAGTATCTGTTCGTACGCAGGGACGAGGTGGAGTATGCCTGGCACTGGGTTGACCAGTTACTGGCCAACTGCGAGGAATGCGGCGCCCATCCAAAGCGCTACGCCGCCGGCACCTGGGGGCCGGTGGCCTCCATCGCGATGATCACCCGCGATGGCAGGAGCTGGTATGAAGACGTCTGAACAGCCGTTGTTAGCCGGTGTCTCCCTCCGGCCCTTCGCTGATCCGGAGGCCCTGGCCGGCGAACTGGCGGAACAGGTGGCCAGTCGCCTGCGAGAGTCCATCAGGGAGCGTGGTGATGCGTTACTGGTGGTGTCCGGCGGGCGCACGCCGGCAGGGTTCCTGCAGGCGCTCTCAGGGCTGTTACTGCCCTGGGAACAGGTGACCATCGTGCCCTCAGATGAACGCTGGGTGGCCGTGGATAGCGATCAGCGCAACAGCCGTATGATACGGCAACACCTGCTCCAGGAATCCGCCGCCAGTGCCCGCCTGATGGAACTGGTGGAGGACGGCGACGAGACGCCCGGCCAGTCGGCCAGGCAGGCCTCCGAACGGCTTGCCGGACTACACTGGCCCGCCGATGTGGTGGTGCTGGGCATGGGGGAGGACGGCCACACCGCCTCACTGTTTCCCGATGCCCCGGAACTGTCCGCGGCCATGGCGGCGGATGCGCCACCGGTAGTGGCAATCACACCAGACTCCCAGTCCACGGTACGCTTGACCCTCAGCGCCCGGACACTGTCAGGAGCACTGATGACAGTGCTGCTGCTCCGGGGGGATGGCAAGAGGGCCGCCCTGGATGAGGCCATCGCCGAACCGTTCGCCATCGGGCCCATGCCCGTCCGTTATTTTTTCCATCAGCCTTTGTCCATTTTCTGGAGTCCCTGACTCTGGCAAGGAGGACCGTCATGCCCGGACTTTCGAAGGATCAGCAACAGCGCATACAGGCGGTGCTGGCAGCGGGACCGCTGGTGCCCGTGATCACCCTGCACCGGGAGGAGGACGCCATGCCCCTGGCGGAGGCGCTGGTGGAAGGGGGCATCCGGGTGCTGGAGATCACCCTGCGCACCCCCCAGGCCCTGCCAGCGATCGAGACCCTGAGCAAACAGCTGCCCGGGGACGTCCTGGTGGGGGCGGGTACCGTCACCGATCCCGCTGCCTATCGCCAGGCGGAGAGTGCCGGTGCCCGTTTCGTAGTCAGCCCCGGCATTACGCCGCGGCTACTGGACTACGGGCTGACCGCCAATGCCCCCCTGTTACCGGGCGTGGCCACGGTGTCGGAACTGATGCTGGGGTATGAGCTGGGATACCGTGCCTTCAAGTTCTTCCCGGCGGCGGTCGCCGGCGGGCTGGAGGGCCTGAAAGCGATGGCCGGGCCGTTCCCCGATGTTGTGTTCTGTCCCACCGGGGGGATTCGCCGGGACACCGCCCGGGACTATCTGGCGCTGGGCAACGTGGTGGCGGTGGGGGGCACCTGGCTGACGCCGGAGAAGCGGGTCAGCCAGGGTGACTGGCCGGGAATCACCCGGCTGGCCCGGGAGAGTCTGGCAAGCTGCCAGGGTTAACGGATATCGTCGCCCACCCGCAGGATCTTCATGGTGTTGGTGCCGCCCTGGGCATTGACGTAGTCGCCCTTGGTGACCACCACCAGATCCCCCGGCTTGACGATGCCCCGGTTCTGCAGCTCCCCGACCGCCAGGGCATTGGTCTGCTCCGGCGGGATTTCGGCGGAATCGAAGGGCACGGTCTGCACCCCCCGGTACAGGGCTACCCGGTGCTGGGTGGTGAAATGCCGGGAAAAGGCGAAGATGGGCAGTCCCGACTTGATACGGGACATCAGCAGCGGCGTGGCGCCGGTTTCCGTCAGGCAGATGATGGCGGTAACGCCCTGCAGGTGGTTGGCCGCGTACATGGCGGACAGGGCAATGGCCTCGTCCACCCGCTCCATGCTCTCGTGCATGCGGTGGCCGGACTGGTGCATGGACGGGTGACGTTCCGCGCCCTTGCAGATGCGGTCCATGGCTTCCACCGCCTGCACCGGGTAGTCGCCCACGGCAGTCTCGGCGGACAGCATGACGGCATCGGTGTAGTCCATCACCGCATTGGCCACGTCGGAGACTTCGGCCCGGGTCGGCATGGGGTTGTCGATCATCGACTCCATCATCTGGGTGGCGGTGATCACCACCCGGTCCAGCGCGCGGGCACGGGCAATGATGTGCTTCTGCACGGCCACCAGTTCGGCGTCGCCGATTTCCACGGCCAGGTCGCCACGGGCCACCATGACCGCGTCCGAGGCCAGGATGACGTCGTCCAGGGCCTGTGTGTCGTGGGCCAGCTCGGCACGTTCGATCTTGGCCACCAGGGCCGCGGACGAGCCGGCGTCCCGCAACAGTTGCCGGGCCGTGTGCATGTCATCGGCGGTGCGGACGAAGGACACCGCCACATAGTCCGCACCCAGTTCGGCGGCAGTGGTGATGTCCTCCCGGTCCTTGGTGGTCAGTGCGTCTGCGGACAGGCCGCCGCCGCGCTTGTTGAGGCCCTTGTTGTTGGACAGCGGGCCGCCGATCAGCACGGTGGAAGTGATACTGTGGTCGTCCACGGCGGTCACTTCCATCTCGATACGGCCATCGTCCAGCACCAGGATATCGCCGGGGCTGACATCCTGGATCAGTTGCTCGTAGTCGATGCCGACGCGCTGGCCGTCGCCGGCTTCCTTGTCCATGGCGGCGTCCAGGACGAAGGTCTCGCCGGCCCGCAGCGTCACCTTGTTGTCCCGGAACCGGGCGATCCGAAGCTTGGGCCCCTGCAGGTCCGCCAAGATGGCCACGAAGCGGCCGCAGTTGGCGGCGGCGTCCCGCACCCGGCGGGCACGCTCGCAGTGCTCACTGGCGCTGCCGTGGGAAAAGTTGAGCCGGGTGACATCCAGCCCGGCGCGGATAATGCGTTCAAGGGTTTCGGGGGCGTCGGTGGCGGGGCCGAGGGTGGCGACGATTTTGGTGCGCCTTAGCTGCTCTGGCATAGCGTATCGATTCCTTGTCTGGAGGCCTGCCTGACGGGGCGACCTGATGGCCCCGTCATGGTAGTGTCAAATTGTAACAGAATGGTGAAGGAGGGCGGCGATGCACCCCACCGTAAAGCAGGTAACGGACCGTATTGTCCGGCGTAGCCGTGACAGCCGGCAAGACTACCTTGGGCGTATGCAGGAACTGGGTCGGCAGTCGCCCCACCGGGCCACCCTGTCCTGCGGTAACCTGGCCCACGGTTTTGCCGCCTGCCAGCCCGGCGACAAGCAGACCCTGAAACTGATGAATCAGGCCAATGTGGCCATGGTGTCGGCCTACAACGACATGCTCTCGGCCCACCAGCCTTACGCCGGCTTCCCGGACGTGATTCGCGAGGCGGCCCATGGCATGGGCTCGGTGGCCCAGTTCGCCGGTGGCACCCCGGCCATGTGCGATGGCGTTACCCAGGGCCAGCCGGGCATGGAGCTGAGCCTGGTGTCCCGGGACGTGATCGCCATGAGTACCGCCGTGGCCCTCAGCCACAACATGTTCGACGCCACCCTGCTGCTGGGGATCTGCGACAAGATCGTGCCGGGGCTACTGATCGGGGCGCTGAGCTTTGGTTACCTGCCCACGGTGCTGGTGCCGGCCGGTCCCATGCCGTCCGGCCTGCCCAACAAGGAAAAGCAACGGGTCAGGCAACTGTACGCCGAGGGCAAGGTGGGGAAGGACGAGCTGCTGGAAGCCGAAAGCGAGTCCTACCACAGCCCCGGTACCTGCACCTTCTACGGCACCGCCAACAGCAACCAGCTGCTGGTGGAGGTGATGGGGCTGCACCTGCCCGGGGCAGCCTTCATCAACCCGGGCACGCCCTTGCGGGAGGCCCTCACCCGGGCCGCCACAGAGCAGGTGATCCGGCTGTCCCGACCCCATGGCGGTGAACTCGGCCTGGCCCATATGGTGTCCGAGAAGACCATCGTTAACGCCCTGGTCGCGCTGTTGGCCACTGGTGGCTCCACCAACCATACCCTGCACTGGGTGGCTATTGCCCGGGCCGCGGGCATCATTATCGACTGGGACGACTATGCCGAGCTGTCGGCGGTGACGCCCCTGCTCACACGCATCTACCCCAATGGCCAGGCGGACGTGAACCATTTCCACCAGGCCGGGGGCACGGCATTCCTGATCCGGGAGCTGCTGGACGCCGGTCTTCTGCACGAAGACGTGGACACGGTGGTGGGGCATGGCCTGAGGGCCTATACCGATATACCCACCCTGGAGGGCGGAAAACTGGTCTGGCACCCCGCGCCGGCGGCAACCCGCGACGCGGGCGTGCTGCGGTCGGTGTCGGAGCCCTTTGACGGGGAGGGCGGTCTCAAGATCATGCAGGGCAACCTGGGCCGGGGGATTCTCAAGACCTCGGCGGTGGCCATCGAGCATCGGGTGGTGGAAGCCCCGGCCCTCGTGTTTGATGACCAGTCCGACGTGGCCGCCGCCTTTGACCGGGGGGAACTGGACCGGGATTTCGTGGCGGTGGTTCGCTGGCAGGGACCGGCCGCCAACGGCATGCCGGAGCTGCATAAACTGACACCCTACCTGGGCAGCCTGCAGGACCGGGGATTCAAGGTCGCCCTGGTGACCGACGGGCGCATGTCGGGTGCCAGTGGCAAGGTGCCGGCGGCCATTCACGTCTATCCGGAGGCGGCCAGGGGAGGCGCCCTGGCGAAGGTGCGGGATGGTGATATGATTCGTGTAGACGCCGTCCGGGGGGAATTGTCGGTGCAGGTATCCGGTGGCAATCTGGAAGACCGGGAACCGGCCAGTGCGGACCTTTCCGGCAATCAGTACGGGCTGGGCCGGGAACTGTTTGCCTGGTTCCGCCAGGGGGCGTCGGAGCCGGAGCAGGGGGCTACACTGTTCTTCCAGTCCCACGATTGATTCGAACAATAAAAAGGAGCACAACGGCCTATGAGCCAGTATCTGTTGGCGATCGACCAGGGAACCACCAGTTCCCGGGCCATCCTCTTCACCCGGGAAGGCCGGATCCACGCCGTGGAGCAGCAGGAATTTGAACAGATCTATCCCGACAGTGGCTGGGTAGAGCATGATCCCGAAGCCATCTGGGACACAGTCAGGTCCACCTGCCAGGCGGTACTGGACAATAACGGTGTGGAGGCCAGCCAGATCCTGGGGGTGGGCATCACCAACCAGCGGGAAACCACCATCATCTGGGATCGGCAGACCGGCAAGCCGGTGTACAACGCCATAGTCTGGCAGGACCGGCGCACCGCCGGGCTGTGCCAGCAACTCAAGGATGATGGCCATGAGCCGGGGGTGACCGAGCGTTCCGGGCTGCTCATCGATCCCTATTTCTCCGCCACCAAGATCCGCTGGATACTGGACAATGTGGAGGGGACCCGGGAGCGGGCGGAGAAGGGGGAACTGGCCTTTGGCACCATCGACACCTTCCTGCTATGGCGGCTCACCGAAGGGCGCTCCTTCCTGACCGATGCTACCAATGCCTCCCGCACCATGCTGTTCAATATCCACGAACAGCGTTGGGACCCGGACCTGCTGGAGCTGTTTGGTATCCCGGAATCCCTGCTGCCGGAAGTGCGTGACTGTGCTTCGGATTTCGGGACCATCGCCAACGGTCTGCCGGCAGCGGGTGTCACTGTCGGTGGTGTGGCCGGGGACCAGCAGGCGGCTCTGTTCGGCCAGACCTGCTTCGCCGAGGGCACGGCCAAGAGTACCTATGGCACCGGATGTTTCCTGATTCTCAACACCGGGGAGCAGGCCCTGAAATCCGAACACCAGTTATTGACCACGGTGGGGTACCGTCTCAACGGCAAGACCACCTACGCCCTGGAGGGCAGTATCTTTATCGCCGGTGCCGCCATCCAGTGGCTGCGGGACGGTCTGAGCCTGATTCGCATGGCGGACGAGTGCGAGATGCTGGCGGAGCAGACACCAGTGGACCATGGCGTGTACCTGGTGCCCGCGTTTACCGGCCTGGGCGCGCCTCATTGGGATCCCAAGGCACGGGGAGCCATGTTTGGCCTGACCCGGGACACCGGTATCAAGGAGATTGTCACTGCTGGCCTGCAGTCCGTGTGTTATCAGACCAAGGATTTGCAGAAGGCCATGGAAGATGACGGCGTACGTCCGGTGGCCCTGAGGGTGGATGGTGGCATGGTGGTGAACAACTGGGTGCTGCAGTTTCTGGCGGACATCCTGGGGGCAACTGTGGACCGGCCGGAGGTGATAGAAACAACGGCTCTTGGCGCGGCCTTCCTGGCGGGGCTCCAGGTCGGGGTCTACGAGAGCCTGGAGGAGATCGAGAAGCTCTGGCGCTGTGAACGCCGGTTTGAACCGGCCATGTCCAAGGCGGACCGTGACCGGCTCTATGACGGATGGCTGGGAGCTGTGCGGCGGTTGCAGGCTGGCTGACAACCGCCGGTCTCGCTCCGTCAGCGGCTACTGCAGGGTCAGCGGAACGCCGGCTTCCCGGCGAACCGCCTGCCATTCCTCCAGGGTCCGGGCCGCCTCGGGGCCGGGCACCGTACCGAGGATTTCGTAGAAACCACTGTTGTATTCATCCGCAAGCACTTTCTCCCGGGACTGCATTCGCACCAGGTAGACGGACTGCACGTTCTGATGGTCGAAGGCCCGCCATTCCTGTTCATCCTTGAGCAGCGAGTACTTGTGCCCCTCCAGGGCCCGGATCACATCGGCGGTATTGGTGGTACCGGCCCGCTCCACTGCATCCTTGTACTGGTACACGATGCTGTAGGCGGAGGCCGCCGCGGACGATGGCCGCATGTTGTGCTGGCTGGAGAACGCCTCGACAAACTCGATGCCCCGCTCGTAACCCTTCTCATAAGGCAGGTTCCAGAACCAGGGGGCGGCACCGATAATACCTTCCATCAGCGAGGGTCCCAGTTGCAGTGCCGTACCCAGGCTGGTGTTGGGCCACACGATCTGCATTTTCTCTTTCAGGCCCATATCGTGGGAGATGTTCACCGCACGGACCATGTCGCCACCGCCGAGGATCAGCACCAGGACATCGGCACCACTGGCTTCCGCCTGTTCCAGGGCGGACTGGAAATCCCGTGAGGTGGCGTTGGGGAAGGGGGTACGGGTGACCGGATGACGTTCGGTATCCTCGGTGCCGGATGCCGCGCGCACTGAGTCCTCAACCGAGTAGCCCCAGGAATAGTCAGCGGTAATGAAGAAGTATTTCTTGTCCCGGAACTCTTCGGCCAGATACTTACCTATCGCGCTCGCTGTCATCCAGGCGTTGTAGGATTCGCGGAACATGTGGGTGTGGCCAGCAGTCCCGGTGGTGGCATTGGCGTAGGTCAGGGTGCCGAAGTAGATCCGGTCCTTTTCCTTGGCGGCACGGCCCGAGGCGATGGCAACCGCCGAGGACACCCCGCCGAACAGCATCTGGACATTCTCCTCGTCCACCATTTCACGGACGTTGGCGGCGCCCCGCTTGGGGTCCAGTTGGGTATTGCGGACCACCAGCTCCACCGGGCGACCAAGGATGCCGCCGGCCTCATTGATTTCGTCCACAGCCAGGAAGGCCCCCATCCGCTGCTGGAGGCCGAGATACTCATAGCGGCCACTGGCGGGGTAGTTGAGTCCGATTTTCAGTACCTCCTGTGCGCTGGTCAACGGACTGGTGAGCAGCAGCGCGAGTGCCATTACTACGTTTTTCTTCATGAACGATTCCATTTTCTGGGTTTATTGTAGGGTCAGGGGCATTCCCGCCTTGCGACGGTCTGCCTCCCACTCTTCCCGGGTGCGGACCGCCTCATTCCCCGGCAGGGTATGGACGATCTCGAAATAGTCACTGGAGTGCTCATCGGCCAGTACCTCCTCCCGGGGGCGAATCCGGACGACGTAGACGGACTGGACGTTCTGGTGATCAAAGGCCCGCCACTCCTGTTCATCCTTCAGGAAGGTGTAGCGGTGCCCCTCCAGCGCGCGGATGACATCGGCGGTATTGGTGGTACCGGCCCGCTCCACCGCATCCCTGTACTGGTAGACGATGCTGTAGGCAGAGGCAGCGGCGGAGGACGGACGCATCTCGTAGCGTTCGGAAAAGTCCTGTACGAACTTCTGGCCGCGCTCATAGCCGGCTTCCCTGGGCAGGTTCCATATCCAGGGTGCGGCGCCGATGACACCTTCCATGATGCTGGGGCCGACCTGGTTGGCCATGCTTAGGGTAATGTTGGGAACCACGATCTGCATCTTGTCGTGCAGGCCCATGGAATAGGCAATATTCACCGCCCTCACCATGTCATCACCGAACAGTACCATGGCGAGCACATCCGCATCGCTGGCGGCTGCCTGTTCCAGCGCCGCCTGGAAATCGCTGGTCAGGGCGTTGGGAAACGGTGTCCTGGTGCCGGGGTGTTCGCTGGTATCGCCGGTGTCGGTGAACTGCCGCAGGGATTCCTCCACCGACCAGCCCCAGGTGTAGTCAGCGGTGATATAGAAGAATTTTTTGTCCGAGTAGTTCTCGCTCAGGAAGCTGCCCAGGGCCTTGGCGGACATCCAGGCATTGAAGGGTTCCCGGAACATGTGGGTATGTCCAGCACTGCCGGTGGTGGCGTTGGAATAGGTGAGGGTGCCGAAGTAGATCCGGTCCCGTTCCTTTGCCGCCTTGCCGGAGGCTATGGCAACGGCGGAGGAGGAGCCGCCGAACAGCATCTCCACACCGTGATTATCGATCAGGTCGGCGGTGTTGGCGGCGCCACGCTCCGGATCCCCCCGGGTGTTACGGATTACCAGCTCCACCGGGCGACCAAGGATGCCGCCGGCCTCATTGATTTCCTCCACTGCCAGGAAGGCCCCCATACGCTGTTGCAGGCCCTGGTCCTGATAACGACCGGTCTGCGGGTAGTTGAATCCCAGTTTCAGGGGCTCCGCCAGTATGGGCGCGGACAGGACAATGAGCGATGAAAGGATGGCGAGGGAACAAATCCACCTGGGCATTCAAACATCTCCTGCGGGTAACCGCCGGGGCACCCTTATCTATCTGTTGTATTTGTGAAATATTGAAAAATGCATTGGCAAGGCCAAGTGTTGTCGCTGTTGCCTGAATTCGCAATGTGACCTTGGTGGAAAAATGTGGCAACCGGTAACAGGGTGTGACGATGCGTAACTGAGGGGCCGGCGCGTCGAACCGTGATCCGCCGATGGCCACCGCCGTAGTATAACGCACTGATTGTTTTTGGCTTCCCGGTTCTGAGCACGTCTAATTTTGACGGCTATCAATTGCTCAGCCATTCTTTGGGATACCCTGGCAGGATTCAATGTTCGAGCAGGAGGTGGCAAGCTGATGGCCAAGACCCGTAAAGAAGAACTCGAACGGCTCAAGCAGGAATTGACCCGTCGGCTGGAGCGGTACGAGGCTCACCAGCACCGCGACGAAGGCAAGCTGGAAGCGGATTTTTCCGAGCAGGCGGTACAGCGCCAGAACGATGAGGTGGTGGATCACCTGGAGCTGGAGGTACGGGAAGAACTCCGTCAGGTCATTCATGCCCTTGGCCGGCTGGAAGAGGGCGAAGGTGAACGGTGCGAACGTTGCGGTGACACGATCAACCCGGAACGCCTGAAAATCCTGCCGTGGGCGTCACTGTGTATCCGTTGCGCCGAAGACGAGGAGGAGTAGCGTCAGTCCTCCGGCCGCTCCAGGTCCACCCACTGTTGGGACAGCCAGTAGAAGCGCCCCTCGCCCGCCGGATAGGTACAGTTGTAGCGGAAGCGCCGGCTGTTGAAGGCCTCCGCCGCCTGTACCGTGACCTCCTGTCCCCGGGGCTCCAGTGCTAGCCGCCCGCGTCCTGAAGCGAAGCACGTAAGGGCCTCCGGATTCAACCGGTCCGGCAAGCGGAGGGTCAGGCGGGGCGGGTTGTCCGACACGATACCGTCCGGCAGCTCGGAGGCGTCCACCGGCAACGCCCGGCTGCGCAGCTTGTCATCGAGGCTGTCCATCTGCCCGTAAGCGGTTGCCATGGGAAACCGGGGCAGGCGGCTCGGGTCCGACGTGGGGCCGATGGCACCGGATTGCTGGCCGTAGCCGTACCAATCCCGTTCGTCCAGGAGTTGTTCCAGGCCAGCGTCGTATTCGCCGTAGGGGTAGGCGAACAGCGGCTCGTCCATACCCAGTCGCTCGTCCAGTAGCGTCTGGGCGTGGTCCAGGCTGGCGGTTACCTGCTGGTGCCAGGCATTGCGGGGCTCGTCGGGCTTTCGTGGCAGATGGGCATGGTCATGGCTGTGGTTGGCGATGGTTACATGGGAGAGTCCGGCGGCCTGTTCCAACTGTTGCCAGGTCATATGACCCGGGCTGCCCACGGCCTGGGTATTGACGAAAATGGTATACGGATAGCCGTACTCGTCCAGGATGGGGGCCGCCGTGGTCCAGACCGATTCGTAGGCGTCATCGAAGGTGATGGCCGCCTGCTGTTGTCCTTCCAGCCTGCCTGCGAGGGCCTCTTCGGTGCCGGACTTGAGGGGGACCACCTCAAGCCCCAGCTCCTGGATACGATGCAGTTGTTCACGGAAAAGGTCTACCTCGGTGCTGGTGCTGGCGGGCGTCCGGTCACTGATATGGTGGTACTGGAGCACCACCAGGTCCGCCCTCGCGGGCACGGCCGCAGTGGTGATCAACACAGCCAGGGTCAGGTATCGGTTCAGCATGGGGTGTCTCCGTGTCGGAAGTAGTGGCGCAGGATGGCGAAGGCCTCGTTGAGCTTCTGGACCTGTTCGGTCTCGCCACCCCGGTCCGGGTGGGCCTGCATCACGGCGCGGCGGAAGCGTTGCTTGACGGCGGTGAAATCCGCTGGCAGTGCCTCGAAGCCCAGTACCTCGGCGGCCCTGGCGGCGTCTCCCCGGCCCGGCGTGCCGTGGGATCGCCCTGCCCAGAAATCGTCCACCAGGCGCAGGATATCGTCCTCCGACATCTCGTACTGGTCCAGGTCCAGGTAGAAGGCCCTCAATGGGTCTGCCTGATCCGGCAGGCCGGTTCCGGCCACCACGTCGGCCTGCGTCAGGGAGATGGACAGGGGAGAAATGGTCACGGTTTCGCCCCGGGTCGCCAGTTCATCCCGCAGGCGGTAGAGCACATGGAATACCAGGAAGTGGACAGGATAGAGCGCCGCCGGGTTGGCGTAATCCACCGGCCCGATCAGTTCCCAGGGCGGCGACTGGAGCTGGCGGATGAGTTCCAGCTCCGACAGCCCGCCACGGGCCTGGCGCAGGCAGGCCTCCACCGCCGCGCCAAGCATCCGGACATGGCGTTCCAGCGCCTGTCGGGCCTGGGTGTGGGAGTCTGTGGGAACAGAGTGTAATTGGCTTTCCTGTGACTGGTTCATGGCATTATGGTAGGTCAGTAGCAACGCAATCCCAAGGGAACCGGACTATCGTGGCATTTACGGGGGGTGGATACCTGACGGGAGCAGCCCGCCTCCGGTATAATCGCCGCCTGTTTATTCACCATCTTTCCACCATGGCCACAGGTTGATTATGTCTGATGTGATGACGCCGGAAGCGGTATCCGATACACCGGCCAGCGAAGCCGAACGCAAGCGCAAGCTGGAGACGAACAAGCTCCAGAAGCGGTTGCGGCGGGAAACCGGGCAGGCCATCCAGGATTTCCGGATGATCGAATCCGGTGACCGGGTCATGGTGTGCCTGTCCGGGGGCAAGGATTCCTACACCATGCTGGATATCCTGATGAACCTGCAGAAGAGTGCCCCGGTGCCCTTCGAGCTGATTGCCGTCAACCTGGACCAGAAGCAGCCGGGCTTTCCCGAGCACGTGTTGCCTGAGTACCTGTCCGCCCTGGGGATCGAGTACCACATCATTGAGAAGGACACCTACAGCATCGTCAAGGAGAAGGTGCCTGAGGGTAAGACCACCTGCGGCCTGTGCTCGCGCCTGCGACGGGGTATCCTCTATAACTTCGCCGAGGAACAGGGCATCACCAAGATTGCCCTGGGCCACCACCGGGACGACCTGCTGGAAACCCTGTTCCTGAACATGTTCTACGGTGGCAAGATGAAGTCCATGCCGCCCAAGCTGTTCAGCGATGATGGCCGCAACACGGTGATTCGCCCTCTGGCCTACAGCCGGGAGAAGGACATCGCCCGCTATGCGGCATTGCGGGAATACCCGATCATTCCCTGCAACCTGTGCGGCTCCCAGGAGAACCTCCAGCGCCAGGTGGTCAAGGACATGCTCCAGCAGTGGGACAAACAGCATCCCGGTCGCATTGAGACCATGTTCCGCGCCATGTGCAATGTGGAGCCGTCGCACCTGGCGGACAACACCCTGTACGACTTCGAGAACGGACGCTCAATCGTCGGCGGGAAAGCCGAGCCGGTGCAGCAGGCCGCCGAGCCGGAGCGTGACTACGGTCGTCTGGATGTGCTGAACCTCTGACGTCGGGCCGGTCCTGCAGACCAGAAAGGGCGATCATCTGATCGCCCTTTTCGTATCCGGATGGTGGCCGGCGGCCCCGGGTCAGTTATTACCCCCGCCCCCGATCAGTTCCATCAGCCCGCCAATCATCTGGCTGATCAGGCCCAACTGGGTATTCAGCCCGTCCACGGTTTCCGACACGCTGTTGATCTGCAGGCCCAGGAACAGGGCCACCAGCACGAATACCACGGTGGTGAGCATCCACAACCGGCGGACCTTGCCCACCCGGTTCTCCAGTTCCTCCTGGAACTGGGCGTCCACCCGGGCCATGTGCTGCTTCATCGCGCGGATGTCCTCGTTGGCCTCCTCGTAGGCAATTTCAAGGGTGGACAGGCGCCCGGTCAGGCGGCGAAGGTAGGACTGGTCGGCTACGGTCTGGTAGGGGCTCAGCACCGGTGCCGCGAACTCGGGTTCATCGTCACTTTCCGCCAGGATGGTATCGATCATCTGGACCAGCTGTTCCCGCTCCACCTGCTTGCCGATGACACCGGCCGCGCCGTGGGCCTTGGCGTCCTGTATGTAGCGGTCGGCATTCTGGGAAGTGTACATGAACACCGGAATGTCCTTGCTCTCCGGGCGGCTCTTGAACTTCTCCAGGGCCTCGAAGCCGTTCATGCCCGGTAGCAGGTGATCCAGGAAGATCAGATCAAACTGCTCATGCTGAACCATGCTCAGGGCCTCTTCGGCCGAGCTGGCGCCCTTGCTGGTGAGGTCGGCTTTTTCCAGCAGCCGGGCGAGGATGATCCTGGCGGTGGAGGAATCATCAACAATGAGTGCGTTGCCACGGGGCATGGTGTTCTCCCTGTCTGTACGAGGGCCCTCGTATTGCCGCAGTGGGCGGCCTTGGCGGATCCTTGAGGGCTTGCCACACGTTAATTCCCGGTGACGGGCAATTCAAGTAGCCCGTCGCCAAATTGTGGCACAGGTCGGTGAATATGGCCCCGGTCCGATGGAGTCTCTTAAGACAGACGACGGGGCTCAGGGCAGCCAGATCTCGAATATCCCGCCGCCGAGCTCGCCGCCGTTGCGGAGTCTGATCTCGCCCCGCCGGTCACCGTTCTGGTGCAGGTGGGCGATGGCCGAGGCGAAATAGAGGCCCAGGCTGGTGGAGCCGGTGCTGAAGTCCGGCGCACGCCGCAGCGCGTCCGTGGCCCCCCGCATGTGGTCCGGGTAGCCGTTGCCGTCGTCCTCCACGCTGATTACCAACCAGCCGTCCTGCTCCCGGGCCGCCAGGCGGAGGCGGGAACGTGTGTAGCGAATGGCGTTGTTGAGTGTGCTGGTGATAATTCCGGCAACCAGTTCATCGTCGAAGAAGCCCACCGTATCGTCGTCTGCCAGGATCTCATGGCCGATGCCGTATCCGTCCAGCAGGGTTTCGTGGCGGGCGATCTGTTCGTGCAGGAAATCGGCTACATGCTGTTCGTCGCTGTGAGCGGACAGTTTGTGTTCGCCCAGGCGGTAGATGCCCAGCAACTGCACCAGGTCACTGTGGACCCGCTCGGCTTCGTACTGGAGGGTGTTCAGCCTGGGGTTCTCACCCTGAACCGCCTGCTGCTCCCCGCGGAGGTCTTCCAGGGTGCTGAGCAGCATGCCCAGGGAGTTCTTCATGTCATGCACCGCCGAGGCGATGACCATGGAGAAATCCGGCACCTTGATCTGACGCCGGTTGTCGTCGGTGGCTGAACGTGACGGGTCAGTCATTCAGGGTCTCCAGTTTCTTGCGCATCGCCTGGTAGCGGCGGTACTGACGATGTTGCGGGGGCAGGTTGTCCAGGGCATCCAGACATCTCCGGCACTGGGCCAGGGCATGATCACGGACAACCGTCGGGTCGCCGCTTTCCACCTGTTTCATTCGGATCTGGGTCAGGTTCAGGTTGAGGGCGGCGTGGCTGGGAACCACGTCCAGTGCCTGTTCGAAATGGCGTGCGGCGGCACCGAGCTCGCCCTTTTCATAGGCCTGTATGCCGTCCCGGTTGAGGGTGCGGGCCTGGAGACGCTGCTGCAGGCCCACCGGTTCGTCCATCAGGTTCTCGATCTGTTCGATAATGTCGCCCTGGCCCTCGAACCGCTGGGCCAGGGCGGCCAGTAGCTGTTCCGCCTCGCGATTCTGGCCGATGCGGTACATGGTCTTGGCCAGGTCGAGACCGGCGTCGGCGGACAGGGTGTCCTCCGGCAGGACGCTTCGGGCTTGCTCAAGGAATGACCGCGCCTTGTCGAGGTTGCCCCGTGCCGCCACGATACGGGCACGGACCAGCATGGTGCGGGGGCCGATGTCCGGCGCCTCCGGGAATTTGCGTTCCAGGTGCTTGAGAACCCGTATTGCTTCTTCCGCATACTCCTTGCCTTCGCCTGTGGGGTCGCCTTCACTCAGGTCGGTCAGTGATCGCCCCAGGGCCAGGTGATGGTCCGGGTGATCATGCACCGACCAGGTGCCGAGGCCAACGGTGCGGCGCCAGGCGTCGGTGGCCGTGTCCAGGTCCTGGTTCCGGGTGGCAAGCGCCGCCAGGTCCCGCTGCCGCAACAGGGCATTGGGGGACATTTCCGCAGCCCGCTGCAGGATTTTCTGGGCCTGGCCGGGCTTGCCGGTGCGTTTCAGGCTTTCCGCGAGCAGGTCATAGGCTTCCAGGTGATCCGGGTGATCGTCGATCAGCGATTTCAGGGCGGCTCCCGCCTCGTCGTGGAACCCCTCCGCCAGCAGTACGCGGGCCTTGCCCAGACGTGCCCAGGACAGGGCCCGTTGTCCCAGGATCTCGTCGTAGATCCTGCGGGCCTGGCCATAATCCCCCACCCGCACGTAGAGCTCCGCCAGGGTTTTGTAGATCCAGGAGCGGTGGCGCTGGTGGTGGGGCAGCAGTGCCAGGCATTGCTGGATGGCTTCCGGGTAGTCCTCCAGGTCCATCGCCCGGGTGATAGGCAGCAGGGCCTGTCGCCGTTCCACCAGGGCGCCCAGACGTTTGGCAAGCATGGCCTGGTTGATGGGCTTGGTCAGGTAGGCGTCGGGGTGGTACTCCCGGGCGCCCATGACCATCTCCCGGGACGTTTCCGCGGTGACCATCAGGAACAGCGAGGAGTGTTTCAGCAACCCGCGGTGCCGCAGTTCCTCCAGCACATGCTGGCCACTCTTGCCCTCGCCAAGGTTGTAGTTGCACAGGAGTACGTCGAACTGCTCGTAGGCACAGCGCTGGATGGCAACAGAGCCGTTATGCACTGGCTCGATCTTGTCCGCCCCCAGGGAACGCAACATCTGCCGCATGGAATTGCGGAAGTTCTCGAAGTCGTCGACGACCAGGAAGCGGAGTTTGCCGAAGTTGACTGGAGCGCCTGTTTCGCCGGATGAATTCATCATGAACGTTTCTTGATCAGTTTGTTGACCAGTGCCCGGAGTGCCGCCGGCTTCACTGGCTTATAGAGTACATGGTAGCCGCGATGGGCCGCATCTTCCCGGGCTTCCTCTCCAAGATAGCCGGTAATCAGTATGCCCGGAACCGGCTGGTCGAAGTCCTCCCTCAGGCTGTCCATGGCATCCAGGCCATTGCGGTCATCGTCAAGCTGGTAGTCCCCCAGCATGATGTCCGGGATTTCACCATTCAATGCCGTGCGAGCCTCTTCCAGGCTCAGGGCGGTGGTGGTACGGCAGTGCCAGTTGTCCAGCAGCGCCTGCATGCCTTCCAGGATGTGGGCATCGTTGTCGATACACAGTACGTGGAGCCCCTTGAGGGCCGACAGCCCCCGGCTGCCACTGCGGGGCGCCGCGGGTCTGGCCTGGCGCTTTTCCGGAGGCGCCAGGGGTACGGTGATGGTGAAGGTGCTGCCGCGACCCACCTGGGAATGCACGTTCACCGGGTGCCCCAGCATGCCGCTGATCCGGTCGACAATGGCCAGCCCCAGCCCGAGGCCTTTCTTGTCCCGGCCCTGGCGCAGGCGGCGGAACTCCTCAAAGATATGGGCCAGCTGGTCGTCGGGGATGCCGGGGCCGGTATCCCACACTTCAATTCGGATATAGCCCTTGAGCCGCCGACAGCCCAGCAGGATTCGCCCGCCATTTTCCGAATACCGGATGGCGTTGGACAGGAAGTTCTGCACTACCCGGCGCAGTAGCTTGGCGTCGGAGGTAACCCAGGTGGAGCTGGGAACCACAGTCAGTGTCAGCTCCTGGTCGGCCGCAATGGCGCTGAACTCGGTGGCCAGGTGCCGCAACATGTCATTGACCGGGAAGCTGGTGATATCCGGCTCCAGGGCGCCCGCATCCAGTTTGGAGATGTCCAGCAGGGTGCTGATGATTTCCTCGGCAGCGCCCAGGGAGCTGTCCAGGTGGCTGGCCAGTTCCCGGGTTTCGTCGGTGATCACCTTGTTCTGCAGGGCTGAGGCGAACAGACGGGCAGCGTTGAGCGGTTGCAGCAGGTCGTGGCTGGCGGAGGCCAGGAAACGGGTCTTGCTCTGGTTGGCCTGTTCCGCCACCGACTTGGCCTTGAGCATCTGTTCGTTGATCACCTGCAGCTCCTGGGTACGCTCCTTGACCCGCTGCTCCAGGTAGATATTGGTCTCCTTGAGGGCCTGTTCGGTGCGGCGTATGGAGGTGATGTCCTGGAAGGTGGTGACATAGCCCCCGCCGGGAATCGGGCTGCCCTCGATCTTCAGCACCGTGCCGTCCGGGCGGTGTCGCTCGTAGGACATGGGCCGACCCTGTTTCATGGCGCTGCAGCGGTCGTCGATAATCTCGTCGATGCGACGGGCCGGCAGGTTGGCGCTGGTCAGGTTATAGCGCATCAGGTCCTGTATGGGGCGTCCGGTGCGCACGTAGCCCTTGGGGTAGGAGAACAGTTCCAGGTAGCGGCGGTTCCAGACCACCAGCTGTTGCTGGTGATTGACCACGGACACCCCCAGACTGAGGTTCTCGATGGCGGATTGCAACAGCTCCCGGCTGAAGGTCATGGCCTGGGAAGCCTCATCGACAATGCTGACCACATCCTCGATCTGCATGTCGCGGCCGGTGAGGGTGGACTCCAGCACCACCCGGGCCGTAGAAGCGCCGATCACCGACGCCAACTGGCGCTCGATATAGCGCATCAGATGGCTGCTGGCGGGGCGCTGGGGTGCCAGGCGCATGGCGTTGCGCCGTTCGTAGTTGGTGAACAGGGCTTCCGCCCGTTCTTCCCCCATGAACCGTTCCGCCAGGGCCTGCAGGTCGGCGGTGAGCACCTCACCCTGCCAGACCTGTTGCTGGGAGGTTTCCGCCCGAGGGTGGGGTTCGTGGAAGAAGGAGGCGATCTGGATCTTTTCCCGCACCCTCTGGCGGGTGGTCATGGACAACAGTACATAGACCAGGGTGTTGAGTCCCAGGGACCAGATGATGCCATGGCTGATCATGTCCAGTTCCAGGCCCAGCAGGGCGGTGGGGCGGGTCCAGCCCAGCCCCCACAGACCCTGGTCGATCAGGGTGTCGCCGACCCAGCCGGTGGACGCGAGGGCGGGAATCAGCAGGGTATAGCACCAGGTGGCAAACCCCAGGGCGAGGCCCCAGATGGCGCCGTTGTAGTTACCCCGACGCCAGATGATGCCACCGATCAGTGACGGCCCGAACTGGGCTGCAGCGGCGAATGACAGCAGACCGAAGGCCGTGAGGCTGTAGTCCGCCCCCGCCAGTCGGTAGAAGCCGTAGGCGGTCATCAGCACCAGGAAGATGGTGACCCGGCGGATGCTCAGCAGCAGTCGACTGAGGTCGGTCTGGCGGTTCATCCGCGGGCGGAAGAACTTGAGCAGCCCCGGCATCACGATCTCGTTACTGACCATGGTGGCAATGGCCACTGAACACACGATCACCATGGCGGCTGCCGCCGACCCGCCGCCCAGGAAGGCCAGGATGGCGAGCCAGGTCTGTTCCTCCAGGATGGGCAGGCTGAGGATCAGCATGTCCGGATTCACGTTGGCGGTGTCGCTGTGCAACAGGCCGGCAGCGGCAATCGGCAGTACAAAGGCACTGGCAATCAGCAGATAGGCGGGCATCGCCCAGCGGGCGGTATTGAAATCCCGGTAGTCGGCGTTTTCCACGACCATCACATGAAACTGTCGTGGCAGGCACAGGATGGCCAGCATGGCGACAATGGTCTGGGTAATGAAGGCCGGCGCTTCCACGCCTTCCCAGGTAAGCTGGCCCACCAGATCCGCCTGCCGGACGTTGGCCAGCAGGTCACCAAAGCCTCCATACAGGCCGAAGCCGACGAACAGCCCCACCGCCACGAAGGCCACCAGTTTGATCACCGACTCGAAGGCCACGGCCTGGATCATGCCCCGGTGATGTTCGGTGGATTCCAGGTGACGGGTACCAAACAGAACCGTGAACACCGCCAGCACCAGGGTGATATACCAGGCGGAATCACTCCAGGCGGCCTGGTTGACGGCCTCACTGGCGCCATTCTCCGACAGCACGCTGAAGCCCAGGGAGATGGCCTTAAGCTGCAACGCGATGTAGGGCACACTGCCAATCAGCGCGAAGACGGCGATCAGTGCCGCCAGGGACTGGGACTTGCCATAGCGGGAGGCGATAAAGTCGGCAATGGAAGTGCTGTTACTGCGCTTGCTGATGTAGATGATCCGGCGCAACAGCGGGGTGCCGAACAGGAAGACCAGCAGCGGTCCCAGGTAGATGGGCAGGAATGCCAATCCTTCCTGGGTGGCCCGGCCCACGGCCCCATAGAAGGTCCACGACGTGAAGTACACCGCCAGCGACAGGGCATAGACGTGTTGGCGGGCCAGTCTGTTGCGGTACAGGCCCGGGTGACGGTCGCCGGCCCAGGCAATGGCAAACAGCAGGGAGATGTAGGCAATGGAAATGACTACCAGTAGCCAGACACTGATCATCTCCGGTTACTCCCTGTTCAGCGGATTCAGTCGCATACTTCCTGCAGCAGGGTGTTGTCCGTGGCCAGCTTGCGCATCTGGTCGGTATCCGGGGAGCCGTCTTCGGCCATGGCGACCAGTTCGCGGCTGGGGCAGTTCAGCAGCCAGGTGCCCTTGGAGACCCGCCCGCCGTAGGTCTGGCGGAAATGGTAAAGCTGGAAACGGGCCGTGTCGGTGTTGGCCGGATTGCGGCTGACGCTGCTTTCGTCCAGCACGGTAATGCGGTTGATCTGGGGGAAGAAAAAGCTCCACGGACGCCAGAACTCCGCCTGTGATTCGGTGGCGACCACTATGGATTCCGCCGGCATACGGGCGGTCATCTGGTCGTACCAGTGGTATTCCATGTAGATCTGATAGCCCATCATGCCCAGGCCCGCAAACACCGGTATCAGCCAACGGGGTGCTTTCCTGGCGGTGGCGGTGCGGATGCCCATGGCGATGCCCGCGGCGGCAAAGCCACAGACGATGGTTGCAACTAGATTCCAGAACATAGTGTTTCCTCTGGGAGGCATCGACGCCCCCGGACCCGGGGTCCTGTGTTGGGGGATTGTCGGGGCCTGAAAAAAACGGGCCTCCTGAAAAGGAGGCCCGTCCTGGATCAACCCGTTCAGATTCGAGTCTGAATGCGGGACGTATTATGTCTTAGTGATCCAGTGCCTTGCCAGCACCGCGCGGATAGCGAACGCTTTCCACCAGTTCCTGGATTTCCACCGGCGGCTCCTCGGTGGCGTTGGACACCACGAAGGCCACGATGAAGTTCACCAGGGCACCCACGGCGCCGATGGACAGCGGGGAAATACCCAGTACCCAGGCGTCGGCGGTATCCGGCAGGTTATTGGTGCCGGGGATGAACAGCCAGCCCTTGTACACGAAGATGTACACCAGGGTGAAGCCCAGGCCGCACAGCATGCCGGCAACGGCCCCCTTGTTGTTCACCCGCTTGGAGAAGATACCCATCATCAGGGCGGGGAACAGGGATGCGGCGGCGATACCGAAGGCCAGTGCCACCACCTGTGCCGCGAACCCGGGTGGGTTGGCGCCAAGATAGGTGGCCACCACGATGGCTACCGCCATGGCGATACGGGCCGCCAGCAGTTCGCCTTTCTCCGTGATGTTGGGGTTAATGGCCCCCTTGATCAGGTCATGACTGATGGCGGACGAGATCGCCAGCAACAGACCCGCCGCCGTCGACAGGGCCGCTGCCAGACCGCCGGCGGCGATCAGGCCGATCACCCAGCCGGGCAGGTTGGCAATCTCCGGGTTCGCCAGTACCAGGATATCCCGGTTGTAGGAGAACTCGTTGCCTTCCCAGCCACGGGCCTGGGCCTCGTCGGCAAAGTCTGCGTTGGCGTCGTTGTAGTACTGGATGCGTCCGTCGCCGTTCTTGTCCTCATAGGTGATCAGACCGGTGACTTCCCACTCCTGGATCCACTGCGGACGCTCATCGTATTCGATGGGCTGTGCCGCCGGACCTTCCGGATAGATGGTGGTCATCAGGTTCAGGCGCGCCATGGAGGCAACCGCCGGGGCGGTCAGGTACAGCAGCGCGATGAACACCAGGGCCCAGCCGGCGGACCAGCGGGCGTCAGCCACCTTGGGTACGGTGAAGAAGCGGATGATAACGTGGGGCAGACCGGCGGTACCGATCATCAGCGACAGGGTGAACAGCACCATGTTGAGCTTGTTGTCCACGTCGGCGGTATAGGACGCAAAACCAAGGTCGGTGACGACCTGGTTCAGTTTGTCCAGGACCGGCATGCCGGACTGGGTGTGCTCGGAGAACATGGCCAGTGCCGGAATCGGGTTACCGGTCAGTTCAATGGCAATGAAGATCGCCGGAATGGTGTAGGCGATGATCAGCACACAGTACTGGGCCACCTGGGTGTAGGTGATGCCCTTCATACCACCGAGTACGGCGTAGATGAAGACCACCACGGCGGCAATCATCAGACCGGTGGTGGCGTCCACCTCCAGGAACCGGGAGAAGGCCACACCGGCACCGGCCATCTGACCGATAACGTAGGTGACCGAGGCCACGATCAGGCATACCACCGCCACCAGGCGGGCGTTACGGCTGTAGAACCGGTCGCCGATAAACTCCGGCACCGTGAACTTGCCGAACTTCCGCAGGTACGGAGCCAGCAGCATGGCCAGCAGCACGTAACCGCCGGTCCACCCCATGAGGAAGGTGGAGTTGGCGTAACCACCGGCGGCAATCAGGCCCGCCATGGAGATAAAGGATGCCGCTGACATCCAGTCCGCACCGATCGCGGCGCCGTTGGTGATCGGGTGAACACCGCCACCGGCCACGTAGAAATCGCTGGTGCTGCCAGCCTTGGCCCACACTGCGATGAGGATATACAGGAGGAACGAGCCCCCGACGAAAATGAGGTTAATCGCAAATTGACTCATCGGGTTAGTCCTCCTCGGCCAGACCGAATTGCTGATCCAGCTTGTTCATACGCCAGGCGTAGAAGAAGATCAGGGCAATAAAGGTCAGGATGGAGCCCTGCTGGGCAAACCAGAACCCGAGGTCGGTGCCGCCAACCGGAATGCCGGCGAGCACGGGGCGTAGCAGGATGGCGAAGCCGTAGGATACGAGGGCCCACACGATCAGGCATCCCAGTATCAGACGCAGGTTCGCCTTCCAGTACTGAACAGCATTGCTGCTTGCGTCAGACATAACAGGTCTCCTGTTTTGTTTTTGTAGGATTTAGACGCTTGTAGATTGGAGAAGAGAAAAAGCCAGTACGGCCAACGTCCCACCCTTTGCCGGCGGGGCCCTGACCGGACCTTTCCTTGTGATGCAACCAAGAGAGATTGTTGTTCACGGGTTATTCTCCTGCTGGTTACCATCACTGACTTTACCTGTCGGGAAGTTAATGGATATTGGCAAAAGGTCTAAGTAGGTCGCTATCGCACACAAGTCGTTGGTTGAAGGGGATTTACGGGGCTTCGGAAGAGACCGCCGGGGGCGGTTTTCAGGCGTCTGTGAGAGGCGTGTCACATCCTGTGCAGGGTCTTCAGGCGCTGGTAGTAACGCAGTCTCTGGTGGAGATCGTCCAGGGTGACCACGCCCTGGCGGCGTGCCTCGCGGAAAGCGATCAGTGACAGCTCGGCGGTGGCCAGGGCATCGGCGGCGGCGTGGTGCCGGGCGGCGATATCCAGGTTGAAGTGCTCGACCCAGTGATCCAGTCGCTTGCAGCTCTCCCGGGCCTCGGGGAAGAAGGCGGGCATGAGTTCGGCCACGTCCACCCAGGTGTGTTGCTGGGTGTACCCCAGTTGTCGGCGCAGGGCCTTTTCCAGGAACTTGCGGTCGAAAGCCGAATGGAAGGCCAGGATCGGGTTGCCATTCATCCATTCCAGCAGGTGCAGCAATGCGTCCCGGGTTTCGTGACCTTTGGTCAGTGCCTCCGGACCGATGCCATGGATCAGCACCGTCTCGCGGATATCCAGTTCCGGGCGCCGGAGGATCAGGTCAAACTGGTCGGCAAGGGGGATGGCCAACCGGTCGATGGTCACGGCACCAACAGCGATCACCCTGTCCTTCGCCGGGTTCAGGCCGGTCGTCTCCAGGTCCAGCACGATAAGCCGGAGATTCTCAAGGCGCTGGTCTCCGGCGGCCCGGGGCGCCGGCAGATGGCCCAGGTCGTGGTATTCCGCCGGCCCGGTGAGTTTGTCGTTGAGCCAGGTTTTCAGCTTGTCCAGCATGGTGACGGCGATCCTACAACTGATAGGTGACTTCCAGCTTCTGCTGGAGCCGCTGGGCCTGGCGGAAGGATTCCCGCAGGATACGCCGATCCAGGGGGTTAAGGTTGTCCGGATTGATGTAGTTGGACAGCTCCTCCCCGTTCTTCAGCTGTTCCTGGTGGGCCCGCATGCGGATGGCCTGGATCAGGCTGTAGGCCTCCTGCCAGGCGTTGGCGTCCTTGTCGTCGAAGATCCCCTTTTTCACCAGTTCCGCCATGCGCTCCAGGGTGTTGGCGGTGGCCACACCATGGGCCAGGGCAAATACCCGCACCGCTTCCACGAACGGGGCCAGGCCCTGGCGTTTCAGGTCCAGGCTGCGGCGGTCGCCATCCGGAGCATAACGGAAGCCCCGGAAGATGTTCAGTGGCGGCTTCCGTTGCAGGGCGTTACCCGCCAGCATTTTCTGGAACAGGGCGTTCTTGCGGATGCGGGTAAGCACCAGGTCCAGCAGGTCGTTCAGGGGCTCCATGGGGCCGAACACCGCCCGCATGTCCAGGAAAATGGAGGAATACACCAGGTTCTGGGGCGTGGAGGCGTCGATAAACCTCAGAAACCAGTCATCCCACTCCTCGATACTCAGGCACAGCCTGGGATTACTGGCCATGATATTGCCCTTGCACCAGGTGAATCCGCATTGTGCCAGTTCCCTGTTGACGGTCTCGGCAAAGGGCAGCAGTTTCTCCCGCACCTGGTCCGGGGTCATGCCTTCCGGTGTGGTGAAGAGAATGCCGTTGTCCTGGTCGGTCAGCAGGGTCTGTTCCTGGCGGCCCTCGCTGCCGAAGGTCAGCCAGGTGAAGGGAATGCCCGGGTCACGGGTTTTCAGGTTCAGCTCCAGTACCCGGCGCACGGTGATGTCGTTAAGGGTGGTGATGATCTTCACCACCTGCCCGGAATCGGCGCCATGGGCCAGCATGGCATCCACCAGCCTGGAGACATCGTTCCTCAGGGTTATCAGGGTCTGGAGATGGGTGGCCGTGCCGATGGCCCGGGCCAGGTGGACCGGGTCGACCCGCTGCAGGGCGAACAGGTCCCGCTCCGACACCACGCCAATCAGGCAATCCTCGTCGTCCACCACGCAGATGTGGGCAAAGTGATGCTCCGCCATGAGCATGGCCGCCTCAAAGGCATCGGCACTGGCCGGCAGCCGGTGGGGGTTGGTGGTCATCATCTGGCCGATGGGGGTGTCCAGGGTGCAGCGTTCCTCCGCCACTACCGAACGCAGATCCCTGAGCGTGAAAATGCCCTTGGGGTGGCGCTGATCGTCGGTAATGATGATGCTGCCCACGCTGTTGTCATGCATCTTCGCCACGGCCTTGCGTATAGGCAGGTCCGGCGAGCAGACAATCGGGTTGCGCAGTGCATAGCGCTCCAGGGGCGTGTCCAGGGAGTTGGAGGAGCCCAGCGATGCCATGGCGCCGGACTGGATGCGCTGGTTGACCTGGTCAAGCAGGCTGCTGACGCCCCGCAGGCAGAAGTCCCGGAAGCTCTCGCTCTCGGAGAACAGGGTGACAAAGTGCTGGTGATCCAGGGACAGGCAGAAGGTATCGCCGGAGGCACGGTGCAGGGTCTGGGTGGGGCGCTCCCCGATCAGCGCCGCCAGTGGGAAGCATTCACCCCGGCTGATCTCGAAGGTGGTTTCCGGTTCGCCGGTCTTGGTGTTGATCCGCTCGCCCCGGATACGCCCCTGCTTGACCACGTTGAAGGTCCTGACCGGTCCGTCCTCCGGCGACAGGACCGTATCGCCATCGGCAAAGAACTGAAGGCTGGCGTGTTCGGCGAACAGGGCCAGGTGACCGTCGTCCATGCCGGAGAAAGGGGCGTGTTCCCGGAGGAAGGCCATGATTGACCGGGTGTTCTGGGGTAATGTGGCTTCCTGGTCCTGGGTCATGAACTCTGCACTCTTGTTATTGTCTATAGGAACTGGTCCAGTGGCGGCTTTGGGCAGTGTAACCCAATATGTGACGTTTCAGCGTCGGCCTTTGGTCGTATTATAACCAGCCAGGGTGCTGAACCGCTTATCATCGTCCGTTGTCGCTTTATGCCCCGGAGGGCCGGTGGTAAAGTGCCGGTTGAATCGAGCTCACCCTGAACCAGTACCATGACGTCAAAAGATGAGCGACTGCTGTTCCTGGAACAGATGAAAGATGTCCGCCGTATCCGGCGGCCGAACCGGGCGGAGGTGTCCACCCCGAAGGAACTGACGCCGGGTCACCTGGAACGTCAGCGGGCCGCCGTTGATGCCCAGGTCCGGGATGCCAATCCGCTGACGGCCTCGGATGTGGACCCCCTGACCGCCCACGACATCCTGAGCTGGCAACGGCCCGGTATCCAGCATGGTGTGTTTCGCAAGCTCAGGCTGGGGCAGTACCCCATCGAGGCCCGCCTGGACCTGCACCGGATGACGGTGGAGGAGGCCCGGCGGGAGGTGTTCGGTTTCGTGAAGGATTGCGTGCGCTATGGGTTGCGTTCGGTGATCATCCTGCACGGCAAGGGCGAGCGTAATCCCGACGGCATCGCCCAGCTCAAGAGTTACCTGGCCCGATGGCTGCCGGAGCTGGACGAGGTCCTGGCCTTTCATTCGGCCCAGAAGCATCATGGTGGCACCGGTGCGGTCTACGTCATGGTGCGCAAGAGTGATCAGCAGAAACAGCGCAACCGGGAAATACACGGGGCGCGATAGTCATTGACCAATGAGGTGAGAGTGGCATGAGAAAGCTGTTTGTAGTGGTTTTGGCGGCGATTGCACTGGCCGGCTGTCAGGGCCGTGCCATCTGGAATGACAACGGCAAGGTCGAGGAGGCCACGTCCGACCGCGAGGTGTGGGATGATAACGGCGAACTGGAGGATGCCACCACCAATCGCGAGGTCTGGGACTCCAACGGCAGGATGGATACCGATGGCCGCAAGATCTGGAACGATTCCGAAGGCAATCCGGTAGTCCAGTGACCAGCGCCTTTGACCTTGCCCGCTACAGTCGGGCAGCCCGGGAAATCTGCGAGGCGGGTGCTTTCCTGTACCAGCAGGGATGGTCCCCGGCCACCAGCAGCAATTATTCCAGTCGTATCGGCGATGGCCATGTGGCCATTACGGTGTCCGGTCGCCACAAGGGCCAGTTGACCGAGGCCGATGTCATGGTGGTGGACCTGGCCGGTGCACCGGTCCAGAGCGACAGCCGGCCATCGGCGGAAACCCTGCTGCATACCGTGATCTATCGGGACCGGCCGGACATCGGCGCAGTACTGCATACTCATTCGGTGAAGGCCACGGTGCTGAGCCGGCTGGTCAGTGAGGGCGATGCCCTTATACTGAAAGACTACGAGTTGCAGAAGGCCTTCGCTGGCGTCGATACCCACGAGGGCCAGGTGGTGGTGCCGGTGTTTGCCAATACCCAGGACATTCCGGCCCTGGCGGCAGAGGCCGGGCAGTGGCTGTCGGAGAATCCCGGCCAGCCGGGTTACCTGATCCGGGGCCATGGCCTCTATACCTGGGGCCGGGACATGAACGAATGCCTGCGCCATGTGGAGGCGTTTGAATTCCTGTTTGAATGTGAACTTGAAACCATGAGGGTCCGCGGATGACGACGCTGAGCATCTTTCACCAGAACCAGCCGGACACCCCCGAGCAGGTGGTGGAGAATCCCGCTGAGATTGCCCGGCTGCTGGGCGAGCAGGGCATACGCTTCGAGCGCTGGCCGACCCGGGCATTGCCCGCCGATGCCAGCCAGGACGATATCCTCGAGGCCTATACCGACGAGGTGGAACACCTTAAGCGGGAAGGTGGGTTTGCCACCGCCGATGTGGTCAGCCTGACGGCGGACAACCCCCAGAAGGAAGCCTTCCGCCAGAAGTTCCTGGATGAACACACCCACAGCGAGGACGAGGTGCGTTTCTTCGTGCGGGGGCAGGGGCTTTTCTACCTTCACCTGGGCGACCGGGTCTATGCCGTGCTTTGCCGCAGGAACGACCTGATCAGCGTGCCCCATGGCACCCGCCACTGGTTTGATATGGGCCCCGAACCGGAATTCACCTGCATCCGGCTGTTTACCAACCCGGAAGGATGGGTGGCGGAATTTACCGGGGAAGACATTGCCAATCGTCTGCCCCGTTATGAGCGTCTTGCCGGAGCCGCATGATGATTCGCGTGATCCTGACCGACATCGAGGGCACCACCAGCTCCATTGCCTTTGTGCATGAGGTGCTGTTTCCCTACGCCCGTGAACATATGGGTGAGTTCGTCCGCGACTGGCAGCACGAGGATCCAGCCGTGGGGGAGCAGCTTGACGAGGTGGCCCGGGTGTCCGGTTGCGAGCGTGATGATATCGACGGCCTGGTCCGCACCCTGGAGCAGTGGATTGACGGGGATCGCAAGGAAACCAGCCTGAAGACCCTGCAGGGCATGCTGTGGGAGCAGGGCTACCAGCATGGCGATTTTGATGGCCATGTCTATCCGGATGCCGCCGAATACCTCCGCTTCTGGCATGACCGGGGCCTCCGCCTGTATGTGTATTCGTCCGGGTCGGTCAAGGCGCAGAAGCTGATTTTCGGGTTTTCCAACGAGGGTGACCTGACCCCCTTCTTCAGCGGCTACTTCGATACCAACGTTGGTGGCAAGAAGGAAGCGACCTCCTACCACAACATTGTTGACCAGCTGGGCGTTGAGCCGGCAACTGTGCTGTTCCTGTCTGATGTGGAGGCGGAGCTGGAAGCCGCCGAGGCCGCCGGGCTTCAGACCTGCTGGCTGGTCCGGGACGGGGACCTGCCGGAGACAGTGGCGCGCCCCGTGGCCCGGGATTTCTGTGAGGTTGATGGATTGCTGCTACCCCATCACTAGGAACCAGCAACGGTTTATCCGGAGTCTGGTTCTGCTCCTGGCCCTCCTGACACTGGCGGGCTGCAACCCGTTCGGTGCCCCGGAATCCATGATGGACGAGTACGTGGAGAGGACCGCCCGCGTACTGGACCAATCTTACGAACTCTCCCCCATTCCCGCTACCGACCCATTGCCCAGGCGCCGTGACCGGGTCCTGGACATGCCTGGGGTAGAGCTGGGCATGCTGGATTTCCTGTCCCTGTTCGGCTGTGAGCTGCAGGTGGTGGCCGGGGAGCGGGCCTCAGTGCTGGGGCGGGTCATGCAGCCCGCCAACCGCCTGCGCTATGAGGTCCGGTTCATCGAAACCGCCGGCGACTGCCTGCCGGAGATTGCCGACGACACCCTGCGGGACGAGGTGGCGCAGGCGGTGGAGAGCAAGCGGGGGTCACTGCCCATCGCGGTATGGAACGCCACCTGGGGCGTGGAGGAGGTGGAGGGCCTGTTCACCCGCACCGAAGGGCCTTATCCCCTGGCACCGGAAACCGGGATCACCAACCTGGCGACGGACCTGAAAACCCTGAACACCATGCTGATGCCCCTGCTGCAAGGTAATACCGACGTTGACCTGGAGCCGTTGGGGGCCATCCACCAGCAATGGCAGGCCCACCAGGCCGCCGGCCAGTTGATCCTCAGCGCCCGCCTGCTGACCACCCGCCTGGACGACGCCAGCGACGTCATCGAGTCCCGTCTTCAGGGGCGCCCCCTGTGCCTGGACGGCAAGCCCAACAACCAGTCGGACATTGTCCAGGGGATGTTCTTCAGCGTGTTTGTCGAGCGGGTGCAGCCCTATCTCGCGCAGGTGCGCCGGGGCCGCGATGACATCATTCGCCCATTGGCGCGCTTGGCGGAACGGCAGCAGTCGGTCATGCCGGACAGCTTCCGGCCATGGTATGAGCGCTACCTGAGGCTGGACGGTGATTCGCTATGGGCCGAGCTGGACGCCAGCCAGCAGCGGCATATTGAACTCTGGCAGCGGCAGCTGGAGCAGTGTGGGTTGCGGCCCGGGGCCTGAACGCTCGGAGGTCATTCCCGCCTGGCGATTACCGCTGACTCTCGGGCGTCACCCGCAGCACCTCCTCGATGGTGGTCTGCCCGGCGGCCACCTTCTGGGCGCCACTCAGTCGCAGTGACTTCATGCCATCCTTGTAGGCGTCCAGGCGCAGTTGCTCCAGCTCGCAGCGGTCATTGATCTGCCCGGCGATGGTACGGGACAGGCCCAGGATCTCGTAGACGCCGGCGCGGCCCAGGTAGCCGGTGTCCCGGCATTCCAGGCAACCGACGGGCTGGTAGACCTGCTTTGGCATGGGGGCCTTCCACGGGCGGGTCAGGGTGGTCCAGGCTTCGTCTTCCAGCGGTGCCGGCTTCTTGCAGTGGGGGCACAGCAGCCGGACCAGGCGCTGGGCCATGGCGCCGATGACCGTGGCGCGGATCAGGTAGGGCGGTATGCCCAGTTCCAGCAGGCGCGTAAAGGCGCTGGGAGCGTCGTTGGTGTGCAGGGTGGAAAGCACCAGGTGGCCGGTAAGGGCCGCCTGCACCGCCATTTCGGCGGTTTCCAGGTCGCGGATCTCACCGATCATGATGATGTCCGGGTCCTGGCGCAGCAGGGCCCGGACGCCGGAGGCGAAGGTCAGTTCGATATTGTGCTGTACCTGCATCTGGTTGAAGGCCGGCTCCACCATCTCGATGGGGTCCTCGATAGTGCAGATGTTCTGGTCCGGGGACGCCAGTGTCTTCAGGGTGGAGTAGAGCGTGGTGGTCTTGCCGGAGCCGGTGGGGCCGGTCACCAGTACGATGCCGTGGGGGCGGCTGGTCATCTCGTGCCAGCGTTCCCGGTCTTCGCCGGAGAAGCCCAGTTGTTCGAAGGTCTTGAGCAGCACTTCCGGGTCGAAGATCCGCAGCACCATCTTCTCGCCAAAGGCGGTGGGCATGGTGGCCAGGCGCAGTTCCACCTCGCTGTTGTCGGGCTTGCGGGTCTTGATGCGACCGTCCTGGGGCCGGCGTTTCTCTGCCACGTTCAGGCGCCCCAGGATCTTCAGGCGGCTGGTGACCGCCACGCCCACCTGTTCCGGAAACTCGTAGACATTATGCAGCACCCCGTCAATGCGGAAGCGCACCCGGGTCAGGTCCCGCCGGGGTTCGATGTGAATGTCGCTGGCCCGCTGGTCGAAGGCGTATTGCAGCAACCAGTCGACGATCTTCACCACGTGCTGGTCATTGGCGTCGTGACTGGTTCCCTGGCCAATGTCCAGCAGTTGCTCGAAGTTGTGCAGGTTGCCGGCGGCGCTACCCTGCTGGCCACCGGCCTTGCTGACGGAATTGGCCAGTTGGTAGAACTCCACCGTGTAGCGGCGGATGGATTCCGGGTTGGCCACTACCCGCTTCAGGGGGCGCTGCAAGACATGGCGGAGGTTGGCTTCCCAGTCGCTCTTGAAGGGTTCGGCGCTGGCAATGACCGCTTCCTGATCGGTGACTTCCACCGCCAGGATATGGTGGCGCTGGGCAAAGGCATAAGACATCGCCCGGGCAATGGCCGGGGTGTCAATCTTCAGGGGATCGATATGGTAGTAAGGCTGTTGTGACCACTCCGCCAGCCAGCGGGTAAGGCGTTCCAGGTCCAGGGCCCGATGATCCTTCTGGCTGGTGAGCCGGGCAATGGCGATGACCTCCAGCGGATGCCGGGCCTCGGCACTCGCGCCCAGGTTGGCTGCCAGCACCCGTTCGGCATCCTCGCGGCTGACTTCACCGGTGTCCGCCAGGGCGTTGCACAGTTCCCTCAGGGTGAGGGTGTGCTCCGGGCGGGTCTCGCGGGCCAGGGTCTCGGACATTGACTACCTCGTGTGTGCGATCAGGGCCGATTCACCTTAAGGTGAACCATGGCAACAGTAAACAGCGAAACACTGAGCACCGCCATCAGAACCGGCATTGGCTTCCCCTCGCTCAGCCAGGCGGTGACCACGGCCTGGGTGAAGTAGAAGATCAGCACGAAGCTCATCCAGATATAGCCCCGGTTGTGCCCCCGAAACACCACCAGCGCAAAAGGTAGCAATGGCAGGAGTTTGACCGACAGCATCAGTACCACCGATACGTCCTCCACCTGGTCAGGCCAGAAGGTGGTGACCACCAGCAGGGCGAGGAACAGGGTATACAGTGTGGCGGCGATGCCACGGGTTTTCTTCGCGTTTTCAGAATACAGCATGGTGTTTCCTGACAGGGTAGCAGGTGGTTGGTTCCAGCGGCTTAATCCGCGAGTTTCAGGGCCAGTCGGGCCAGTCGCTCGCCGAAGGTCTGGCAGATGGTCTTCTCATGGTCACTGACCGCATGCCGGGTGTCGGTGCCCGCCCAGTGTGACGGGCCGTAGGGCGTGCCGCCGGAGGTGGTGGCCGACAGGGCCTGTTCGCTGTAGGGCACCCCGCACAGCACCATGCCGTGGTGCAGCAGGGGCATCATCATGGTCAGCAGGGTGGACTCCTGGCCGCCGTGAAGACTGCCGGTAGACGTGAAGGCCCCGGCGGGCCGGCCGGCGAGGGTGCCACTCACCCACAGGTCACCGGTGCCATCCAGGAAATACTTGAGCGGCGCCGCCATATTGCCAAAGCGGGTGGGGCTGCCGATGGCCAGGCCCGCACAGTTGGCCAGGTCGTCGCGGGTGGCCCAGGGGGCGCCCTCGTCCGGCACTGCCGGCTGGGAGGCCTCGGTATCCGGGGACACCGGTGGCACCGCACGGATCCTTGCCTCGATACCCCCGACCCGTGCAATGCCCCGGGCGATCTGTTGGGCCAGGGTCGCGGTCTGGCCGGTGCGGCTGTAGTAGAGGACCAGCACGTAGGGCTGCTCCGGTTGTGCATTGGACATGGGAGGCTCCGGTTCCTGGCCGTCTGGTAACTGGGAAAAGGTCAGATCAGTGCCAACACGTTCTCGGGCGGCCGCCCCATGGTGGCCCTGCCATCATGGGTCACAATAGGACGCTCGATCAGTCTGGGGTTGGCGCTCAGGGCCGCCAGCAACTGGTCGTCGGAGAGGTCGGGGTTATCCAGGCCCAGTTCCTTGTATTCCTTTTCCTTTACCCGGATGATGTCCCGCACCGAGCAGCCCAGGGCCTTCACCAGGGCGGCCAGTTCCTCAGGCGAGGGCGGCGTATCCAGGTATTTCACCACCTCCGGTGCGAGGCCGTTTCCCTCCATCAGAGCCAGGGTCTGCCGGGACTTGGAGCAACGGGGGTTGTGATAGATGCGGGTATGGTCAAGTAATGTGTTATCAGCCATATCGGGTTCTGGTTCTCTGCCAATGATTACCTGGGAAGTGTACGATCAGGGCTGCCAAGTCTATCAGGAGGTGTGATGGGGAAGTACCCTGTTCTCTGTATCCTTTTGTCCGCCATGGTCCTGCTGACTGCCTGCAGTGACCCATCGACATCCGCAGACGCCGGAGATGCCAGTCCAACCCTGGCGATGGCAAGCGGGGAGTCCCTGGGCTGGGCGTCGCTGCGGGGCGACTGGGTATTGGTCAACTACTGGGCGGAGTGGTGTAAGCCCTGCCTGGAGGAAATTCCCGAACTTAACGCCGTGGACGCCCGTGAAGGCGTGACCGTGCTGGCGGTGAACTTTGATGGTGTCACCGGGGCGGAGTTGCTGGAGCTGGGCCAGCGCATGGGGATCGACTTCACCATGCTGGCCGACAACCCGGCCCCCGCCCTGGGCTGGGACATGCCCCAGGGGCTGCCTGCCACCTTCCTGGTGGACCCTGACGGTGAGCTGCGTGACACCCTGCTCGGGGCACAGACTGAGGACGGGCTGCTGGCCCGTATCGGGCGGGACTGATACCTCCCTTTGCGTTAGAATCCGATAACCAGATTGCACACCGGGAACACGAGATCTTATGAGTCAGAATTTTGTCCACCTCCGCGTCCACTCCGAGTATTCCATGGTGGACGGCCTGATCCGGGTCAAGCCACTGATCAACCGGGTGAAGGAGCTGGGCATGCCCGCGGTGGGGCTCACCGAGCAGTCCAATATGTGCTCCTTGGTGCGTTTCTACAAGGCGGCCATGGGGGCGGGGGTCAAGCCCCTTCCGGGAGCCGATCTGTGGCTGGAAAACCCGGATGAACCGGATAACCCGTTCCGTATTACGTTGCTGGCCCGTAACCAGGACGGTTACCTGAACCTGACGGAAATCATCTCCCTCGGCTACACCGAAGGTC
This sequence comes from Marinobacter shunpengi, assembly GCF_045449715.1. Lineage (NCBI taxonomy): Bacteria > Pseudomonadati > Pseudomonadota > Gammaproteobacteria > Pseudomonadales > Marinobacteraceae > Marinobacter > Marinobacter shunpengi. The sequence continues at coordinate 216,514 of NZ_JBJJLA010000015.1, read as the reverse complement.
AGCGCTACGGCAAGCCCATTATTACCCGGGCGTGGCTGGAATCGCGCCGCGAGGGGTTGATCGCCCTGTCCGGCGCCAAACTGGGTGACGTGGGCAGGGCCCTGCTGGCCGGCAAGACCGACCTGGCCCGGGATCGCCTGCGCTACTGGCTGGAACTCTATCCCGACAGTTATTACCTGGAGTTGCAGCGCACCGGTCGTGCCGGTGACGAGGACTGCCTCCACGCCAGTGTGGAACTGGCGGCGGAACTCGGTTGCCCGGTGGTGGCCACCAACGATGTCCACTTCCTGGAAGCGGAGGACTTCGAGGCCCATGAGGCCCGGGTCTGCATCGGCGAGAGTCGCACCCTGGCGGACCCGCGCCGGGAGCGCCGTTTCAGCGACCAGCAGTACCTGCGCAGTGCGGAGGAGATGGTCGAGCTGTTCGAGGACATTCCCGAAGCCATTGAGAACACCGTGGAAATCGCCCGCCGCTGCAGCGTGCCGGTGCGAATGGGTGAGTACTTCCTGCCCAACTATCCCATCCCCGATGGCATGACCATGGATGACTTCTTCCGCAAGGTGTCCGAGGAGGGCCTGGAAGAACGACTGAAAACCATCCTCAACCCGGACGACCCGGACTACGAAGAGCGGCGGGCGGCGTACTTCAAACGCCTGAACTTTGAGCTGGATATCATCATCCAGATGGGGTTCCCCGGCTACTTCCTGATCGTGATGGACTTCATCAAGTGGGCCAAGAACAACGGTGTGCCGGTAGGCCCGGGTCGGGGTTCCGGTGCCGGCTCCCTGGTGGCCTACGCCCAGCTCATCACCGACCTGGACCCGCTGCAGTACGACCTGCTGTTCGAGCGCTTCCTCAACCCGGAACGGGTCTCCATGCCCGACTTCGACGTGGACTTTTGCATGGAGGGCCGTGACCGGGTCATTGACTATGTGGCGGAGAAGTACGGTCGCGAGGCGGTGTCCCAGATCATCACCTTCGGTACCATGGCCGCCAAGGCGGTGGTGCGTGACGTGGCCCGGGTGCAGGGCAAGTCCTACGGTCTGGCGGACCGGCTCTCCAAGATGATTCCCTTCGAGCCGGGCATGACCCTGGAGAAGGCGCTGGAGCAGGAAGAGCAGTTACGGGACTTCCTAGAGCAGGACGAGGAAGCCCAGGAAATCTGGGAGATGGCCCTGAAGCTCGAAGGGGTGTGCCGGAATGCCGGCAAGCACGCCGGGGGTGTGGTGATCGCGCCCACCAAGATCACCGATTTCTCGCCGCTGTATTGTGATGACGAGGGCGGCAGCCTGGTTACCCAGTTCGACAAGGGGGACGTGGAAGATGCCGGCCTGGTGAAGTTCGACTTCCTGGGGCTGCGGACCCTGACCATCATCGACTGGGCCCTGAAGATGATCAATCCCCGCCGGCAGAAGCGGGGCGAGGCGGAGCTGGATATCAACGACATCCCGCTGGATGACGTACCCTCCTTCGACATGCTCAAGAAGGCGGAAACCACCGCCGTGTTCCAGCTGGAATCCCGGGGCATGAAGGACCTGATCCGCCGCCTGCAGCCGGACTCCCTGGAGGATATGATCGCCCTGGTGGCCCTGTTCCGTCCGGGCCCGTTGCAATCCGGCATGGTGGACGACTTCATCGACCGGAAGCACGGTCGCCAGCCCATGTCCTTCCCGCACCCCGATTACCAGTACGAGGGCCTGAAACCGGTACTTGAGCCCACCTACGGGGTCATCCTGTACCAGGAGCAGGTCATGCAGATCGCTCAGGTGATGGCCGGCTACACCCTGGGTGGCGCGGACATGCTGCGCCGGGCCATGGGCAAGAAGAAACCGGAGGAGATGGCCAAGCAGAAGGCCATCTTCCTGGAGGGCTGTGCCAATAATGGCATCGACAAGACCCTGGCGGAGAACATCTTCGACCTGGTGGAAAAGTTCGCCGGCTACGGCTTCAACAAGTCCCACTCGGCGGCCTACGCCCTGGTGTCCTACCAGACCCTGTGGCTGAAGGCCCATTACCCGGCGGAGTTCATGGCGGCGGTGCTCACCGCCGATATGCAGAACACCGACAAGGTAGTGACCCTGGTGGAGGAATGCCGGGCCATGGGGCTGGACCTGGTGCTGCCGGATGTCAGCACCTCCGAGTACACCTTCACGGTGAACGACGAGGGTCAGATCGTCTACGGTCTCGGCGCCATCAAGGGGCTGGGCGAAGGCCCCATCCAGAGCATCGTGGAGGCCCGACAGGACGGTGGCGCCTACGAGGACCTGTTCGATTTCTGCTGCCGGGTGGACCTGAAGAAGGTCAACAAGCGGGCCCTGGAAGCGCTGATCCGGGCCGGGGCCGTGGACAAGCTGGGGCCGGGCCGGGCGCAACTGATGGCCAGTATCGACAAGGCCATCCAGCAGGCAGGCCAGCAGTCGCGCAATGAATCCGTGGGTATGACTGACATGTTCGGCGATATCCTGGGCGGTGACGAGGGCGTTGATCCCTTCGCGGACGTGGCCCATGTACGGGAGTGGCCGGAGAAGGAGCGCCTGAAAGGCGAGAAGGACACCCTGGGTCTGTACCTGACCGGGCATCCGTTCGATGAATACGAGAAGGAGGTGCGTCGTTTCGTGCGCTCGTCCATCTCTGACCTGCAGCCGTCGCGGTCGCCCCAGCGGGTGGCGGGACTGATTGTCGCCCAGCGCACCATGAAGACCCGTACCGGCTCCACCATGTGCTTTGTCACCCTCGACGATCGCAGCGGTCGTATCGAGGCGACGCTGTTCTCCGAGGCCTTCAATGCCAACCGGGAGCTGCTGCAGTCGGACCAGGTGATCGTACTGGAAGGGCAGGTGAGTCACGACGACTACTCCGGCCAGATGAAGATGCGGGTCAGTTCGGTGATGGATGTGGCCACCGCCCGGCAGTCCTTCAGCCGGGGGTTGCAGCTGAAGCTGGAAGCGAAGCAGTTGCACAACGGTCTGCTCGACAAGCTGGACAATACCCTGCGGCCGTTCCGCAGCCAGGGCAGTCCGGTGTGGATCGAGTACGTGGGAGACGGCGCCAGTACCCGTATCGAGCTGGGGGAAACCTGGCGGGTACAGCCGGACGACAAGCTGCTCTACGAGCTGAAATACCTGGTGGGCGATAACCAGGTGGAACTGGTCTATGATTGATGGTGTTGATTCACATTAAGAACAATCAGACTAAGGTCCGCTTTTTTACATGGCCTTGCATTGGTATCTTTAGGCAAATCCTGAATCTCCAGCGCCTCTGATTGTTGCGCTGAACAAAGACAAGTTGATGGAACACCATGAACCCTAACTACCTGGACTTCGAACAGCCCATTGCCGACCTGGAAGCCAAGATCGAAGAATTGCGACTGGTTGGCAACGATACAGAAATCAACATTACCGACGAGATCAGCCGGCTCCGGAACAAGAGTATAAGCCTCACCGAGAGCATCTTTTCCGATCTGAAAGCCTGGGACGTTGCCCGCCTGGCCCGGCACCCCCGTCGGCCGTACACCCTCGACTACGTTGACATGGTGTTCGAGGACTTCGATGAGCTGCACGGCGACCGGGCCTATGCCGATGACCAGGCCATTGTTGGTGGTACCGCCCGGCTGGATGGCAAACCGGTAATGGTGATCGGCCACCAGAAGGGGCGTGAAGTGCGTGACAAGGTGCGTCGAAACTTCGGTATGCCGCGCCCCGAGGGCTACCGCAAGGCCCTGCGCCTGATGGAAATGGCCGAGCGCTTCCGCATGCCGGTGCTCACCTTTATCGACACGCCGGGTGCCTATCCGGGCATTGGCGCCGAGGAGCGGGGCCAGAGCGAAGCCATTGCCCGCAATCTTGCGGTGATGTCCCGGCTGAAGACCCCGATCCTCTCCACCGTGGTGGGCGAGGGCGGCTCCGGTGGCGCCCTGGCCATCGGTGTCTGCGATCACCTGTACATGCTGCAGTACTCCACCTATGCGGTTATCTCTCCCGAGGGGTGCGCCTCCATCCTCTGGAAGAGTGCGGATCACGCTTCCCAGGCCGCCGAGGCCATGGGAGTGACCGCCAATCGTCTCAAGGAACTCGGTGTGGCGGATACCGTGATCAGGGAACCCCTGGGTGGCGCTCACCGCAACCCCCAGGAAATGGCTGACAACCTCAAGGAAGAACTGCTCAAGGGGATGCATGAAATGGGCAACCTCAGCCAGGACGAGCTGGTGGCCCGGCGCTACGAGCGCCTGACCCGCTATGACACGGGGCGGTAACCCGCCCCCCGACACCTTCCTTCCGGAGTTGCTGGCACCCCTGGAGGCGCTGGCCGTCACCGGCCACGTCCGGGTCGCCCTGTCCGGCGGCCTGGACTCCGTGGTCCTGCTCCACCTCGCCCACCGGGTGTTTGAACACCACCCCGCCGGCTTTTCCGCCATCCACGTCAACCACCAGCTACAGCCGGACGCGGTTGCCTTCGAGGCCCTGTGCCAGCGGACCTGTGAGCAACTGGCCGTACCCCTGGAGGTGGTTCCTGTCCAGGTGGACGCAGGCGGGGGCAGTATCGAAACCGCTGCGCGCAACGCCCGTTACCAGGTCTTCTCGGAACGGCTGGACGCCGGTGATGTCCTGCTGATGGCCCACCATGCTGACGATCAGGTGGAGACCCTGCTGTTCCGGTTCCTGCGTGGCACCGGTGTGCACGGGCTTGCGGGTATGCCGATGAAGCGGCCCCTCGACCAGGGAATGCTGGTGCGGCCGTGGCTTCAGATGCCCCGGTCGTGGCTCAGGCAGCTGGCCCAACGGGCGGGGTGGTCCTGGGTGGAGGACCCCACCAATACCGATGAGGGGTTTGATCGCAACTTCCTGCGCCAGCGGGTGCTGCCGGACCTTCGACAGCGCTGGCCCAGTCTGGAGCGACGGCTACTGGCCACCGCCCGGGCCTGCGGGGAATCCGCCGAACTGGCGACCATGCTCGCGGAAACCCACTTCCACCAGTTGCAGGCCGGACCAGGCCGCCTCCACCTGCCGGGGTTTCGCGCCTTGCCCATGGCAGCCCGGCGCAACCTGCTGCAATGGTGGCTGGGTGAGGATCTGGACCGGTCCCTGGGCGATCATGAGATCCGCGACCTGACGGAAGCCCGGGACCATGCCCGTCCCGAGATACTGGCCGGTGAATTTGCCCTGAGACGGTTTCAGGACCATATTTACCGGGTGTCCCGGTCACCGGCGCCGCTTGCGGCAGAGCAGTCACTGGCGGCCGGTCGGACCCTACAGGACGGGGTGTTCCGGCTCTACCTGCACCCGGCGGAGGGCAGTGGGTCGATGCCGGAACTGCATCTTCGTCACCGCCGGGGCGGTGAACGCTTCAGGCCGAGGCCGGACGGGCCGACCCGGTCACTAAAGAAATGGCTCCAGGAGCAGCAGGTTCCCCCCTGGGAGCGGGACCAGCTGCCTCTGGTGTTCCGGGGAAACGACGAGTTGGTGGCTGTCGCGGACCTGTGGTGCGAGCCGGGACTGGCGGGACCGCACCCCGGGAATGGCGGGTGGCTGGAGATACGGCGGGAGTAGCGGCGCGGCCCAGGCTGTCAGGAGCAACTTTTACGGCGGGTTCGGATTGAGCGCCGGGGGGCTTTCTGGTAATCTGGCGTCCCATCTTGAGATGACAATCTCCCTCCTTTACTGAACCTGACAATCACGGAATCTGCATGACGCGTTATATTTTCGTCACCGGCGGTGTTGTGTCCTCATTGGGGAAAGGGATCGCGTCTGCCTCCCTGGCGGCCATCCTGGAAGCACGGGGCCTTAAGGTCACCATTCTCAAGCTGGACCCCTATATCAATGTGGACCCGGGCACCATGAGCCCGTTCCAGCACGGTGAGGTCTTCGTGACCGAAGACGGTGCAGAAACCGACCTGGACCTCGGCCACTACGAGCGGTTTATCCGCACTCCCATGACCCGTCGCAATAACTTCACCACCGGCCGGGTCTACGAAGAAGTGATTCGCAAGGAACGCCGGGGTGATTACCTGGGCGGTACCGTGCAGGTAATCCCGCACATTACCGACGAGATCAAGCGTCGTGTGGTGGAAGGCGCCGCCGGGGTGGATGTGGCCCTGGTGGAAATCGGCGGCACCGTGGGTGATATCGAGTCGCTGCCGTTCCTGGAGGCCTGCCGCCAGCTCAAGGTGGAAGTGGGTCCGCAGCGGGCGCTATTCATGCACCTGACCCTGGTGCCGTACATTGCCACCGCCGGCGAGATCAAGACCAAGCCCACCCAGCACTCCGTGAAGGAAATGCGCTCCATTGGCCTGCAACCGGATATCCTGCTGTGCCGTTCCGAGCACGAGGTGGATGCTGGTTCCCGCCGCAAGATTGCCCTGTTCACCAACGTCGAGGAGCGTGCGGTTATCCCGCTGGAGGACGCCCGTTCCATCTACTCCATTCCCCGCATGCTCCACGGGTTTGGTCTGGACCAACTGATCATCGAGCGCTTCAACCTCAAGGCCGGTGACGTGGACCTCAGCGAGTGGGACGCGGTGGTGGACGCCCTGACCAATCCGCAGCAGGAAGTCACCATTGCCATGGTGGGCAAGTACATGGAGCTGCTGGACGCCTACAAGTCGCTGATCGAATCGCTGCTCCACGCCGGCATCAAGACCCGCACCAAGGTCAACATCGAGTACATCGACTCCGAGGACATTGAGCGCAATGGTACCGGCGTCCTGGAGAAGGTGGACGCGATCCTGGTACCGGGCGGATTCGGCGAGCGTGGTGTGGAAGGCAAGATTACCACCGTAAAGTATGCGCGCGAGAACAAGGTGCCCTACCTGGGCATCTGTCTGGGCATGCAGGTGGCGGTGATCGAATACGCCCGTAACGTGGCCGGCCTGGAAGGAGCCCATTCCAGCGAGTTCCGCGAGAATTCCCCGGCTCCGGTGGTGGGCCTGATCACCGAATGGCTGGATGCCAGTGGCAACCGCGAGGAGCGTACCGAGGAATCCGACATTGGCGGCACCATGCGCCTGGGCGCCCAGGACTGTGTGGTCACCGAGGACTCCACCATCGGCCAGTGCTACGGCAGAAAGATCATCCGCGAGCGCCACCGGCATCGCTACGAGGTCAACAACCATTTCGTGCCGCAACTGGAACAGGCCGGCCTTCGGGTCTCGGGCCGGTCCACCGACGGCAAACTGGTGGAAGTGGTGGAAGTGCCGGACCATCCCTGGTTCGTCGCCTGTCAGTTCCACCCGGAGTTCACCTCCACCCCCCGTGACGGACACCCGCTGTTCACCGGATTCGTGGAAGCGGCTCTCAATAACACCGGACGATAACGGCCCGGGCGCACTCAAGGACACACAGCCATGGCACAGAACACCGTCTCGGTCGCCGATCTCACCATCGCCAATGACCAGCCGTTCGTACTGTTCGGCGGTATGAATGTGCTGGAGTCCCGGGACCTGGCCTTCGAGGTGGCGGAGGCCTACGTGGACATTACCCGTCGCCTCGGCATCCCTTACGTCTTCAAGGCCTCCTTCGACAAGGCCAACCGGTCCTCCATCAACTCCTTCCGTGGCCCCGGGCTTGAGCAGGGCCTGCAATGGCTGGCGGACATCAAGGCGAAATATCAGGTCCCCATTATTTCCGATGTCCATGAGCCCTGGCAGGCCGAACCCGCCGCCGAGGTGTGCGACATCATCCAGCTACCGGCCTTCCTGAGTCGCCAGACCGACCTGGTGGTGGCCATGGCGAAGACCGGCGCGGTCATCAATATCAAGAAGGGGCAGTTCCTCGCGCCCCGTGAGATGGCCCACATCATCAACAAGTGCGGGGAGGCCGGCAACGACCGGGTCATCCTCTGCGAGCGGGGCACCAGCTTCGGCTACAACAACCTGGTGGTGGACATGCTGGGGTTCGGGCAGATGAAGGAGCTGGGTGTGCCGGTATTCTTCGATGTCACCCACGCCCTGCAGATGCCCGGTGGCCGGGCGGATTCCGCTGGCGGGCGCCGCGCCCAGGTGGTGGACCTGGCTATGGCCGGTATGTCCCAAGGCCTGGCCGGCCTGTTCCTGGAAGCCCACCCGGACCCGGACAAGGCCCTGTGCGACGGCCCCTGTGCCCTGCGGCTGAGCCAGCTGGAGCCGTTCCTGAAACGTGTGAAGGCCATGGACGAGCTGGTAAAAGGTTTTGAACCCCTCGATACGGCCTGAGGTTGCCTGCGGGCAAGGCCATGATTTTCGATTTTGATACGTTGATCTGAACATTATCCGGAGAGTGAAAAGCATGACCAAAATCGCTGATATCAAGGGCCGGGAGGTCCTGGATTCCCGCGGCAATCCGACGGTGGAAGCCGACGTGATCCTTGAGGATGGAACCCTCGGACGGGCCTGTGCACCGTCAGGGGCCTCCACCGGCTCCCGGGAAGCGCTGGAACTCCGCGATCAGGATAAGGGTCGTTATCTGGGCAAGGGTGTTACCAAGGCGGTCGCCGCGGTCAAGGGTGAAATCCGTAATGCCCTGGTCGGCAAGGACGCGGCGGATCAGCGGGCGCTGGACCAGATCATGATCGACCTGGACGGTACCGACAACAAGGCCAACCTGGGCGCCAACGCTATCCTGGCGGTGTCCCTGGCGGCGGCCAAGGCGGCGGCAGCGTCCCTGGGCAAGCCCCTGTACGAGCACATTGCCGATGTGAACGGCACTGCCGGTCAGTACTCCATGCCGGTACCGATGATGAATATCCTCAATGGCGGTGAGCATGCCGACAACAACGTGGATATCCAGGAATTCATGGTGCAGCCGGTTGCCGCCAAGAGCTTTGTCGAGGCCCTGCGCGTGGGCGCCGAGATCTTCCACAGCCTGAAGAAAGTGCTGAAGAACCAGGGCCTGAACACTGCGGTTGGTGACGAGGGTGGTTTCGCCCCCAACCTGCCGTCCAACGAAGCGGCCCTGGCCGCCATCCAGGAGGCCGTCGAGGCCGCCGGTTACAAGCTGGGCACCGACGTGACCCTGGCCCTGGACTGCGCTTCCTCCGAGTTCTACCGGGATGGCCAGTACCAGCTCTCCGGCGAAGGCAAGAGTTTCGACTCCGCCGGTTTCGCGGATTACCTGGCGGGCCTGTGCGAGCGTTTCCCCATTGTCTCCATTGAAGACGGCATGGATGAGAGTGACTGGGATGGCTGGAAGGTCCTCACCGACAAGCTGGGCAGCAAGGTGCAACTGGTGGGTGATGACCTGTTCGTGACCAACACCCGCATCCTGAAGGAAGGCATCGAGAAGGGCGTTGGCAACTCCATCCTGATCAAGTTCAACCAGATCGGCAGCCTGTCCGAGACACTGGATGCCATCAAGATGGCCCAGGCCGCCGGTTATACGGCGGTGATTTCCCACCGTTCCGGTGAAACCGAGGACACCACCATCGCCGACCTGGCGGTGGCCACCTGTGCCGGCCAGATCAAGACCGGCTCCCTGTGCCGTTCCGACCGGGTTGCCAAGTACAACCAGTTGCTCCGTATTGAGGAAGCGCTGGATGGCAAGGCACCTTACCGTGGCCTGTCCGAGATCAAGGGCCAGGGCTAGTCGATCAGCCACCGGAGGCCCCGGTTAGTGCATAGCGGCGTTAATTAGGCTAGACTCTTGCTGCCGCCGGTTGTTCGCTCAGCCGGCGGTTTTGTGACTCAGGGCAGGGAAGTATCGGCAGGGAAGCGCATGTTGCTTTCCCCGCACGAAAGCCCGATGTCACACTGGCAAAGGCGTCGAGTTACGCTCCGGGCAAATGGAATAACGGAATTGTGCGATGAAGGTGCTCTGGTCCATCATGGTCATACTGATTGTCCTGCTGCAGGTGCGCCTGTGGGTGGGGGAAGGCAGTTATGCCCAGGTCTGGGGCCTGAGCGAAACCATTGCCGAGCAGCGTCAGGAAAACGCCAAGCTCGCCGCCCGTAACGAACGCCTCTACGCCGAGGTTCGCAACCTGGGCTCCGGCCAGGGCGCCGTCGAGGAACGGGCCCGCAAGGACCTGGGACTGATCCGCAATGATGAAACCTTCTTCCTGGTTGTGGAGCCCTGAATCCAGAGCTTCCCGTTGTCTATGAATACCCATCGTTTCTGGCTTGTGGTGCCGGCCGCCGGTATCGGCCAGCGCATGCAATCCTCCGTTCCCAAGCAATACCTGACAGTCTCCGGCCGATTCGTGCTGGACGTGACCCTGTCCCGCCTGCTGGAAGCCGGCCCCTGGGCGGGGTGCGTGGTGCCGCTTCACGGAGAGGACCAGTGGTGGTCCGACAGTGGGAGCGCCTCGGACCGTCGCATTGAGACCTGTTCCGGCGGCGACGAGCGGGTCGACTCGGTGATCAGTGCATTGCATCACCTCTCCGGTCGGGCGGGCGATCGTGACTGGGTGCTGGTTCATGATGTGGCGCGACCGTGCATCCACCGGGAGGACCTGGCGCGACTCAGGACGGAACTGGCGGACGACCCCGTCGGCGGTCTGCTGGCGTCGCCGGTTTCCGATACCATCAAACAGGTGGAAACGGATGCTGACCGCATCGGGAAAACCGTGGATCGGCGCCGCCTGTGGCGGGCCTTCACCCCGCAGATGTTCCGCTATGGCGACCTGTTGTCGGCACTGCAAACCGGGGTACGTGAGCATCCCGGTACTATTACCGACGAGGCGTCGGCAATGGAGCTCGCCGGCTGGCAGCCGCGGGTGGTCACCGGGCGCACCGACAATATCAAGATTACCGTTCCGGAGGACCTGGCGCTGGCGGAGTTCATACTCGCCCGCCAGGACGCCGGGTAACTCCTTTATCAGGTACAGGCAGGTGTCATGAGGATAGGTCAGGGCTTCGATGTCCACGGGTTCTGCGAAGGATCACAGGTGATCATTGGCGGTGTTCCCATCCCCCACGAGAAGGGGCTCAAGGCCCACTCCGATGGTGATGTGCTGCTCCACGCCATCGCGGATGCACTGCTTGGCGCAGCGGCCCTGGGCGACATTGGCCACCTGTTCCCGGATACCAGTGCCGAATGGGCCGGTGCCGACAGTCGCGTGCTGCTGCGGGAAGTGCGTCGCCAGGTGGCGGACCGGGGGCTGCGGGTGATCAACGTGGACAGCACCATTATCGCCCAGGCCCCGAAGATGGCTCCCCATGTGGACGCCATGCGCCAGCATATCGCCGAGGACCTGGGGGTAGCCATGGACCGTGTCAGTGTCAAGGCCACCACCACGGAGAAACTGGGCTTCACTGGTCGCGGGGAAGGTATCGCCTGTCAGGCGGTCTGCCTGCTGGACGACGAGAATTCATGAGTCGCTGGCGGCTGGACTGGCCCTGGCCTGAAGGTGCGCCGTTGGGAAGCGCCCGGCTGAAAGTCCATCCGGAGGATTTCCGGGTGACCGAACGGTTGGAGGTGGGCGGCCCGGTCCATGAACTGGACGGGCAGGATGATATTGACGTGCCGGGGCAGGGGGAGCACCTGCTGCTCTACCTGGAGAAGACCGGCGACAATACTCCCTGGGTGGCGCACCGGCTGGGAGAGCTGGCCGGATGTGGCGATCGCGGCGTTGGCTACAGTGGCCTCAAGGACCGCCACGCGGTGACCCGCCAGTGGTTCAGCGTGCAACGGCCCGGCCTTGAGGGCGGTGACCCGGCGTTTATCCGGGCACTACAGCAACACTGGCCGGTGCTGGCGGTTGCCCGCCGGGACCGCAAGCTACGGCGGGGCGAGCATCAGGCCAACCACTTCCGGATCCGCCTGCGGGAGGTGACCGGAGATCCGGCGCAACTGGCACCAAGGCTCAATACACTGGCCCGCCAGGGTTGCCCCAACTATGTCGGGTTACAGCGTTTCGGCCATGACGGCGGCAACCTGGAGCGGGCGGTGGCCCTGTCACAAAAGCCGGCCCGTCGACGGCGTCGGGGCCGCAAGGCATCCGGCAATCGCGAAGGTCTGTATTTCTCCGCCGCCCGTTCCTGGCTGTTCAACGAGGTGCTGGCGGAACGGGTGTTGCAGGGCAACTGGCGGGACTTGCTGGGCGGGGAGCCGGACCCTGCCCCCACCGGTCCGCTATGGGGCGATGGCGGCACCGTGGCGCAGGGGGCTCAGGGCGCCCTGGAACGGGAAGTCGTCGCCCGCTACCCGGAGATGGAAGCGGTGTTTGCCGATACCCGCATGGCCCCCGAGCGCCGTGCGCTGGCGTTACGGCCATCCGGGCTGGACTGGGCCTTGTCTGACGCGGAGGAGGGCCCCTGCCTGGACCTGTCGTTTACCCTGTCACCCGGACAATACGCTACAACCCTGCTGTCGTCGGTGGTGACCCTGGTGTCGTCGTCCGACGGGCAGGAACCTGCGGAATTTTCGTAACCGATTTGTCAGAATGACCCTCCCATGACACAAATGTCATCGTTTATCCGTTAGAATTCTGAGCGGCTTATTCTATTCAGGGGTGCCTTGCCGGGCATCACCGGAACATTTTCGGAGAAACTGGAAATCGTGCGTATCTTGCTGTCGAACGATGATGGGGTGCACTCCCCGGGGCTGGTGGCCCTCCATGCCGGCCTGGAAGGGCTGGCGGAACTGGAGGTCGTGGCGCCTGACCGTGATCACAGCGGGGCCAGCAATTCGCTGACCCTCAACCGTCCATTGACCGTGGAACAGCATCCCGGCGGCTTCCGCTCGGTGGACGGTACCCCCACCGACTGTGTGCACCTGGCGGTGAATGGCCTGTTCGACAGACCGTTTGACCGGGTGGTTTCCGGCATTAATACCCATGCCAACCTGGGCGACGACATCATCTATTCCGGCACCGTGGCGGCCGCCACCGAGGGCCGTCACCTGGGCCTGCCGGCCATTGCCGTGTCCCTGGTGAATGAGGGCCACTTCCACTACGAGACCGCTGCCCGGGTGGTGCGCACACTGCTGGAGCGTGAGGACTGGCCGGATCTGGGCAGCCGCTGCATCCTCAATGTGAACGTACCGGATGTCCCCTGGGACGCTATTGCCGGTTTCCGGGTGACCCGGTTGGGGCGCCGTGGCCGGGCCGAAGGGGCCGTCCCCATGACCTGCCCCAGGGGCAAGGCACGTTACTGGATCGGCGCCGCCGGCGAGGGGGCCGATGCCGGGCCCGGCACCGATTTCCACGCCATACGTGAGAACTATGTGTCCATCACTCCGGTCCATATCGACATGACCAGGCATGATGCGTTGTCATCCCTGAGGCACTGGGTGGAGGCCGGACACTGATGGTGGCTATTGACGGAATCGGAATGACCTCCCGCCGCACCCGGCTGCGGTTGATCCAGCGGCTGCGGGAAGCCGGCATCGGCGATGAACGGGTCCTGGGGGCGATGGAAGAGGTGCCCCGGCATATCTTTGTGGACGAGGCATTGTCACACCGGGCCTACGAGGACACGGCACTCCCCATCGGCAATAACCAGACCCTGTCCCAGCCCTACATTGTTGCCCGTATGACCGAGGTGCTGATGAGCGCGAGCCCGAAGAAGGTGCTGGAGCTGGGCACCGGCTCCGGCTACCAGACCGCCATCCTGGCCAGGCTGTGTGACGAGGTGTATAGCGTGGAGCGGATCAAGGCACTGCAGGACCGGGCCCGGGAGAGGATGCATCTGCTCAGACACCGCAATGTGATGCTACGGCTGGCGGATGGCCCCATGGGCTGGCCCGACCGGGGACCCTACGACGGCATTATGGTGACCGCGGCTCCCCGGGTGCTGCCGGAGGAGTTGCTGGATCAGCTTGCGGATGGCGGTGTCATGGTGGCACCGGTAGGAGAGGAACAGCAGGTGCTGGTGAAGGTGACCCGGGACGGTGACAGCTTCCATACCGAGGAAATGGAACCGGTGCGGTTCGTGCCGCTGCTGGGCGGGGTGGTTCGTTGAGTGGCATCCGGCAGACCGCGGGGATCTTTATCAGGGGTATTGCCATGGGGGCGGCGGACGTGGTTCCGGGAGTGTCCGGCGGCACCGTAGCCTTTATCACCGGCATCTACTTCCGACTGCTGGGGGCCATTGGCGCCGTGCCATCGGCCTTCCTGCACTCCCTGGTCCGGGGGCACTGGCGCCGTTTCTGGCATGAAATCGATGGTGGTTTCCTGGTCTCGCTGCTGGCCGGCATCCTCACCAGTATCGCCACGCTGGCCAACCTGATCACTTGGGGACTGGAAACCTATCCCATTGCCCTCTGGAGCTTTTTCTTCGGGCTGATTGTGGCCTCGGTCTGGCATGTTCTCGGGCAGATGAATGAGCGCCGGTGGTGGCAGGTACTTCCCATTGCGGTGGGGGCCGCGTTTGCATGGTGGGTGACGACCCTCTCCGCTGGCCAGGTCAATCCGGGGGCGACCGCCTTCTTCCTGTCCGGCGCCCTGGCCATCTGCGCCATGATCCTGCCGGGACTGTCGGGCAGTTTTATCCTTCTGATCCTGGGCATGTACGGCCCGGTGCTGACGGCGGTCCGGGAGCTGGACCTGGCGCTGGTCGGCCTGTTCATGGCGGGCTGTGTCCTGGGACTGCTGAGCTTTGCGCGATTGCTGGGCCTGGCCCTGCGCAAGGCCCACGACCTGGTGCTGGCGATACTGACCGGTTTCATGGTGGGTGCCCTGAACCGGGTATGGCCCTGGCAGGAAGTGGTGAGCTGGCGTGCTGACAGTAGTGGAAATCAGGTACCCCTGGAGCAGGTGAGCGTCTCGCCGATGCGTTATGCTGAGGTGACAGGCGAGCCGGCACAGATTACGGTAGCGGTAGTGGCCCTCCTGATGGGCCTGGCCCTGGTGTTGTTTGGCGAATGGGTCGCTGGTCGGAGATCGCAGGCGCCGTCTCCGGCCTAAGTCCCGTGATGAACTGCCGCATTTGGCGGCATCAGATTTCCAGGACTGTGCCGTGGGTCACGGTATGGGTGCGAAGGGTGTTACCTTTTCGGCGGGTCACTTGTTTCCTCAGGTAACACTTGGCGGTTCCCGGTAACCCCGACATGTTTACAAAAGATGCAAGAAATTAGTGGTTTAGGGGATCATTCGCCAAAACGTGCTAAGCTGAAAAGATAATTTTGAGATAAAAACGACATCAATATATCCGTGAATTATAGCCGCAGTCAGCGTCAGCCGGGCCCGGGTATGGGGCCGCGTTCCCGCTCCGGATGGAGACATGGCCTCCTTCTGCTGATGCTTGCGATCCTGTCATCGACGGCCCTGGTGGGGTGTAATACCTCCGCCATCTATGGTGACAGGGACTACAATCCCCCCGTTTACTGGGGGCGTCATGTGGTTGAAAAAGGTGAGACCCTGTACAGCATTGCCTGGCGGTATGGCCGCGATTACCGGGAACTGGGCAATGCCAATGGCATGGAGCCGCCCTATACCATCCACCCCGGTCAGGTCATCCGTCTGGACCTCCGTGGAAGGGCTCCCGCCGACGCGCCCAGGACCGCTTCCCGTCCCACCGGGTCCACCCGAACCCCCGCTTCCTCCCCGGCCCCGGCGCCAAAACCCGAGCCGGCTCCAACGGTTACCCGCAAGCCCGACCGCAATGTGGATTTGTCGGAACAGAGCCAGACGGTCTCTGACATAAACTGGCGCTGGCCGCACGTTGGCACTGTAATTGCAAAATTTTCAACATCCGGGAAAGTCAACAAAGGCATTGATATTGCCGGTAATTCCGGAGACCCGGTCAGGGCGGCCGCCGACGGAAGTGTGGTTTACGCCGGTAACGGCCTGCTCGGGTACGGGAACCTGATTATCATCAACCACAATGAGCACTACCTGAGTGCATATGCCCACAACAGGCGCATACTGGTAGCGGAAGGGGAAAGTGTGAAGCAGGGCCAGACCATCGCCGAACTGGGAAGTAGCGGCACGGATGGCAACAAACTCCACTTCGAGATACGGCGAAACGGTAACCCGGTGGACCCGTTACCTTATCTTCCGACGCGCTAGGGCGGATTCCGGTTGTCAATAACCCCGGATCCGTGAAGAATGACCAAGAGAAGGCAGGGAGGCATCAAAACGTCATACACGCTATCTAGTCTGTCCGTTGATGGACGCATAAAACCAATAAGAACAGGAAACTGTCACTCGTTTCATACCAGAAATGTCCTGAACCAAGAATAAGCGGAATCAACAAAAACGGGGCTCGCAACAAGAAAAAACAGCGGGCAGTCATCCGGCAGGACCCGGGGATGCATCAATTCCGGAGTAGGGCACTTGCCGACAGGATCATTTGAAAGGCGGGGCTAGAGTTATGTCTGCAGAACATGAAGAGATGATCATCGATCGTGTTGCTGATGTAGAAGACACCGAAGACGAAGCGGAGGCCCAGGAGGTCGTCGCGGAAGTTACCTCCAGTACGGATACTGCATCCGCCCCTGCGGATGAGCCGGATTTTACTCCCCACGGCCGATACTTCGGCTCCCAGAAGCAGTTGGATGCTACCCAGCTCTATCTCAATGAAATCGGTTTCTCACCATTGCTGACGCCGGAAGAGGAAGTCTATTTCGCGCGTCTGGCCCGCAAGGGCGAAGAAGCGGGGCGAAAGCGGATGATCGAGAGCAACCTTCGCCTCGTGGTGAAGATTGCCCGCCGGTACGTGAACCGCGGCCTGACCCTGCTGGACCTGATTGAGGAAGGCAACCTGGGGCTGATTCGCGCCGTCGAAAAGTTTGACCCGGAGCGCGGCTTCCGTTTCTCCACCTACGCCACCTGGTGGATTCGCCAGACCATCGAGCGGGCGATCATGAACCAGACCCGCACTATTCGTCTGCCGATCCATGTAGTGAAGGAACTGAACCTCTACCTCCGCGCTGCCCGGGAACTCACCCAGAAGCTGGACCACGAGCCCTCCGCGGAAGAGATCGCCAACATGGTGGACAAGCCGGTGAGCGATGTGGAGCGCATGCTGGGGCTTAATGAGCGTGTGGCTTCCATGGACACCCCCATTGGCACCGGCGGAGAGAAGTCGCTGCTGGATACGGTCGCTGATGAGGGGGCTCATGACCCGGCGGACATGCTGCAGGACAATAACCTGTGCACCTGTCTTGAAAACTGGATTGACCAGCTCAGCGACAAGCAGCAGGAAGTGCTGTCACGCCGCTTTGGCCTGCGGGGTTATCCCACCAGCACGCTGGAGGAAGTTGGCCGGGAGATTGGCCTGACCCGCGAACGTGTTCGGCAGATCCAGGTGGAGGCCCTGCGTCGGTTGCGGGAAATTCTCGAGAAGGAGGGCTTGTCCAGCACCCTGCTGTTCAAGTAATTCCCATACCTGTGAGCGAAGAAACCGGCCATGGTCATGGCCGGTTTTTTTGTGGTGATATTTTGTGATGTGCATTACGCCCGACAGGCTCCGAACGTTTGAATTCTCGGTTACCATACACCGGCTATCCCGACAGGTGGGATACCCCCGGCTTTCGAGGCCGGGAGTCTTTTACGGCATGGTTTTTCGCCGTGGGGGCGCCCGGGCCGTCAGCCTTCCAATAACGAATAACAGGAGTTAACTATGGTTTCACGCTTGATGGCGGTTCTCTGCGGATTGTGTCTGAGCGCCCTGGCGGCATCCGGTGCCGCCGCCGTGGAAGTGGAAGGTGTCAACGTTGCGGAGTCAAAGACCGTGGACGGTACCAGTCTTGTGCTGAATGGCGTTGGTGTCCGCTCCAAGTTCTTTATCGACCTGTATGTCGCGGCCCTGTACCTTCCGTCGAAAACCTCCGATGACGCCGCCATTCTCAAGGCGGATGAAACCCAGGCCATGGTCCTGCATGTGGTCTCCGGCCGCATCAACAGCGATAACATGACCGAGGCCACCCTGGAAGGGTTCGAAAACTCCACCGGGGGCAATATGGTGCCGATCGAGCAGGAGGTGGACGAACTACTGACAGTCTTCGCCGACGAGATCAGTGAGGGGGACACCTTCGAGCTTGTGTATGTACCGGGTGACGGCGTTCGTGTGATCAAGAATGGCCAGGTGGGCAAGACCATCGGTGATCGTGCCTTTAAGGAAGCCCTGTTCGGCATCTGGCTGGGTAACGAGCCGGCCCAGGGCAGTCTGAAGGACGATATGCTGGGCGAGTGACATATCCCAGGGCGGCTTTGGCCGCCCGAGCCATACAGGTCCGGAGCGTTTCCCTGAGGTTGTGAGTTGCCTGCGTCTGACGTGCCTGATTGTTTGGGTGCGTGGCCCGGAGCCTGAGGCTTGGGGGGAGGCCGAGGGGTGGGGGTACTTTTCTTCCGGAAAACGTCAAACTCGCTTCGCTCAGACAACGTTTCCCTGCAGAAAAGCACCCCCACCCCTCGACCCCGGGCAATAAGCAAGTCTCCATGTTGATTGTAGAGGGTTGCACAGGTTTCGGAGGCATAGGGCTCATGTCCTTGACGGGGTGGCACTCCCGACAGACCCACTACACGCCAGATCGGATGGCTACTCCATATAATCCCGCTTGTACCGGAACTCACAAAGATCCTCGATAATGCAGGCGCCGCACCTGGGCTTGCGGGCGGTGCAGGTGTAGCGGCCGTGGAGGATCAGCCAGTGGTGGGCATCCAGCAGGAATTCCTTCGGCACCAGGCGCATCAGCCGTTTTTCCACCTCCAGCACGTTCTTGCCGGGGGCGATACCGGTGCGATTGGAAACCCGGAAGATATGGGTATCCACGGCCATGGCCGGCTGGCCGAAGGCGGTATTGAGCACCACATTGGCGGTCTTCCGACCGACTCCCGGCAGGGCTTCCAGTTCCTCGCGGGTGCTGGGGACTTCGCTGTTGTGCTTTTCGATCAGTGCACGGCAGGTTTTGATGACGTTCTCCGCCTTGCTGTTGAACAGGCCAATGGTCTTGATGTACTCCTTCAGCCCGTCCACGCCCAGGGCCAGGATGGCTTCGGGGGTGTTGGCCACCGGATAGAGTTTGGCCGTCGCCTTGTTCACACCCACATCCGTGGCCTGGGCGGAGAGGATCACCGCAATCAGCAGTTCAAACGGCGTGCTGTAGTTCAGCTCCGTGGTGGGGCTGGGGTTGGCGTCCCGCAGCCGGGTGAAAATCTCGATGCGTTTCTGTTTGTTCATAGGGCCTGATCGGTACGTCGGTGGTCAGGAAATATGGCCGGTTACCCGGACCCGTTTGCTGCCGGCGGCCACGGTATCGGTGGCGCGGGCCTTGCGCCGCTGCTCCAGTTTCGTGTCGATGCCGTTCTTGAGGGCAATCAGCAGGCCCAGGCCGACGAACGCCCCGGGGGGCAGGACCATGAACAGCATGTCCGGGTAATCCCGGAATACATGGACGGTCCAGTCTGCGGCTATTGGCCCCAGCAGCAGGTGCATATCGGTAAACAGGGTGCCCTGGCCAATCAACTCCCGCAGCCCCCCCAGGACGATCAGCACCGCCAGGAAGCCCAGCCCCATCATGGCGCCGTCGAGCAGGGCGGGCGCCGGGGAGACCTTGGAGGCAAAGGCATCGGCCCGGCCCAGGATCGCGCAGTTGGTGACAATCAGCGGAATAAAGATACCGAGGATCTGGTAGAGCTCGTAGGTATAGGCCTGCATCAGCAGCTCCGCGCAGGTCACGAAGGATGCAATAATCATCACGAAGGCCGGCAGGCGGACCGAGTCGCTGATGAAATTGCGGATCAGCGATACCGCCAGGTTGGAGCCCATCAGCACCAGCAGGGTGGCGATGCCCAGGCCGATGGCGTTCACCACCGTGCTGGTGACGGCCAGCAGGGGGCACAGCCCCAGCACCTGCACCAGGGCCGGATTGTTGGTCCAGAGGCCGTCGCGGATGATCTCGGCGCTGGTCTTGTTGCTCATGTCAGCCGTCCTCCCTGTCCGGTTGTGGCTGGCCATCGGCGGGGGTGTCGGCGCCCATGGCGACAAGGATGGCATCCCGGTGCTCCCGGAAGTACATCAGTGTGTGCTGGACCGCCTTGACCACCGCCCTCGGCGTGATAGTGGCGCCGGTAAACTGGTCGAACACGCCACCGTTCTTCTTGACGTTCCAGTTCCGGGGTTCCGGATTGTCCAGGGAGCGTCCCTCGAAGGACAGCACCCAGTTGGATTTCCTGAGTTCCACACGGTCCCCCAGGCCCGGCGTTTCCCGGTGACTGGTGACCCGCACCCCAAGCACCTCACCCTTAAGGTTGATGCCTACCAGCAGGTGGATATCGCCGGAATAGCCATCCGGGGCCACCGCCGGCAGGATCAGCCCCACCGGTTCGCCGTCCCGTCTGGCCACCCAGCCGTTGAGGGCTCCGTCAATGGCCAGACGGTCTCCCGGCGGCAGGGTGACAGTGTCCTGCAGCAGGTCGTTGTCATGCTCCGACTCCGGAATGATCTCGTAGAGGGCGGCGGCTTCCCCCCTCGCCACCTGCTCCTGTATCCGATCCCTGGTGAGCTGCTGGGTGAGGGCAATGGTCCCACCGGTGATGATGGCGAACAGGCCCAGACCGATAGCGCTGCGACGGATGGATTGCGCGAGAGCTGCCATACCGTTACCCCGTCTTGCCCGGAATGCCCCGGCGCGGCTTGTGATGGCCGTAGGTGCGCGGTGGCGTGTAGTGGTCGATGAAGGGCACCGCGAAGTTCATCAGCAGCACGCTGAAAGCCACGGCATCCGGGTAGTTCCCCCAGGCGCGGATGATGTAGATCAGCATCCCGATACAGGCGCCATAGATGAGCTTGCCCTGGTGGCTGGTGGCGGCGGAGACCGGGTCGGTGGCGATAAAGAACGCGCCCAGCATGGTGCCTCCCGCCAGCAGGTGCATGGACAGTGGGGCATACTGGTCCTCGTTGGCGCCAAAGGCCAGGCTCATCAGCGCCAGGACGGCCAGCAGGCTGACCGGGATATGCCAGGTGATAATGCGCAGCGCCACCAGGGCCAGGCCTCCCAGCAGGAAGGCGCCATTGACCCACTCCCAGCCCCGGGCCACGCCGGCACCAAAGGTGGGGTGTTGCAACACCTCCACGGCGGTATGGGTGGCAATCTTGTGCTTGTACTCATCCAGGGGCGTGGCCATGGTGTAGGCGTCCACCGTGGTCTGTTGCCCGGTGAAGATAATGTTCAGGGTCTCGCCGAACCCGGGGGCGTTGGTCAGCATGCCTGCCTCGGCCCAGTTGGTGGTCATGGCCACCGGGAAGGACACCAGCACCAGAGCGTAACCCACCATGGCGGGGTTGAAAGGGTTGGTGCCCAGGCCACCGTAGAGCTGCTTGGCCAGCACAATGGCGGAGACAACAGCCACCGCCGATACCCACCAGGGGGCAAACTGGGGCAGGGAGAGGCCCAGCAGCAGGCCGGTGACGGCGGCGGTATTGTCTCGCAGGAAGAAGCTCACCGGCTTGCCCCGCAGCATCAGCATGGCGGCTTCCGCCCCCAGGGCCAGCAGCACGCACCAGACCACGTTGATCAGGTTGCCCCAGCCGAAGAACAGGGTCTGGGCCAGCAATCCCGGCAATGTTGCCAGGATAACGATCAGCATCACCTGGGAGGTGGGCCGTGCCCGGCGGGCATGGGGGGAGGACTGCTGCACCAGGCTCATTCGCCGGTCTCCGTTTCCAGTTGCCGGCGGGCGTCGGCCAGGGCGTCTTTGGCCCGCTGCACCCGGTCCACGTTCTTGGCCACCGCCCGTTCCAGTTTTTCCACGTTGTCGGCGCCACCGGCCTTGGCTTCTTCCAGCATGCCCTCCATGGTTTCCAGCTTGCCACGGGCCTGCTCAAGCTGCTTTTCCAGGGCGCCGATATCCGGTTTTTCGGCGGTGGGTTCGGGCGTACCGGATACCGTGGCAGCAGCGGCCGGCGCGGCCTTCTTGCGTGCCAGGGCCTGCTGGACCATGGCGGCCCTGGCGGAGCGTTCGTCGGTGGCGTCGCCCTCGGCTACGGCCTGCTCGGCCTCGGCTTTTTTCTTCTCCTGGGCTTCGGCGGCGGCACGGGCCCGTTCCCTGCGGCGCTGTTCCTTTTCTTCCTGCTCCCGTTCCAGTCGCGCCTGGCGGGCCTCGAACCGTTCCCGGGCGCGGTCGGCCTTGATCTGTTCCGCCTGCTGGGTGCGAATCTCGCCCTTGGCGTAGCGGTAGTACTGCACCAGGGGAATGGAACTGGGGCAGACGTAGGAGCAGGCGCCGCACTCAATGCAGTCGAACAGGTTCAGGTGCTCGGCGCGGTCGAAATCCTGGGCCTTGGCGTGCCAGAACAGTTGCTGGGGCAGCAGGTCCATGGGGCACACCTCGGCGCACATGCCGCAACGGATACAGGGCTGTTCCGGCGGCGGTGCGGGCAACTCGGCCTCAGTGGCGGCGATCACGCAGTTGGTGGTCTTGACCACGGGGACGGTGGTGTCCTCCAGGGTATAACCCATCATGGGGCCGCCGAGGATCAGCCGGTTGATCCGCCCCGGGTCAAGGCCCGCCCCGTCCAGCAGGTGCTGGATCGGGGTACCGATCAGGGCGTCTACATTACCCGGGTCCGAGACGCCGTCACCGGTGATGGTGGTAATGCGGGATATCAGCGGTTCGCCCCGGAATACCGCCCGGTACACGGCAATGGCGGTGCCCACGTTCTGGCACATGACGCCGATATCCGCGGGAATGCCGCCACTGGGCACCTCCATGCCGGTGAGGATCTGGATAAGCTGCTTCTCGCCACCGGAGGGGTACTTGGTGGGAATCACCACCACCTCGGTCTGGGTGCCTTCGGCGGCCTTGCGCACGGCGTTAATGGCTTCGGGCTTGTTGTCCTCGATGGCGATGACCACGCGTTCCGGGCGCAATATCCAGGCCATCACCTTCAGGCCCTGCTGGATCTCGTGGGCCCGTTCCCGCATGGCCATGTCGTCGGCGGTGATATAGGGCTCGCATTCCGCACCGTTGAGGATCAGGGTGCCCACCTTGCGATCCCGGGGCGGGCGCAGCTTGATGTTGGTGGGGAAGCCGGCGCCGCCCATGCCGCTGATACCGGAATCCCGGATTCGCTCCAGCACCGCTTCCCGGTCCATCTGGTGGTAGTCGTCGATGGGGGTGAGTTCGCACCAGGTGTCGTGGCCGTCCGGCTCCAGCACGATGCACCAGTCCGCCATACCGGAGGGGTGGGGCACCGGTAGCCGCTCGATAGCGGCAATGACGCCCGAGGTGGGGGCGTGTACAGGCACACCAATACCGGCGGTGACGTCGGCAATCTTCTGCCCCTTGAGGACCTGGTCACCCGGTTGCACCACCGGCTCCGCCGGTTCGCCGATATGCTGCTGCAGGGGCAGCACGAGCCGTGATGGCAGGCCTGCGGGCCGGATGGGGCTGGCGGTGGATTGGTGCTTGTTCTCCGCCGGGTGAATGCCCCCGGGGAAACTCCACAACTGCGTCATCAGGCGCTCACTCCCTGGCGATCAGTGGCGATGATTGCCGGTTTGGGTGGTTGCCAGGTCCAGGTCCGGATGTCCTCGTCCACGGTGACCATGTCGATACAGTCCACGGGGCAGGGTTCCACGCACAGGTCGCAGCCGGTGCATTCACTCTCGATCACCGTGTGCATGTGTTTGGCGGCCCCCAGGATGGCGTCCACCGGACAGGCCTGGATACACTTGGTGCAGCCGATGCATTCGTCCTCGCGGATGACCGCCACCCGCTTTTCCTGCTCCACGCCATGCTCCGCATCCAGTGGCTGGGGTTCCACGTCCAGCAGGTCCGCCAGGGCCTTGATGGTGGCTTCGCCGCCGGGGGGGCACTTGTTGATGTCGTCACCGTCGGCAATGGATTCGGCGTAGGGTCGGCAGCCCGGGAAACCACACTGGCCGCACTGGGTCTGGGGCAGCAGGGCGTCGATCTGCTCGACGATGGGGTTGCCCTCCACCCGGAAGCGTTCGGCGGCGTAGCCCAGCAAAGCGCCGAAGACCACGGCCAGGGCCAGCAATACCGCAACGGCTATCAGGATACCGGTCCACATGACATTGACTCCGTCAGACGCTCACCAGGCCGGTAAAGCCCAGGAAAGCCAGGGACATGAGCCCGGCGGTGACCATGCCGATGGCGGCGCCCCGAAAGGCCACCGGCACATCGGCCACGGCGATCCGCTCTCGCATGGCGGCGAACAGCACCAGGACCAGGGAGAATCCGGCGGCGGCGCCAAAACCGTAGAGCACGGACTCGACAAAGTTGTTCTGCCGGTTGATGTTGAGCAGCGCCACGCCCAGCACCGCGCAGTTGGTGGTGATCAGCGGCAGGAAGATACCCAGCACCCGGTACAGCAGGGGGCTGGTCTTGCGCACCACCATCTCGGTGAACTGCACCACTACTGCGATCACCAGGATAAAGGTGATGGTGCGCAGGAACATCAGGTCCAGCGGGGCCAGCAGGTAGGTGTAGGCCAGGTAGCTGCACACCGAGGCCAGGGTCAGCACGAAGGTGGTGGCCAGGGACATGCCCATGGCGGTCTCCAGCTTCCCGGACACCCCCATGAAGGGGCACAGCCCCAGGAACTGTACCAGCACGAAGTTGTTCACCAGTATGGTGCTGACCAGGATCAGCAGGTATTCGCTCATCCGCCCGGTGCTCCGATGGTTACATGACCCGCATGCCGGGGGTAGCGCCGGAATCGGGTGACAGAATGAAAATGTCCTTGCCTCCCGGCCCCGCCGCCAGGACCATGCCTTCCGACAGGCCGAACTTCATCTTGCGGGGCTTGAGGTTGGCTACCATGACCGTCATCCGGCCTTCCAGTTCCTCCGGCTGGTAGGCGGATTTGATGCCGGCGAACACGTTACGCTCGCCATGGCCGATATCCAGGGTCAGGCGCAGCAGCTTGTCGGCGCCTTCCACATGCTCGGCCTTGACGATTTTCGCCACCCTCAGGTCCACCTTGGCGAAATCCGGGAACTCGATCTCGTCCGCCACCGGCTCCAGGTTGCTGTCGGTGGCCTGTTTGTCGGGCTGACCGGTGGCGGCGGCCAGTTCCTCTTTGGAAGCCTCGATCATTTTCTCGATCTGCGCCATATCCACCCGATTCATCAGCGGCTTGAACTTGTCGATGGGGTGATCTTCCAGCAGGTCGCCCCGGTTGTTCCAGTCCAGCCGGGCGTTGAGGAAGCTCTCGGCGCCATCGGCGGTCTTCGGCAGGACCGGTGCCAGATAGGTCATCAGCAGGCGGAACATGTTGATGGCGTTGGTGCAGATGGCCTGCAGATTGTCGTCCTGCCCCTCCTGCTTGGCAATCACCCAGGGCTGCTCGTCGTTGACGTACTGGTTGGCAATGTCCGCCAGTTCCATGATACGACGCATGGCGCGGCCGAATTCCCGGGCCTCGTAGAAATCGGCGATTTCCTCGCCAGCCTGGATGAAGGTGTCCAGTTTCGCGCCCTCGGTGATCCTGCCCAGGCGGCCATCAAAGCGCTTGGTGATGAAGCCGGCACTGCGGCTGGCGATATTCACCACCTTGCCCACCAGGTCCGAGTTCACCCGCGCCGCGAAGTCCTCCAGGTTCAGGTCCATATCGTCGACGCCGGAGGTCAGCTTGGCGGCGAAATAGTAGCGCAGGTACTCCGGATTCAGGTGGTCCAGGTAGGTGCGGGCCATGATGAAGGTGCCCCGGGATTTGGACATCTTCTTGCCGTTAACGGTCACGAAGCCGTGGGCCCAGACCGCGGTGGGCGTGCGCAGACCGGCGTCGTGAAGCATGGCGGGCCAGAACAGGGCGTGGAAGTTGATGATGTCCTTGCCGATGAAGTGGTAGACCTCGGCTTCGGAGTCCGCCTTCCAGAAGTGTTCGAAATCGATATCTTCACGGTTGCACAGGTTCTTGAAACTGGCCAGGTAGCCGATGGGGGCGTCCAGCCAGACATAGAAGAACTTGCCCGGGGCATCCGGGATCTCGAAGCCGAAGTAAGGCTTGTCACGGCTGATGTCCCATTCCTGCAGGCCGGCGTCCAGCCATTCGGCCAGCTTGTTGGCCACCTGTTCCTGCAGGGTGCCGCTGCGGGTCCACTTGCGCAGGAAATCCTCGAAGTCCGGCAGCTTGAAGAAATAGTGCTCGGACTGCTTCTCCACCGGGGTGGCGCCGGAGACGGCAGAGCGCGGGTTTATCAGTTCCGCCGGCGTGTAGGTGGCGCCACAGGCTTCGCAGTTATCGCCATACTGGTCATCGGTCTTGCACTTGGGGCAGGTGCCCTTGATGAACCGGTCCGCCAGGAACATTTCCTTCTCCGGATCGAAGAACTGGGTGATCTGGCGGGTGGCGATATGGTCGTTTTCCTTGAGTTTGTGGTAGATGTACTCGGAAAACTGACGGTTCTCGTCCGAATGGGTGGAGTAATAGTTGTCGAAGCGGATGTTGAAACCCGAAAAATCCTCCTGATGCTCCTCCCGGATACGGTCGATCAGCTGTTCGGGGCTGATGCCCTCACGCTCGGCCCGCAGCATGATGGCGGTGCCGTGGGCATCGTCGGCGCAAACGTAGTAGCAGTTGTGGCCACGCATCTTCTGGTAGCGCACCCAGATATCGGTCTGAATGTATTCCAGCAGGTGACCCAGGTGGATCGGCCCGTTGGCATAGGGCAGGGCACTGGTAACCAGGATATCGCGCTGTTTGGCACTCGCTTGCGTCATGGTGATGTCCGAACCTTGGTGATCTTTGTGAGAAAGCCGCCGGAAGCCCCTGGGGCGTCTCCGGAAAGCTCCGTATGGTCAGAAACGGGCACAAATGATACCTTCCATGCCATTACTTTTCATCTTCCCGGGCACGGTTTTCCCCGTTGTGCCCGGAACCCTGATCCACGGAGCACACCATGGCCGAGATTTCCCGCACAGCCCTCGAGGCCGCGGTTCGT
Source organism: Marinobacter shunpengi (assembly GCF_045449715.1). Taxonomy (NCBI): domain Bacteria; kingdom Pseudomonadati; phylum Pseudomonadota; class Gammaproteobacteria; order Pseudomonadales; family Marinobacteraceae; genus Marinobacter; species Marinobacter shunpengi. The sequence continues at coordinate 189,749 of NZ_JBJJLA010000015.1, read as the reverse complement.
GAATACCGCGACCCGTACCTGGACAAGGACCTCTACGAACTCGACGCCGTCAGGGCCCTGGAGGTGGAGGACTCGGGTCAGGTCACGCTCAGGGTGCAGTTGCCCTATGCCAGCGAAGGCATTGCCGGCGGTTTGCGGCAGATCGTCACCAACAGCCTGGAAAACGTGACCGGGGTCACCGGTGCCGAGGTGCAGGTCAGCCAGAAGATCCATGCCCACAAGGCCCAGCGGGACTTGGAATCCATCGGCGGCGTGAAGAACATTATTGCTGTGGCCTCCGGCAAGGGCGGTGTTGGCAAGTCCACCACGGCGGTCAACCTGGCCCTGGCCCTGGCGGCGGAGGGCGCCGCCGTGGGCATTCTGGATGCGGATATCTACGGCCCCAGTGTGGGCATGATGATGGGCATTCCGGAAGGTCGCCGCCCGAAAACCGAGGGCAACAAGTATTTCCTGCCGGTGGAGGCCCATGGCGTCCAGACCATGTCCATGGCGTTCCTGGTGACCGACAAGACTCCCATGGTCTGGCGTGGGCCCATGGTCAGCGGGGCCGTACAGCAACTGCTGACCCAGACCCTGTGGAAGGAACTGGACTACCTGGTGGTGGACATGCCGCCGGGCACCGGTGATATCCAACTGACCCTGGCCCAGAAGGTGCCGGTAACCGGCGCCGTGGTGGTGACCACGCCCCAGGATATTGCTTTGCTGGACTGCAAAAAGGGTATCGAGATGTTCCGTAAGGTGGATATCCCGGTGCTGGGCGTGGTGGAGAACATGAGCATCCACATCTGCAGCAACTGCGGTCATGAGGAGCCCCTGTTCGGTGAAGGTGGTGGCGAGCGGGTTGCCAACGATTACCAGACGGAACTGCTGGGCCAGTTACCCCTGCACCTGACCATCCGCGAGCAGACCGACGGCGGTAATCCGAGTGTGGTGGCGGAGCCGGATTCGGAAGTGTCCCGCCGTTACCGGGACATTGCCCGTCGACTGTCAGCCAACCTGTCGACCCGTGCCCGGAACCAGAGCGGCCCCATTCCCAGTATCTCCATCAGCGACGATTGAGGCGGGGAGGACTTTTTGCCGCCGGGCATTCATACGGGTAAACTATGCCGCCCCGTTTACAGGGCTGACCACGTACCAGCGCAGCGACAGGAAAGAGACCGCATCAATGAGCATCAAAGCCGACAAGTGGATTCGCCGCATGGCGGAAGAAGAGGGTATGATCGAGCCCTTCGAGCCTGGCCAGGTACGGGAAACCTCCCGCGGACGGGTGATCTCCTACGGTACTTCCAGCTATGGCTACGACGTACGCTGCAGCAATGAATTCAAGATCTTCACCAATGTGCACTCCGCCACGGTGGACCCGAAGAATTTCGACGACAACAGCTTCGTCAACTACACCGGTGATGTGTGTGTTATCCCGCCCAACTCCTTCGCACTGGCGCGTACGGTGGAGTACTTCCGCATTCCCCGCCGGGTGCTCACCATCTGCCTGGGCAAGTCCACCTACGCCCGTTGCGGTATCATCGTCAACGTGACACCGCTGGAGCCGGAGTGGGAAGGACAGGTGACCCTGGAATTCTCCAACACCACCAACCTGCCGGCGAAGATCTACGCCAATGAGGGTGTCGCCCAGATGCTGTTCTTCGAGTCCGACGAGGAGTGCGAGACCAGCTATAAGGACCGGGGCGGCAAGTATCTGGGGCAGACTGGCGTTACCCTGCCCAAGACCTGACCGGGACACTGGTCCGGCCATGGCGGGTCTCTGGAGGCCCGCTTTTTCGTTGTGGAGCGGCGTGATTCGCCGTTTCCCGGGGTCATGGTCTTAAATGATAGTAGTAACGGGAGCCATACGTGAACGCAAACCAGTTTCTGAAGGCGGTGGAGCAGCTCCAGGGCTGGCGCCAGACGGCGTTCCTGCTGGCCCTGGCGGAGCGGGCCTTCCCTAACTATGCGCTGTTCAGCGAGGCCATCGGGACCAAGGCCGGGGGCAAAATGCGTCAATTGCTGGATGCCGGCTGGGATCTATTCGACAACAAGGCCGCCGAGAACCTGATTCCCCAGTTACTGGCCAAGCTGGAGAGCCTGAGCCCCGAGGTGGAAGCCTACGACGCTTATGGCGTCTACCCGGCCTTCGATTTCTGCCGGTTGCTTGAAGAGGCGCTGCTGAGCCGGCTGAACCCGTCGAAACACCGGGCCACCGAGGCCTCCCAGGTGGCCACCGGCACGGTGATGAACTTTATCACCTTCTCGGAAGGGGAAGACCTGGACGAGAGTGAGCTGGTGCGTCTGCTGGATGATCACCCGCTGATGAAGGAAGACAAGATGTTCCAGCGGGACCTGATCCTCAGTCTGAAACGTCAGCGGGTGCCGAAGGAACGCTATATTGAGGAACTGAAGGAACTGGCGGCCAATGAGGGCGTCAGTAACCTCGGTATTACCCTGGCGGATGACGAGCCGGAGCGCTGAGGCCTCAGGTAAACCGGGATACTAGCCCCCTGAAGAACCAAGTGATGTTGTGATGAAACTCTCTGCTTTTGGTCGCAAGTTTACCGCCGACTCGGGTATCACCTCCCTGATGGACGATCTGGGCAATGCCCTGGCGTCCGGTGACGACATGATCATGATGGGCGGTGGCAACCCGGGCCAGGTGCCGGAGATACAGCAGCGTTTGACAGACATCCTCTCGAACATGACTCGGGATCCGGAGGCCATGAAGCGCCTGGTGGGCATCTACGATCCGCCCCAGGGGGAAAAGCGGTTTATCGCCTCGCTGGTGGAGCTGCTGAACCGGGAGTACGGTTGGGGTCTGACGGAAGACAACATCGCCCTGACCAACGGCAGCCAGGCGGCCTTCTTCATGCTGTTCAACATGTTTGGCGGCGACTTTGGCGACGGTGACCACAGGCATATCCTGCTGCCCCTGGCACCGGAATACATCGGCTATGCCGATGCCGGTATCGCCCCGGAGCTGTTCCGGGCCGTGGAGCCGGAGATCAGCTTTACCGGCGCTCATGAGTTCAAGTACCGGGTGGATTTCGACGCCGTGGAGGTCACTGCGGAGACCGGCGCCATCTGCGTCTCCCGGCCCACCAACCCCACCGGCAACGTGGTCACCGACGAGGAGCTGGAGCGCCTGGAAGTTCTGGCCCGCAGCCACGACATACCATTGATCGTGGACGGTGCCTATGGAACGCCATTCCCGAACCTGCTGTATGTGGAGGCGCAGCCGCGCTGGAACGAGCAGGTGATCCTTTGCCTGAGCCTGTCCAAGCTGGGGCTGCCGGCGGCCCGTACCGGGATCGTGATCGCGGCGCCCGGGATCATCAAGGCCCTGTCCGGGATCAATGCCATCATGAACCTCGCCACGGGCAGTTTTGGTGCCATGCTGGCGGAGCCGTTGGTGAGCAGTGGTGAGATCCTGTCACTGAGTCGTGAGGTGGTGTGTCCGTTCTATCACGCCAAGATGGAGCGGGCGGTGCGGGCGTTCACCGAGGCCATGGGGGATGACTGCCGCTGGTATGTGCACAAGCCCGAGGGGGCCATGTTCCTCTGGTTCTGGTTCCCGGACCTTCCGGTATCCAGCCTTGAGCTGTACCAGCGGCTCAAGGCCCGTGGTGTGCTGGTGGTGTCGGGCCACTATTTCTTCCCCGGCCTGCCGGAGAACGACTGGCGTCACCGGCACGAATGCATCCGGGTGACCTATTCCCAGGATGATGAACAGGTGGCCGAAGGACTGCGGCGGATCGCGGATGAGGTAAAGTCAATCTGGTCGGAGCTGGGGTAATCACCTGCCGTGGCCGCTGCTAGGGTGCGGCGAGATCGGCGTCTTTCAGGTTCACTTCATAGCGGCTGCCGTCCGGTTCCACCTGCACCAGCCTCACCAGGAGGTAGTCCAGTTCCGGGGCGAACCACATCAGGGTCGATCGCTTGCTGTCCGCGTCACGGACCTTCTCGACCTTGACGGTTCTCTGTTCCCCGAAGGGCGTGTCCTGGGTTTCCTCCCCGATAACGGCAAACCGGTCCTCGTCAAAATCGCCGTCGTCGGCCACGGCGTAGGTGACGTCCTTTTTGCCCGCTTTCAGGTCCTGCTGCAACTGTAGCTGGAATCCCAGGGGGTCGAGGGCGCCCTCCATCAGGGGCATGTTGAAACTCTCGCCCTCATAGCTGCCGCTGACCGTATTGGCGGTGTGGTTGAAGTTCAGGGCCCGGCTGCGGTTCCGTATCATCAGTCCCTTCAGGGCATAGCGATACTTCAAGGGCTGGATGTGGCCGTTTTTCCAGTTGAAGGTCACCGATTCGGTAATATCGGCGATGAAGGAATTTACATCGAAACGGTAGAGCCAGCTACCGTCCGGCTGCTGTTCCAGGGTGCGGGTGGCAGAGCCGTTAATGGATAGCCCCTTGTCCATGGTGGCGCCATAGGTGGCGGAGATGGGTGTCAGGGCAGGGAGGTGGTCGGAGGCTTCCGGAGGCTCATCCATTGCCAGGATCGGGGCGCTTGCGACAAGCAGTAACACCAGGGCAATGGTGGTACGAACAACCGGGCGGGATTGACGATGGTGTCCTGTCACAGGGTGCTCCCTCATACAGCGTGAACTACCCCAGTGTAGCGGGCGCGCCGGGGCCTGCGAGTGACGATTTTGTTATACGCGGCGCGCCCGTCAGCCGGCTGATAGTGTCAGCACCTGATCCAGCGGTTCCCCGTCAAACCGGATCTGGTCATTGCCGGCCAGTTGCAGGCGGCCCTCGCAGAACCAGCGGATGACGATGGGGTAGAGTATATGCTCCCGGGCCTGTACCCGTTCAGCCAGGGTTTCGGCGGTATCGTCCGGCTCCACGGGGAGTTCGGCCCGGGCGATGACCGGCCCGCCATCCAGGTCCTCGGTGACGAAGTGGATGGACACGCCATGCACCTGGTCACCGGCGTCGATGGCCCGTTGGTGGGTGTTAAGGCCACGGTACTTGGGCAGCAGCGAGGGGTGCACGTTGAGCATGCGTCCCTGGAACGCCCGTACCAGCTCGGGCGTCAGGATGCGCATGAAGCCTGCCAGCACCACCAGGTCCGGCTGGCGACGCTCCATCTCAAGGCGCAGGGCGGCATCAAACGCTTCACGGGAATCGTAATGGGTGTGGTCGACGGTAAAGGTTTCAATGCCTGCCTGGGCCGCCCGCTCCAGGGCAAACGCCTGGGGGCGGTTGCTGCCCACCGCCACGATGTCCCCCGGGAAGTCACGTTCCCGTGAGGCGTCGATCAGGGCCTGGAGATTGGTGCCGCTGCCCGACGCCAGTACCAGGATACGAGGTCTGTCCACGGGATCTGCCTGCATACCGCTCATCCCCGGACCAGTCCCGGCGCGTAGCGCACCTGGGCGGGCTGGGATAGGTCGTCCTGGCTTTCAATGGTGCCGATCTGCCAGGCGTTTTCGCCCAGGGCGGTCAGGGTATCCAGGGCCAGGGCCTTCTGCTCCTCCGGTACGCAGACGATCATGCCCACGCCGCAGTTGAAGGTGCGGTACATCTCGGTATCTTCCACGCCGCCCTGGTCCTGCAGCCACTGGAACACCGCAGGCAACTGCCAGCTTTCGGTATCGATGGCGGCAGTGGTGCCGTCGGGCAGCACCCGGGGGATGTTCTCCGGAAGCCCGCCGCCGGTGATATGGGACATGGCACGAACATCAACGGTTTTAATCAGTTGCAGAAGATTCTTGACGTAGATTCTGGTCGGGGCCATCAGGCTTGAGGCCAGGGTGCCGTCGGCCATGGGCTGTTCCAGGTCGGCCTCTGTAACTTCCAGGATTTTGCGGATCAGGGAGTAGCCGTTGGAGTGAGGGCCCGATGACGCCAGGGCGATCAGGGCATCCCCCGGCTGTACCCGGGTGCCGTCGATGACGCCGTCACGTTCCACCACGCCCACGCAAAAGCCCGCCAGGTCGTAGTCATCACCTTCGTACATGCCGGGCATCTCTGCGGTTTCGCCGCCCACCAGGGCGCAGCCAGCCAGTTCACATCCCTTGCCGATACCCTCCACCACAGTGGCGGCCACGTCCACGTTCAGTTTGCCGGTGGCGTAGTAGTCGAGGAAGAACAGGGGTTCGGCGCCCCCCACCACCAGATCATTGACGCACATGGCTACCAGGTCGATGCCAATGGTGTCGTGGTTCTGGAGTTGCATTGCCAGGCGCAGTTTCGTGCCGACGCCATCCGTTCCCGACACCAGCACCGGTTCACGGTACCCCGTGGGCAGGGAGACCATGGCGCCAAAACCGCCGAGCCCTCCGAGCACTTCCGGACGACGGGTACGCTTTGCGGTGTCCTTGATACGGTCCACCAGTTCGTTGCCGGCATCAATGTCCACGCCGGCATCACGGTAGGTGAGGGAGGGCTTCTGTTCGCTCATGTCTGGGTCAGCCATGTTGGTCGGTGATGTGAGCGCGGGATTTTACCAGTTGCGGTAATGGGCTCCAACTATGATTGGCGGGATGTCCGCACTTTCCCGGACCCGCTCCCCGGGCGTGGTTGCTACTCAGGGTCTGGGCCATCGTGTATCCTATGCCCCCGTGTACCAGTAACGCAGGGTGAATCATGGCAGTCGAGCATCAAAAGTACCGTCAGCTCCGGGGAATCGTCGTCCTGATGACCCTGCTGTGGTTACTGGTATCAGCCACCTTCGCCCATGGCGTGGTGGTTGACGGGCTTTACCAGGCCGAGGTGCCTGTCTCCGGTGAGGAGGATGCCCAGCTCCAGGAGGGCTACCGGGCCGGCCTGGAGCAGGTGCTGGTGCGTGTCTCCGGTGACCGGAACGTCATGGATCGTGAGGGTGTGGCGTCGCGGATGGAGAACATTGAACCGCTGGTGGAAAGCTGGCAGGTGGAGCCGGGATCGTCCGGTGAGGACCAGTTGCAGATGGTGTTTTCGGCCCAGGGGGTAAATCGTCTGCTGGCGGATGCCGGTGCCAGGGTATGGGGCGCGAATCGTCCGAAAACCCTGGCCTGGATCGCGGTGCAGGACGGGGGCGACCGGGGGCTGCTGGTGGAGACTGGTGACCGGTCCGGACAGGGGTGGTCGGCCCTGATCCATGACAACGCGGAGCAGCGGGGCCTGCCCCTGGTACTGCCGCCGGCGGACCGCGCATCCGATCGCAGCCTGCTGTCGGAGGTCTGGGGGCAGTTTATGGGACAGATTTCCCGGGCGTCTTCCGGTATCGAGCATGACCTGCTGGCCGTGGTGCGTGTCCGGCAAAGCGATGGTCGCTGGCAGGCCAGTTGGCTATACCAGGGCCGGGGCATCGAACAGTCCCGCTCGGTGTCCGCCGATAGCCCCGAAGCCCTGGCCAGCGCCATGGTGGATGCCTGGGCAGGTGAACTGGCGTCGCGGTTTGCGGTGGCCGGTGATCGTATCGAGACTGATCCCTATGTCAATCTGGTTGTCGAGGGTATTGGTTCGCCGTCGGACTATGCCGCCATCAAGCAGGCACTTTCCCGCCTCAATCCGGTGGAATCCGTGGGCGCCACCAGCGTGTCCCGTGATCGTATCGTATTCCGGGTGGAGCATGCTGGCGGGGTGGCTCAGCTCCAGCAGAATATTGCCCTGGATGACCGCTTCCGGGCACTGACCGGTGGCGGTGATGACGACGGCGGCGGCGAGTCCGGAAGAACCGACTCCGGGGCAATCGGGCAGATGCTGTTCTACCGCTGGCAGGACAATGTGGTCGCTCCGTCGGAGGCGGAAGACCAATAACCGGTTTCAGGACCAAGGACCTGACGTTGCTAAGGACCCGATGTTGCTAAAGTGGCGATGGATACCCAACGGGCTGACCTTTTTCCGGATACTGCTGGTGATTCCGTTCGTCTGGACGCTGGCAAGCGATCAATATCGTCCTGCCCTGGCACTGTTTGTCCTGGCGGCGGTCACCGACGGACTGGACGGCTTCCTGGCCAGGGTCTGCGACTGGAAGACACGGTTGGGGGCCATCGCCGACCCCCTGGCCGACAAGTTTCTGATGATCACCGCCTTTCTGGTGTTGAGTGTTACCGACGTGCTGCCCCTGTGGCTGTTCGGGCTGGTGCTGGGGCGGGACCTGGTGATTGTCGGGGGTGGTTTGCTGTTCCATCGCCTGGTCGGCCCATTTGATATACAGCCGAGCCTGTTCGGCAAACTTAATACCCTGGTGCAGATCCTGGCCGTGCTGGCGGTGATGATGGCGGAGGCCGGTTTCAGCATGCCTGCCACTACCCATAAGTTGGCCATAGCGTCAGTGGCCTTCATGGCCGTGGTGAGTGGGGCCCATTATGTTGGTCTGTGGGGAATACGGGCCGTTCGGGGGGAGTCATCATGAGCGGTGCGCAACTGACCCTGGGAGTACTGCTGCGGGATGCTGCCCGCTGGGCCAACTTCCATGGCGAGCGCAACGCCACGGCGGTGTCGCTGATCCGGGGGGCCTGTGGCAGTGACGGGCATCCTCTGGTGGTGATCTGTGGCGACGAGGACACCGGCAAGAGTCACCTGTTGCAGGCGGCCTGCCACGATTACGAACAGTCTGGCCGCAGTGCGGTGTGTTTCAGTCTGGCGGAGCTGGAAGAGCTGGGCCCCCAGGCGCTGTCCGGGGTCGAAGCCATGGACCTGATCGCCCTGGATGATGTGCACCTGGTGATTGGTCAGCCGGACTGGGAGGAAGCCCTGTTTCACCTGTACAACCGGGCCCGGGACCTGGGGCACCAGGTTATGATCACCCTGGATAATACCCCATCGTCCCAGACCTTTGTGCTGGCGGATCTGCGCTCACGCTTTCAGGAGGGGCTGCTGGTGCAGTTGGGCACCTATCGTGACGACGACCGGATCACCATATTGCAGGCCCGTGCTGAACAGCGGGGGCTGGTGCTGAGTGATGAGGTGGCCGGATTCATCATGCGCCGCTCGTCCCGCCGACTGGGGGCGCTCCTGTCTGTCCTGGATCAGCTCGATGAGAACTCGCTGCGGGCCCAGAGGCGGCTGACCATTCCCTTCGTGAAGTCTGTCATGGGGTGGTAAGATAGCGGGTTTTCACCCGAGGCGGACGCAATGCGCTCCGCTCTCTCCGAAGAGGATTTCCCCATGAGCGTGTCCCACGAGCTGTTGTCCGAAGTGGCTGACCGTCTTCTGGGCATTGAAGTCGAAATGCGCCGGATTGAGGTATGGTCCAGCGAGCCCCCTTCCGATGAAGCCCTGTCCAGTACCCAGCCGTTCTGCATCGACACCCTGGAATTCACTGAGTGGCTACAATTCGTATTCCTGGCGCGCATGCGGGTTATCGTGGAGCGGGGGCATGGTCTGCCGAATGTCTCCGGTATTGCGCCCATGGCGGAGGAATACTTCCGGGCCCGCCCCGAGCCCGGCGATGGCCTGGTGCGCGAGCTGGAAGCGATAGACGAGCTGCTCAGCGAGTCCTAGTGGACCGTTTGGTCAATTCGCTGACGCGGGTTACTGGCTGTCCGACAGCGCCGGCATCAGTTGACGGCCCTCCCGCACCTGTGCGAACAGGCTGGCCAGTTCCTGGCTGGATACCGGCGGGCAGAACCGGTGTCCCTGTACCATGTGGCATCCCGACTGGCGCAGGAACCGGTCCTGGTCCTCGCTTTCAACTCCGGCGGCGACCACCCTCAGCGACAACCGCCGGGCCAGACTGATCAGGGTATGGGTAATGGCGGCGGTATTCTCGTCATCAGGCGACCGCTGAAGCAGGCTTGGATCAATCTTGACCTGGTCGAAGGGCAACTCCCTCAGCAGGGTGAGGGATGACAGGCCGCTGCCAAACCGGTCCAGGGTGAGGCTGATACCGATTTCCTTGAGCCTGTGCAGCACCGCTGCGGTCTCCTCCAGTCGATCCGACAGGATGCGTTCGTCAATTTCCACCATCAGCAGGGCCGGGTCCAGCCGGGTGGCTTCAATGGTGCGTTGCAGCTCCTCCGCCAGGTGAGGGTGATTGTACTGGCGGGATGACAGGTTGATGCTGATTCGCACCGGTGAGCCGCTCATGGCCTGGATGGCCCGGGCCTGCAGGCAGGCATTGCTGCAGATCCATTCGCCAATGGCATGGAGCTGACCACTCTGTTCCGCCACCTCCAGGAAATCCGCCGGCGACAGCATGCCCCGGCCCGGGTGGTTCCAGCGCAGCAGGCTTTCCAGGGCCACGATCTGACCACTGCGGGCGTCCAGCACGGGCTGGTAGTGGAGATCCAGTTCACCGGCCCGGATGCCGGCGCGCAATTCCTGTTCCAGGGACATCTGCCGCTGCATTTCGTGGTTCATGTCCTCGCTGAAGAACTGGATATTGTTGCGACCGGCCTTCTTGGCCCGGTACATGGCCATATCGGCGTTTTTCAGTAGCTGTTCGTAGCTGAAACCGTCATCCGGGGCCACTGTTATCCCGATGCTGGAGGTGATCACCAGTTCGCCTCCGGGCACCTTCACCGGCTCGGTGATGGCCTCCAGGATGCCCCGGGCCACCTTTTCGCAGCCTTCCGCGCCGCTGACATGGTGTAATAGCACCGCGAATTCGTCGCCACCGAGCCGGGCAATGGTGTCTTCCTCCCGTATGGTATTCCTGAGCCGTTGTGACAACGTCTTGAGCAGGGCGTCGCCGGCGTCGTGGCCCAGGGTATCGTTGATGCGCTTGAAGTGGTCGATATCGAGGCCGATCAGCGCGCAGTTGTGGCCATGGCGGCTGGCGCTGGCCAGGGCCCGGCGACAGCGATCCTCGAACAGCCGGCGGTTGGCGGTACCGGTTAGCACATCGAAATGGGCCAGGTAATGGAGCTGGTCCTGGGTTTTGCGGATCTCCGAAATGTTCTGGCCGATAAGGATAAGCTGCTGGCGGTCTTCTTCCTCGTCCTGGAGCAGGTTCAGGTTCCAGAGGATGATGTGGTCGGTGCCATCGTAGCTCTGGATGCCGGTTTCCAGAATCTCCTGGGTATGACCGGTGCCCAGGGTCTTGAGGATCTTCCAGCTCATTTCGTCCCGGTATTCCTCGGGTATGAAGGTTTCCACCAGGTTGCGGCCCACGGCTTCATCACGGCTGTAGCCGAACAGGGCTTCCGCGGAGGCGTTCCACTGGCGGATCCGGAAGGTGGAGTCGATCAGCATGATCGGGGTGGCCGCGGTATCGAACAGTGCCCGGAAATGCCGGGAGGAGCGCCGGAAGGACCGTTCCGCCTGCTGCCGTACGAACACCTCGTCACGAAGTTCCTGGTTGATGGCCTGCAGCTCCCGGGTACGTTCCTCCACCACTTCCTCAAGGTGGGATTCGATCCGGCGTCGTTCCCGCAGCAGCGCCCGTACGTAGACAAAGGTTCCCGCCAGCACCAGCATGGCGGGGCCCGCCGACCACATGAAACGGATCAGCGTCTCCTGCTCGAGGGGCACCTTGGGGGCGGTGAGCAACACAAGGGGGCTCAGGGCCAGCACCAGTATTACCAGGCTGACCAGACTGTCCGCCAGTATTGGCAGCCAGCGCTCCCGAATTTGATGGGTCCTGGTTTCTTCCATGTATCCCTACCTGTATCCGGCCCGGGAGTCCGCGCGGGTTCTCCGCGCATTCCTGGTGTCCGATTGTCTCTGGTGTCAGCCCGGGTCGGGGCTGCCCTCGACGTGAAGCCTCATGGATAGATCGACGGCTTCCACATCCTTGGTCAGTGTCCCTATGGATATATAGTCGACACCGGTTTCCGCAACGGGTACCAGGGTATCCCGATTGATGCCGCCCGACGCTTCCAGGCGGCAGGCGCCTGCGACCATGGTGACCGCGGTTTTCATCTCGTCCAGCGAGAACTCGTCCAGCATGACGATATCGGCGCCGGCGTCCAGGGCCTCATGCAGTTCGGCCATGTTCTCGGTTTCCACTTCCACCGGCCGGCCCGGTGCAATCTGTCGTGCCTGGCGGATCGCGTTGGCGATGGAGCCACAGGCGGCAATGTGGTTCTCCTTGATCAGGAACGCATCCCACAAACCGATACGATGGTTATAGCAGCCTCCACAGGTCACTGCGTACTTTTCTGCCAGCCGCAGCCCTGGCAGGGTCTTGCGCGTATCCAGCAGCCGTACCCCGGTATGGGCCACCTCGTCGGCGAATTCGCGGCAGCGGGTGGCTACCCCGGACAGGGTCTGCAGCCAGTTCAGGGCCGAGCGTTCACCGGTCAGCAGGCTTCGGGCAGGACCCTCGCAGGTGAACAGTGTCTGGTCCGGGGCCACCCGGTCACCATCCGCCACCGCCCAGGTCACGGTTACTGACGGATCTATCTGACGGAACACCTCATCCACCCAGGCTCGCCCGGCAATCACCGCCGGCACCCGGGTGATTACCCGAGCCCTTGCCCGTTGCCGCTCCGGGATCAGGGCAGCGGTTATATCGCCACTGCCGATATCTTCTCTCAGGCTGAGGGCAACGGACTCAGTACGGCTCTGGCGTAACAGCTCTTCGGACATGGGTGTCATGGTCGCTCTATTCCGGTCGGTCAATCGGGGCCGCTGATTGTATCGGCAGGTGCCTGTGACTGGAAATGCCCCGTGTATCGATCCATGGATCATTGGGTGACGTTTTACGTCAGTTTTTGCGAAAAGGCGACCGGTAGCATCCACCGGAGTGCCGAAAATTGGAGCTGGTATCACGAAATTGTGATGCTGTTCCTCTGTTCACAAATGGTGACAAAAACTGACACATATTGACGAAGTAAGCGCCTATGATACCCGATACAAGAGTGTCAATCATTGTAAAACAGGGCCTGAAACCATGGCACAGGAAAGCAAGGTAGTCAGTCTCAGAGACGCGCCAGGGGCGCGTACGGAGTTACCCGCTGCCCTAATACGCCTGAGGGATGCCTCTGCACGATCCCTGACCAGGGTCATGTCGGAGTTTTTCGATAGCGCCGACGATGTATTGTTCAGCATGGCGGACCGGGCGGGGTCCAACCAGGACCAGATTGCCTATTTTGACGCCATGCGGGAACTGCGTCTGCGGCGCAAGACCATGACCAATACCATGCTCCAGTGGGTGGCCCGGGCCTTCAACGAGATTGGCCGGTTTGATCCCATGCCCCGGAGTCGTGGTCTGGAGGATGTGGATCAGGACTCACTGACACTCCTCGATGACAACGAGCTGGAACAGAAAGTTGCCATCGAAAGCCTGATCAACAAGCTTGCCAACCGTTATGCCGAACCGGTGCGCCTGCTGAGTGCCCGTATTGCCCATGTTTCCGGCTACCATGAGCTGGCCGACCGCCAGATGCCCCTGAGCCCGGAAGTGATCTGTACCGGTCTGGGGGAGGCCAGTGGCGAACTGGATATTGATATTCGTGCCCGGCTGGTGGTCCTCAAACTCTTCGACCGGCTGTTACTGGACCGCCTGAGTTCGCTCTACCAGGATACCAACCGGATGCTGGTGGCCGAGGGTGTGCTGCCGGATCTCAAGCGTCCGTCGGCGGCAACCCCCGCGAAAGACGAGGCTCCACGTCGTCCGGTGCCGCCACCCGCAAAGCGTGCGTCCGCAGATACCGAACGACCGCAAGGCGACAGCAGTGACGAGGCCGAATCTTCGGTGACCTTCTCCGAACTCACGGCGCTGCTGCATCGTAGTGAAGGTGCCCAGCAAGGCCTGTCCGGTGGTGTGGCTGCCGGTTCCGGCACAGCACCGCAACTGGATACCCGCACCCTGATGAAGCAGCTGGGTGGCATCCAGGGGTCGGCCATAACCAGTGAAAACGGTGAAGTGCTGCCTCTGTCGGAGCTGCTTGGCCGGGTACTGGAACGTGGCGCCGGGCAGGGTGGCCAGGGCCTGCCGGTCAACCAGGTGGACGGTGATGTGATCAACCTGGTGGCCATGCTGTTCGAGTTTATCCTGGACGACCGCCAGTTACCGTCGGTCATGAAGATGCTGATCGGCCGCCTGCAGATTCCGGTGCTCAAGGTGGCGCTGCTGGACCGCAGTTTCTTCAATCGCGGTGGTCATCCGGCCCGCAAGCTGCTGAACGAACTGGCCCTGGCGGGCATTGGCTGGTCCCCGCGGGGGGATAACCAGCGTGACCCGCTGAGGGAAAAGATTGAAGGCATTGTCGACCGGTTGCTGAACGAGTTTACGGACAACGTCGGACTGTTCGATGAATTGCTGGTTGATTTCCAGCACTTCATGGACCTGGACCGTCGCCGCCGTGAGCTGGTGGAACAGCGCCTGCGGGATGCAGAAGAGGGCAGGGCCAGGCATGAGCTGGCCCGTGAACGGGTGGGTAAGCTACTGGCCGGTGTGCTGGATACCTACCGACTGCCGGACAGGGCGCTGGCCATTGTCCAGGAACCCTGGCGGAAGTACCTGGAGTGGCTGTTCCTGCGGGAAGGGGATAAATCCGGAGCCTGGCAGGAAGCCACCGACCTGACTATCAGGCTGGCCTGGAGTCTGGATCCTCAACCCGTGGAGGAAACCACCCGGGATGACCTGCTCAAGGCTATTCCCGGCATCACCGATGCCCTGCGCAGGGGGCTCCACGAGATTTCCTGGGATCCGTTCGCCATTGACGCGGCCATCCGTGATCTGGAACTGGCCCATGTGGATGTCCTGCAGGGACTGGTGACCCATCCCCGCAAGCCGGAAGCCGAGGAAGAGCTTCCCAGCGGCCCGGCGGATGAGCTGGTCGCCGAGCCGGCGCCCGAAGCCAGGCAGACAGTGCCCGAGCCGGCACCTGAACAGCGGACACCGGAGCCTGGGGCAAAAGCGGATGACGTCCCTGTCCTGAAAGTGGCAGAAGACGAGCCGGCCCGGGCAGAGCCCGAGGCCCGCAAGGCCGTCAAGGCACCGGAACCCACCGTGACACAGGAAAAGGCGCCGACGCCCACCCCGGAAGACAAGGCCGGCACCAGGGCGGAGACCCCGACCCCGGACGTGGATCCTGTCTGGATGGAAAAAGCCGCTGGCCTGCGGGTTGGTTGCTGGGTGGAGATGCCCCGGGACAATGGCCGCCTGCGTTGCAAGCTGGCGGCAATCATCCGCGCTACCGGCAAGTACATCTTCGTTAACCGCAATGGCGCCAAGGTGGCGGAATACCTGCAGGATGAGCTTGCCATGGCTCTTTCCACGGGCAGCATCACCATGCTGGATGACGGCCTGATCTTCGACCGGGCGCTGGAGTCCATTATCGACAACCTGCGTCACAACCGTCGGGACTGAGGGAACCCATCCCGGGAGTCTGCCGGATAACGTCCGCGCGGACTCCTCGCCCTGGCCGGGGCTTTATGATTCAATTCGGGATCTGACATTTGCCAACTAGCAGGAAAGCCGTGTCCGATCCCGAATTCTCCTACCTTGCCTCTGAACTGCGAACGTCCGGTCGTCTGCCGTCCGCCCGCTGGTGCCCCTCACCCAACTTCGGTCCCCGCCCGGACGAGGACGATATCTCGCTGCTGGTGGTCCACAACATCAGCCTGCCGCCGGAACAGTTTGGTGGCCCCTATATCGAGGACTTCTTCCGCAACCGTCTGGATACATCCGCCCACCCCTATTTCCGGGAAATCGGCGAAATGAAGGTGTCGTCGCACCTGCTGATTCGCCGGGACGGGGAAGTGCTGCAGTTTGTCAGCCTGCGGAGCCGGGCCTGGCATGCCGGGCGGTCGGCGTTCTGCGGTCGGGAGGAATGTAACGACTATTCCATTGGTATTGAGCTGGAGGGGGCGGACCATATCCCCTACACGAAAAAGCAGTACCGGACCCTGGTGGAGGTAACCCGGCAGATCATGGCGGGCTGGCCGGCGATTACCGAAGACCGGATAACCGGCCATAGTGATATCGCCCCGGGCCGTAAGACGGACCCCGGCCCGGCCTTCGACTGGAACTATTTCCGCCGGTTGCTGGCTGGCTGATCAGATGCGGGAGCGGTGTTGCTCCCAGAGCACTTCCTCGCCGCCATCCCGTCTTGCCAGTACCCTGGCCACAACGAACAGCAGGTCTGATAATCGGTTGAGGTAGTGGCGGGCGTCCGGGTTGATGGAGTCCTCGTGCCCGAGGGCCACCACGACCCGCTCGGCACGACGGCAGACGGCACGGGCCAGGTGGCACTGGGCGGCGGCCACCGATCCCCCGGGCAGGATAAAGTTCTTCAGGGGCGGCAGGTCGGTGTTGTAATGATCCAGGGTGTCCTCCAGCCAGCGGATATGCTGTTCGCCGATCACCTCGCTGCCGGGAATGGCAAACTCTCCGCCCAGGTCGAACAGGTGGTGCTGGATACGGCGCATGGTTCCGACCATCTCCCCGTCGGGTGCCAGTTGTTCGATCAACAGGCCGATATGGCAGTTGAGTTCGTCGGCGGTGCCCATGGCCTCGACCCGCTGGGCGTTCTTGGCAATCCGGTTACCGTCCGCCAGGCCGGTGGAACCATCATCGCCGGTGCGGGTGTAGATCTTCGACAGTCGGTTACCCATGTCGGGAACTCCGTTCTGGATTGGGGGGGGGTCTGGTGATTTACGACACTAACGCTTTTACCCGGTCGGTCAGCATCTGGTTCACCGGTGCATTCAGGCCCAGCTCCCGGGAGCGGTTTGCCACGTAACCGTTGATATAGTCGATCTCGGTGGCGCGACCGCTCTGGAAATCGCCCCGCATGGAGGATGTGTTGGCGGCCGTGTTCCTGGCAACCCGTTCGATATCATCCCGCAGTTCCCTGGGAGTATGGGCTGGCAGGCCCTCGGCGGTTATCAGGTTGGCGAGTTCCTGGCAGAGCCCGTCGATATGGTCCAGAAACAACGGTGAGTCCAGTATATCGCCATTACGGCAGTCGAGGATGGCGGTAAAGGGATTGATGCCGGCGTTTACGGCGAGCTTGCCCCAGAGCCGTTCCAGGATGCGGCTTTCCCCCCGCACTTCCAGGCCAGACCGGGATAGCTGTCGGATGACTCCCGGGGTGAGGCCGGCGGCCTGGTCTGTCAGGGCGCCAACCCAGGTATGCCCCCGGGCGGCGTGAACCACCCGGTCCGGTGTGGGGCGATTGGCCGCTTCCGTGGTGCTGGCGGCCAGCACCGGGCGATGGGGCCAGCGTTGGGCCACGGCCTGCTGGCTGCCAAGGCCATTCTGGAACAGCACGATCGGACAGGATTCGGGCAGGCGGTTGACGATGTCCGTCAGTGCCGCGAGGGTATCGCCCGCCTTGGTGGTCACCAGCAGCAGGGTGGTGGCGGACAGGTCGGTCAGCCAGCGACGAACGATGGCGTGTTCACGCCCTTCGGCGTCCTGGAAGTGGTAGTTAAGCCTGAACGAGGACAGCGCAGACGCGTTGCGGGGAACGAATCCGGTGCTCGCAGGTGGCAGGTAAGCGGCCCACAGCCCTCCCAGTGCACCGGCGCCGAGGATGGCGATGCTCTCATCCTCGACACCGGACTGGGAGGGATTGCTGGACGTCCGCGGGGAGGGCACTTACATGGCCTCTATGTCGGACCGCTGGTCACTCAGGCGCTTCTGGCTGCCCTGGGCGTCGCGGAGCTTGTCTTTCTCTTTCTCTACCACTTCGGGCGGGGCCTTGGCCGTGAACTTTTCGTTGTTCAGCTTGCCCTCCAGGCGCCCGATCTCCTTCTGCAGGCGTTCCAGCTCTTTGTCCAGGCGCTTGAGTTCCGCCTCCTTGTCAATCAGGCCGGCCATGGGCACCAGTACTTCCATGTCACCGACCAGTTGGGTCGCGGACATGGGGGCCTTGCCGTCCCCGAGCCATTCCAGCTTTTCCAGCTTGGCCAGTGAAATCAGGAACTGGCGATAGTCGTCCATGCGGCGCTGGTCGTCGGCACTGGTCCCCTTGAGCAGCACAGGGATCTGCTTCGCCGGGGAGATGTTCATCTCACCGCGAATGTTGCGCACGGCGACGATCACGCCCTTGAGCCATTCGATATCGCCGGCCACCTCGGGGTCGCGCTTGCTGTCGTCCGGCTGCGGGAAGGGCTGCAGCATGACGCTGTCACCGGTCTTGCCGGCCAGGGGCGCGATGCGCTGCCAGATTTCCTCGGTGATGAAGGGCATTATCGGGTGGGCCAGCCGCAGAACGGCCTCCAGCACCCGAACCAGGGTGCGGCGGGTGCCGCGCTTGGCTTCGGCGCTGGCGTTTTCATCGTTCAGGACCGGCTTGGACAGCTCCAGATACCAGTCACAGTATTCGTTCCAGATAAACTCGTAGAGGGCGTGGGCCGCCAGGTCGAACCGGTACTGATCCAGGTGACGGATCACCTCGCCTTCGCAGTATTGCAGTTCGCTGATGATCCAGCGGTCCGCCAGGGACAGTTCCACGGGTTCGCCGTTGACGCCGCAGTCCTCGCCCTCGGTGTTCATCAGCACGTAACGGGCGGCGTTCCACAGCTTGTTGCAGAAGTTGCGGTAGCCTTCCAGGCGCTTCATATCCCAGTTGATGTCCCGGCCGGTGGTGGCCATGGCTGCAAGGGTAAAGCGCAGGGCGTCGGTGCCGTGGGCGCTGATGCCTTCCGGGAACTCTTTCTTCGTGCGCTTGGCGATCTTCTCCGCCAGCCTGGGCTGCATCAGGTTGCCGGTGCGCTTGTCCAGCAGGTCGTCCAGGCCGATGCCGTCGATCATGTCCAGCGGGTCGATAACGTTGCCCTTGGACTTGGACATCTTGTCGCCATGCTCGTCCCGGATCAGGCCGGTGACATAGACGGTGTGGAAGGGTACCTGCGGGGTGCCGTCTTCATTCTTCATGAAGTGCATGGTCATCATGATCATGCGGGCCACCCAGAAGAAGATGATGTCGAAGCCGGTGACCAGCACATCGGTGGGGTGGAAGGTCTTCAGGCGTTCGGTAATTTCCGGCCAGCCCAGGGTGCCGAAGGTCCACAGGGCGGAGCTGAACCAGGTGTCCAGTACGTCTTCGTCCTGATTCAGCGCGAGGTCGTCAGCCAGGCTGTATTTCTGACGCACATCGGCCTCGTCCCGGCCCACATAGATGTTGCCCTCGGCGTCATACCATGCGGGGATCCGGTGGCCCCACCAGAGCTGGCGGGAGATGCACCACTCCTGGATATCCCGCATCCAGGCAAAGTACATGTTCTCATACTGCTTGGGTACGAACTGGATGCGGCCGTCCTCCACCGCCTCGATGGCGGGCTTGGCCAGGGTCTTGGCATCCACGAACCACTGGTCGGTCAGCATGGGTTCGATGATCAGCCCGGAGCGGTCGCCCCGGGGCACACTCAGGAAGTGGTCCTGGGTGTCCTCGAGCAGGCCGGCGGCGTCCAGGTCGGCGACGATCCGCTTGCGGGCCTCCTCGCGGGTCTGGCCGGCATAGGCCTCCGGCATGGTGCCGTCGAGATCGGTATTCTCGGTGCCGTCGGCATTGAAGATCTCCGCCTCGGCACGGATGCTGGCGTCCGGGGTCATGACGTTGATCATGGGCAGACCATTGCGCTTGCCCACCTGGTAGTCGTTGAAGTCATGGGCCGGCGTGATCTTCACGCAGCCGGAGCCTTTCTCCGGGTCGGCGTGGTGGTCGGCGACAATCGGAATGCGGCGGTTTACCAGCGGCAGCATCACGTGCTTGCCGATCAGGTGCTGGAAGCGCTCGTCGTCCGGGTGTACCGCCACGGCGGTGTCCCCCAGCATGGTTTCCGGCCGCGTGGTGCCGACCACCAGGTAGTCCAGGCCGTCCTCGGTTTTCGCGCCGTCCGCCAGCGGATATCGCAGGTGCCAGAAATACCCTTTCTCTTCCTTGTTCTCCACCTCCAGGTCGGAGATGGCGGTGTGCAGTTTCGGGTCCCAGTTCACCAGCCGCTTGCCCCGGTACACCAGGCCTTCGTCGAACAGGCGGATAAACACTTCCTGCACGGCTTTGTAGAAGCCATCGTCCATGGTGAACCGTTCATGGTCCCAGTCCACCGAGGTGCCCAGCCGGCGCATCTGGCCGGTAATGGTGCCGCCGGACTGTTCCTTCCAGTCCCAGATACGCTTGATGAACGCCTCACGCCCCAGGTCGTGGCGGGTCTTGTCTTCCTCGCTGGCCAGCTTGCGCTCCACCACCATCTGGGTGGCGATACCGGCGTGGTCGGTGCCCACGGTCCACAGGGCGTTGCGGCCCTGCATGCGGCGGTAGCGGGTGAGGGTGTCCATGATGGTGTGCTGGAAGGCGTGGCCCATGTGCAGGCTGCCGGTCACATTGGGCGGCGGGATGGCGATACTGTAGGACTGACCTTCACCGCTGGGGCGGAAATACCCTTTGGATTCCCAGTTTTTGTACCACTGGCGCTCGATGTTTTCTGGCTGGTAGGTTTTTTCCATGGGTGTCTTCTGGTGACCGTTTTGGTTGGTTCGCAAGGGACTAAAAT
This sequence comes from Marinobacter shunpengi, assembly GCF_045449715.1. Classification (NCBI taxonomy): domain Bacteria; kingdom Pseudomonadati; phylum Pseudomonadota; class Gammaproteobacteria; order Pseudomonadales; family Marinobacteraceae; genus Marinobacter; species Marinobacter shunpengi. The sequence continues at coordinate 169,430 of NZ_JBJJLA010000015.1, read as the reverse complement.
GAAAGGCCGATTATACATGGTCACTGGTGTTGCGGCGAATGGGCGGCAGTCGATGCAGGCCGATGTTTTTGGCGGGCTGCGAAAGGTTTGGAGTGCGCTGCCGGGCGCTTATCGCTTTCTCTGATCATGAACCCTGGGCTCAATACCCAATGCCCTTAACTGCTTGAACTGGGAGCGTGCGGTACTCAGCGTTTGCGGGTCGTTGTGGGCCACCAGGGCCAGCCGCCGGAAGCGATCGGCGTCCGCCGGCAGCTTGGCGGACAGGATAACGACTGTGTCCCAGTCATCCGCCGCTGGCTCGCATAGCAGGATGCCCACCGGGTCAGGGCAGCGGGTGGTGGCGTCGGGCACAATGCTGTGGGGGATGAAGGCATCCGGTGCGAAGTTCCACAACAGGTCGTCCAGCTCCTCGGCGTGGCTGTACTGATCGCAGGCGATGCAGACCCGGTCTCCCTGCTGCCAGGCCTTGTCCACCAGGCGGACCGCATGGAGGTTGCGGTCCGCCGGGCTGGCACCGGCAAGGATATGGAACCAGTACGATCGGTTCCCGTTGCCGCCGGTTCCGGACGGGGTGTTACTTTCCGGCATTGGACATCAGGTAGTCGACCAGCAGCGGTACGGGGCGACCGGTGGAGCCTTTGGCCTTACCGGAGAGCCAGGCGGTACCGGCGATGTCCAGGTGCGCCCAGCGATAGTCCCTGGCGAACCGGGACAGGAAGCAGCCGGCAGTGATGGTGCCGGCAGGTCGGCCGCCGATGTTCTGCATATCGGCGAAATTGCTGTCCAGCTGGCTCTGGTATTCGTCCCACAGGGGCAGGCGCCAGGCCCGGTCGCCGGAGCGTTCACCAGCGGCCAGCAGGTCGTCCGCCAGGGCGTCGTTGTTGGCCAGCAGGCCGGTGGCATGACTGCCCAGGGCAATGATGCAGGCGCCGGTGAGGGTGGCCATATCCACCACCACTTCCGGATCGTACTTCTTGACGTAGGTGAGAGCATCACACAGCACCAGCCGGCCCTCGGCGTCGGTGTTCAGGATCTCGATGGTCTGCCCGGACATGGAGGTGACGATATCGCCGGGGCGGGTGGCGGTGCCGCTGGGCATGTTCTCGGCGGCGGCCACCACGGCCACCACGTTGATCTTTGGTCTGGTCTCGGCAATGGTCTTCATGGTGCCGAACACTGCGGCGGCGCCGCCCATGTCGTACTTCATTTCGTCCATGCCTTCGCCGGGCTTCAGGCTGATACCGCCGGTATCAAAGGTGATGCCCTTGCCGACCAGCACATAGGGTTTGTCCTTGGCCTTGCCGCCCCGGTATTCCATGACAATCAGGCGGGCGGGCTGGGCGCTGCCGGCGGATACGGACAGCAGGCTGTTCATACCCAGCTTCTTCATCTGCTTTTCGTCGAGAATCTCGGTTTTGATGACCTCGTTTTCCTTGGCCAGCTCCTTTGCCCGGTCGGCCAGCCAGCTCGGGTGACAGACGTTGGCCGGGGTATTGCCCAGGTCACGGGTGAAGTTCATGCCGCGGCCGGTGGCCAGGCCCAGGTTGAAGGCGTCCTTCAAGGCCTTGCCGGCACCGGAGGCCAGCACGGTCATCTTGGTGAGGTTGCGCTTGGGTGGCTTTTCACTCTTGAAATCGAAGAAAGTGTAGAACTGCTCCTCCAGGGTGCGGCCAATCAGGTTGAGCTTCGCGGCCTCGGAGGTGGTGGCGTCCTCGCCGATAAGTGGGGTGTCGGCCAGGGCGACAACCGCGTTCTTGGCGGCGCCGTCCTTGAGCGAACCCGCCATGGCGACCAGGGCCTTGCGGTAGTCCGCCGGCTTGCGACCCGCGTTGCTGCCGCTGCCCACTACCAGCACACGGCTCCAGGGCGTGTCTGCGGTGGGGATCAGCAGGGTACTGGCGGTCTTGCCGGTAATGTCACCACTCTTGTGCAGGGCCTTGAGCTGGCCGCCCATGGCCTCGTCGGCCTGGGTGGTGGACGCGGGCCATTCGCCTTTCTCGGGAACGGCGACGACCAGGCAATCGGTTTTGGCACTGCTGATGGCTTTGCTGCTGAGCGTGAAATTCATGGCGACTCCTGAAGGTTGTCGGCAAGGTGTCAGAATGATCCCTATAGCATCGGGGTCTGTTCCCGATTTATCAAGCACTTTGCGGTGTTGCGGCTATGGTTTATACCCTGGGAGTTATTCCGGGGCGCCCCTGTCATTTGGCGGGCAGGTTCCATAGAATAGCCCGCATTCCCTTTATGCCGGTGACTGCCCTTTGCGAGGCCATTGTTGAGCATCATCTTCCGCTATCTGACCCGACAGACCCTGATCACCATGCTCGCCGTCTCCGGTGTGCTGCTGCTGGTGTTCATGAGTGGCCGGTTTATCAAGTACCTGGCCGAGGCAGCCGCCGGCGAGCTGGCCGGGGATGTGCTGTTTGCCATCATGGCCTACCGGTTTCCCGGTTTCCTCGAACTGATCCTGCCCCTGGGGTTCTTTATCGGCATCCTGCTCGCCTATGGCCGCATGTACCTGGAAAGCGAGATGACCGTGCTGTTCGCCTGTGGTGTCAGTGATCGCCAGGTCCTGGGTCATACCCTGATCGCGGCGCTGGTGGTGATGCTGGTGGTGGGGGCCATGAGCCTGTGGGTTACCCCCTGGGGCATGAAGAACGTGGAGCGGATCTTCCACGAGCAGAGTCAGGTGACGGAGTTCGAGATGCTGGCCCCGGGGCGGTTCCAGGCCCTGGATTCCGGGGGGCGGGTGACCTACACCGAGGCCCTCAGTGATGACAAGCGCAAGCTCCAGGGCGTGTTTATCGCGGAGTATTCGGAGGCCGACCAGCAGTTGAGCCTGGTGGTGGCCGAGGAGGGCTCCCAGTTCGTGGACGAGGACACCGGAAGCCGCTTCCTGGTGCTGCAGGACGGGGCGCGTTTCCAGGGGCTGCCCGGCGAGCTGGACTACGCCATCACCGAATTCCAGGCCTATGGTCTCAAGGTCGCCGAGCAGGATGCCCGGGGTGGCGAGGATGAAGAGGGCATGAGTACCGCGCAACTGATGGAATCGGATGACCCGGAACTGCGGGCACTGTTGCACTGGCGTTTTTCGCTGCCGCTGATTGTTCCGGTGGTGACCCTGCTTGCCGTGCGCCTGAGCCGGGTAAATCCGAGGCAGGGGCGCTTTTTCCACCTGTTACCGGCGATGATGATCTACATCCTCTACTTGGGGCTGCTCATCGTGGCCCGTGATGCCCTGGCGTCCGGCAAGGTGCCTGAATGGATCGGCATGGCCTGGGTGCATCTGCTGTTCCTGGCTCTGGGGCTGTGGCTGCAGTTCGGCCCCGCCTGGCTCCATCGACGGCGGCTTGAGCGCGAAGGAGGTGCCCGTGCGCAGGCTTGACCGGTACATCATGGGAAATGTTGGCGGCGCCATGTTCCTGGTCATGCTGGTGGTGCTGTCCCTGGACCTGGTGTTCGGCTACATCGCGGAGCTGGACGACACCCGCAACGACTACCAGGCCATGGAGGCGGTCCTGTACATGCTGCTGACGCTGCCCCGGCGAATCTATGACTACCTGCCCCTGGGGGCGTTCATGGGCTGCCTGGTGGGTCTGGGGGCCATGGCCAGTTCCTCCGAGCTGACGGTGATCCGCGCGGCCGGCGTTTCCATTCGCCGTATCGTCTGGTCCGCCATGAAGCCGGCGCTGGTCATTGTGCTGATCGGCGTGGTGATCGGCGAATACGTGGCACCCCCGGCCGAACGGATGGCCCAGAGCCAGAAGGCGGTGGCCCGGGGCGGCTCCGGCAATATCGCCGATGCCAGTGGTGTCTGGCACCGGGAAGGGGATACCTTTATCCATCTCAACGCGGTGCAGCCGGACGGTGACCTGCATGGCGTTGCCCTGTTCCGGTTTAATGACGACCGTTGGCTGGTGACGGCCAGCTACGCGGCATCGGCGACCTACCGGGGCGATCACTGGCTGCTACAGGATGTGCGCAGGACCTTCCTGTCCCGGGACGGTACCCGGCAGGAAAGGGTTGACCAGGAACGGTGGGACAGCGGGCTGACGCCGGAGGTGCTCAGTGTGCTGGTGGTCAAGCCCGAGAACCTGCCCCTGGGTGGTCTGTTCACTTACGCCCGTTACCTGGATCAGCAGGGCCTGACGTCCGGCCAGTACTGGCTGGCATTCTGGAAGAAGGTACTGATGCCGGTGGGCACGGCCGTGATGGTCATCGTGGCCATTTCGTTCATCTTTGGCCCGCTGCGGTCGGTCACCATGGGCTTCCGGGTGTTTACCGGGCTGATCGTCGGACTGCTGTTCAAGTACATGCAGGATCTGCTGGGGCCCATGAGTCTGGTGTTCGGGTTCAATCCGATCCTCGCCATCCTGATTCCGATCGTGATCAACGGCCTGATCGGCGCCTGGCTTATGCGCCGGGCGGGCTGATCAGGCCTTGCCGCCGGCCTTCTTTTCCTTCGCCAGGGCAACCACGACACTGTTGGAGGTCCGGTCCGTCAATGACAGCCCGTTGATGGGGTAGAACAGTGACACCAGCAACGGGATGGTCAGCAAAAGCGTGACCGTTCCGATGTAGTGGCCGGCCAGCATGGCGAGAAAGGTGGCGGCGGCCGCCGTACCATAGCGCAACAGTGCCTGGGTCCAGCTCACCGAGGTGCCATCAAGGTTCTCGATACGGATGCGCCAGACCTGCATGCCGAGGGTCTGGCCGATGCGTGTCCAGAAATAGGCAAAGAACAGGTAAAGTACCAGGAACAGTACAAAAGTGAGGCCCGGGCCACCCGAGAGCTCGCCGGCTTCCGCCATCTGCTCGTACCGGTCCCAGCCGGTGATCCAGCCGGCGATCATCAGGTAGGCCCAGGTGGCGAGTAGCAGCACGGCAATGCAGATCAGGCCGTCGTAGACAATGGCCAGAGCACGCTTGAGCGCGGTGGCGGGGGGAAGCAGTTCCTCGGCGTCGTGGAAGCGTCGGGGCATTGGGGCTCCTGGGTGGTTTCACGTTTTTCCTGATTTCGGCGTGTGCTAGAGTAGCGGATTTGCACACGCATGTAATTATTCCTTATTAAACGCGGCCCTGGCGGGTATTCCGCCGGGTTTCTGGAAAGGTATCAAAGGTCTATGAAAACCGCAGAGTTGCGTCAGGCGTTTCTCAAGTATTTTGAACAGCAGGGGCATACCATCGTTCCGAGCAGTTCGCTGGTGCCACAGGATGATCCCACCCTGCTGTTTACCAATGCGGGCATGAATCAGTTCAAGGACGTCTTCCTGGGTCGCGAGGAGCGGGATTACGTTCGTGCCACCACCTCCCAGAAGTGTGTGCGGGCCGGTGGCAAGCACAATGACCTGGAGAACGTGGGGTACACCGCCCGGCACCATACCTTCTTTGAGATGTTGGGCAACTTCAGTTTCGGCGACTACTTCAAGCGTGAGGCCATCAACTTTGCCTGGACCTTCCTGACCGGTGAGCAGTGGCTGAAACTGCCCCAGGAAAAACTGTGGGTCACCGTCTATGCGGAAGACGAGGAAGCCTACGATATCTGGAATCGGGAAATCGGCGTTCCGGCGGACCGCATCGTGCGTATCGGCGACAACAAGGGCGCCCGCTACGCCTCCGACAACTTCTGGCAGATGGGCGATACCGGCCCCTGTGGTCCCTGCACCGAGATCTTCTACGACCATGGCCCGGATGTGGCCGGTGGCCCTCCCGGCAGTCCGGAGGAAGACGGCGACCGCTATATCGAGATCTGGAACGTGGTGTTCATGCAGTACAACCGCCAGGCAAACGGCGACATGCTGCCGCTGCCCAAGCCCTCGGTGGATACCGGCATGGGCCTGGAGCGCATCACCGCGGTACTGCAGGGCGTCCACAGCAACTATGAGATCGACCTGTTCCAGGACCTGCTGAAGGCGGCCTCTGATGTGCTGGGTGGCGTCGACACCACCGAAGCCTCCCTGCGGGTGGTGGCGGACCACATCCGCTCCTGTGCCTTCCTGATTGCCGATGGTGTCATGCCGTCCAACGAAGGCCGGGGCTTCGTGCTGCGCCGCATCATCCGCCGCGCGGCCCGCCACGGCAACAAGCTGGGCGCCAGGGAGGCTTTCTTCCACAAACTGGTGGCTGCGCTCGTGGGCCTGATGGGCGATGCCTACCCGCAACTGCGCAGCAGCCAGAAACAGATTGAAAAGGTGCTGCTGCAGGAAGAGGAGCAGTTTGCCAAGACCCTGGACAAGGGCCTGCGTCTTCTGGAGCAGGATATTGCCGACCTGAAGGGCAGCGAGATCCCCGGTGAGACCATCTTCACCCTGTACGACACCTATGGCTTCCCGGTGGACCTGACCAACGACATTGCCCGCGAGCGGGGCCTGACGCTGGACTATGAGGGCTACGAGAAGGCCATGGAACAGCAGCGGGAACGGGCCCGCGCCGCCAGCAAGTTCGGCATCGACTACAACACCGCCGGCATCAAGCTGGAAGGCAAGACCGAGTTTACCGGCTACGAGCGTATCGACGGCCACGAGATCATCCGCACCGTGCTGGTGGATGGCGAGGAAAAACCGGCCGAGGCCGGCGACGAGGCGGTGATCGTGCTGGAACGCACACCCTTCTACGCCGAATCCGGCGGGCAGGTGGGGGACACCGGCCTGCTGACCTGGAGTGGTGGCTGCTTCCAGGTCAACGATACCCGCAAGGAAGGCGACAACCACCTGCACATCGGCACCGTGGTGGAGGGTGACTTCACCGCCGGACAGGAGGTGGATGCCCGCATTGATCACAGGCGCCGCGAGGACACCAAGAAGAACCACTCCGCCACTCACCTGATGAACGCCGCCCTGCGCAATGTGCTGGGTGAGCACGTGAGCCAGAAGGGGTCGCTGGTGGACCCGGACAAGCTGCGTTTCGACTTTTCCCATTTCGAGCCGGTCACGGAGGAGCAGCTGCGTGAGATCGAGCGCCAGGTCAATGAGCAGGTCCTGGCCAATACCCCTGTCCAGACCGACCTGATGGACATGGAGAGCGCTAGGGAGAAGGGCGCCATCGCGCTGTTCGACGAGAAGTATGGCGACACCGTGCGGGTGCTGAGCATGGGGGCCGACGACTACTCCATTGAGCTGTGCGGTGGCACCCATGTTGCCCGCACCGGCGATATTGGCCTGTTCCGCATTACCTCCGAAAGCGGTATCTCCGCCGGCGTACGGCGTATCGAGGCGGTGACCGGTTTTGGCGCCCTGCGCTGGATAACCGAGACCGAAGACACCCTCAACCGGGTCGGCAAGCTGGTCCGGGGCAGCCGTGAGACCGTGGTGGAAAAGGTCCAGGCGGTAATTGACCGCGGCCGTCAGCTGGAAAAGGAAGTGGAACAGCTGAAGGGCAAACTGGCCAGTTCCGCCGGTGCCGATCTGGCGGGCTCGGCGGTGGACGTCAAGGGCCTGAAGGTGGTGGCCGCCCAGCTCGACGGAGCCGACCGCAAGTCGCTGATGGAGACGGCCGACCAGCTCAAGAACAAGCTGGGTGAGGGCGTGGTGGTGCTGGCCAGTGTGGAGGATGGCAAGATCACCCTGGTAGCTGGTGTCACCAAGTCCGCCACCTCCCGCATCAAGGCCGGTGACCTGATGAAACACCTGGCCGGCCAGGTGGACGGAAAGGGGGGCGGTCGTCCCGATATGGCCCAGGGTGGCGGCAACAACCCTGATGCGCTACCCGCTGCCCTTGAGAGTGTTGCTGGCTGGGTTGAGGAAAACGCTGGCTGAAGCCAAATGTGAAATCGCTTCTCCGCGACTGTTATTCCGCTTTTAAGCGAGTGTATAATTCCGCGGTTTTTTGGGTGGCGGGACACTAGTGTCTGGCCGTTGGGGCAGCCCGATTCCGGTGGTAGCCGGGTCGGGCTGCTTGGTATCCCTGACCGGATATTAGGGAAGGACATGGCTCTTCTGGTTCAGAAATTCGGAGGTACATCCGTCGGCTCCGTCGAACGGATTGAGGCGGTTGCGGAGAAGGTCTGCCGGTTCCGTAACCAGGGGCACGACATTGTCGTGGTGGTGTCCGCCATGAGCGGCGAGACCAACCGCCTGATCGCCCTGGCCAATGACATCATGGAGGAGCCCACGCCCCGCGAGATGGACGTGCTGGTGTCCACCGGAGAGCAGGTTACTATTGCGCTGCTGTCCATGGCCCTGCAGAAGCAGGGGTGTGATGCCCGATCCTACACCGGGTCCCAGGTGCGGATCCTCACGGACAGCGCCCACACCAAGGCGCGCATCCAGGACATCGACGAGCGCAATATGCGCGGCGATCTGGACAAGGGTCGTGTCGTGGTTGTGGCCGGTTTCCAGGGGGTCGATGAGCAGGGCAATATTACCACCCTGGGGCGGGGTGGTTCGGATACCACCGCGGTGGCCCTGGCGGCGGCGCTGAAGGCGGACGAATGCCAGATCTACACCGATGTGGATGGTGTCTACACAACGGATCCGAGGGTGGTGGATTCCGCCCGTCGCCTGGATCGCATTACCTTCGAGGAAATGCTTGAAATGGCGAGCCTTGGCTCCAAGGTATTGCAGATCCGGGCCGTGGAATTTGCCGGCAAGTACAATGTTCCGTTACGGGTGCTATCTTCCTTCCAGGAGGGCGAAGGCACCCTGATTACCTTTGAGGATGACAGCGCCATGGAACAACCGGTTGTTTCAGGAATTGCATTTAACCGAGATGAAGCCAAACTGACCATGGCGGGAGTGCCTGATACGCCGGGCATCGCGCTTCGTATTCTCAAGCCGGTCAGCGATGCGAACATAGAAGTGGACATGATCGTCCAGAACGTGGGGGCCGATAACCACACCGACTTCACGTTCACCGTTCACCGCAACGATTACCGTCGCACCCGTGAGATCCTGGAGAAACTGGCCAGGGAACTGGGTGCCCGGGAAGTGAACGGCGACGACAGGATTGCCAAGGTCAGCATCGTGGGCGTGGGCATGCGCTCACACGCCGGGGTAGCGACCCGCATGTTCGAGGCGCTGTCCAACGAAGGTATCAATATCCGTATGATCTCCACCTCTGAAATCAAGGTGTCGGTGGTGATCGACGAGAAGTATCTTGAGCTGGCAGTGAGGGCGCTTCATAGCGCGTTTGATCTGCAATCAGCCGGGACAGAGGCCTGAAAAAGGCGGATAAACAGGTCGGTCCGCCAGGGTCTCGCTATAAGAAAGGGAACCAAACCCGTCTTTAAGTCGTCACACTATTGCCTGTAAGGGATTGTGCGACTTTTGGTCAGGTGCATCCCAATATAAATTGGTAACTAATTGTTCAAGTCGGAACAGGTAGCTCTGGAATAGGGAGTAAAGGACATGTTGATCTTGACCCGCCGCGTAGGCGAAACCCTGATGGTCGGTGACGAAGTAACAGTCACCGTACTGGGTGTGAAAGGAAACCAGGTACGTATTGGTGTGAACGCGCCGAAAGAAGTGGCCGTACACCGTGAAGAAATCTACCAGCGTATCCAAAGCGAAAAAGGCGACCCTGAAGGCCCCGAGCCCGGCAATCGCTGAGAGACGTAACCGGCCGGGTTAAAGGCTGTTATCGTCCGAAAACCGCCATGACAACAGGCCGTGGCGGTTTTTTCGTTATGGATTGAGGGGATGGCCCAGGCGTCCAGAAAAATTCTGTGTCAACCCTATGAAAACAGAAAAATTATGGTAGTATACGCGCCGTTGTCACGGAGAGGTGGGTGAGTGGCTGAAACCAGTTCCCTGCTAAGGAACCGTACGAGCAATCGTACCGAGGGTTCGAATCCCTCCCTCTCCGCCATTTTTCCTTCTATAAAGGAGGGAAACTGGCGACAGGTTGAGATAGCAATCGACCAGGCGGCCTCAGGCTCGCTGAATAGCTAAATCTGATGCGCGGCTGTAGCTCCCCGGAGCGCCGGTCGGCTGGATAAAGCACCTGGCTACGAACCAGGCGGTCGAAGATTCGATCGAAAGCTTAGAAGTTTGATGCGCGGCTGTAGCTCAGCTGGATAGAGTACCTGGCTACGAACCAGGCGGTCGGAGGTTCGAATCCTCCCAGCCGCGCCACTTATTGCACAGTCTCATCGTGAATCCGGAAAGCGCGACAAGCTTTGGAGTTCGATGGGATTCGAACCGGAAGAGGTTCGACGAAAAGTTTAGAGTTTGATGCGCGGCTGTAGCTCCCCGGAGCGCCGGCCGGCTGGATAAAGCACCTGGCCACGAACCAGGCTATCGAAAGCTTAAAAGTTTGATGCGCGGCTGTAGCTCAGCTGGATAGAGTACCTGGCTACGAACCAGGCGGTCGGAGGTTCGAATCCTCCCAGCCGCGCCATTTATACAGAAACGCCTCAGTCTGGAGCACCCCTCTGGCTGAGGCGTTTTTCGTTGTCTACTGGGAGGATTTGAACCGATAGAGGTTCGACCGGAGCACGCGAAGCGTGCGGAGGAACGTCGGAGCCAAGCGACGACGGCCCCGAAGGGGAAGGGTCGCAGGCCCGCCTAATCCTCCCAGCCGCGCCATTTATACAGAAACGCCTCAGTCTGGAGCACCCCTCTGGCTGAGGCGTTTTTCGTTGTGCGGCACAAACATTCCGTTTGCCACAGGAATGCAAATTTTCATCAAAAGTAACACCAAAAACGCATAGCGTAGATACATGTGTATCTCAAGTGTTCGCGGAACGTTCTTTCCTCCCTTCTAATAATCTCTGGTTGTACAAAATGATATTCCGCATGGCGGAATATCTTGTCGGCCAAGATACAACAATAAAAGTCGGAGGTTTACCTTGAACAAAAACAAACTTGGGTTTGCGATTACTGCTGGGTTGTTGACCACGTCCATGCTGGCGGCCTGCGGTGGCGGCAGCAGTGGTGGCGATGATGACTCTGAAGTCACACGAACCCATGACTCCCGCGAGTTTGCACCCGCAACCGATATCTCGTTCTCGGCGTCTCCCTCGGCGTCGGCCTACTACGGCACCTATGAGGGCCTCCAGGGGCCGGCTGTCTACGCAGCCGAGATTCCCGACGGCTGGAATGGCCATGGATTGATCATGTACACCCACGGCTATCGCGGGACGGGCGAAACCCTGGAGGTGTCCGTTCCGGACGCCGCCTGGCGGGCGACGGTACTGGCGGCTGGTTATGCCTGGGCGGCTTCATCCTATTCCGCCAACTACTACGATGTGCGTGCGGCCATCGAGGATACCAATAAGCTGGCCCTGGAAGTGATGGACTACATCGAGACGGATTTCGGCAACGCCTATGACGATCCTCAGCAGATCCTGATATCCGGGTACTCCCTGGGCGGACACACCGCTGCGGCGGCGGTTGATCGTGAGAACATGGAGCGAACCGCCTATAAGGTGGACTACCAGGGGGCGGCGCCGTTCTGTCAGGCGGAGCAGAACCAGTTCCAATGGCTGGGCGATTATCCCCGGGTCATTCAGGAGCTGTCCGGGTATGGCGATGAGCCTTACGAGGATTTCCAGCAGAACCTTCCGAGCATGTTGGCGAACCTGTTCGAGTTAGATGGCGCTAATGTGGACTGGGATCAACCGAATGAAGCAGGGGAGCGGCTGAAAACCATTGCCATGAACCTGACAGGCGGAGAGCGCCCGATCTTCTATGACTTCGGTTTCCCGAATCCGGCGCTCCAGGGGGCGGTGCTTGGAAGCGGCGGCAGCGGCGGTGACGTCGCAGGCATCCTGGCCCGGAATATCTATGACAATACCGATCGGGGGTATCGCTGGACAGACAGTGATCCCATGTCCGTGGATGAAGAAAACTTCAATGACCAGATCGAACGGATCAGTGCCGACGCTGGCGTAAATCCGCTTCGGGACGACGGTGTCCGGTGGATACCGCTGGTACAGGGTGATTTCGACGTTCCGGTACTGACCATGCACACCCTGGGTGACTTCTACGTGCCGTTCAGACACCAGCAACTGTATCGCGAGGGTGCCATTGAAAATGGTTCCGACGACATGCTGGTACAGCGTGCTATCCGGGCGCCCGGTCATTGTGATTTCACTGGTACGGAAATCCAGACCGCGCTGGTGGACTGGCTGACCTGGGTAAACGGTGGTGCCAAGCCTGATGGTGACGAGGTACTGGATCCGGCTGTGGTTGCCGATCCGGAGTACGGTTGCGACCATACCGTCAATGACACCACCCAGGGTCGGGATTCTCTGGGCCTCCCGGCCTGTTCCTGATCAAACTGCCCTCTGAGGTACAGGTGCGGGCACGGTGGGTGCCTGCATCTGTACCCCTCCCATCCCGTCGGAGGCTCCGGCCAACCTTCCTGAAACATCCGCTTGCTGGTCTGCCGCCAAAGATACTCGAAATGCAAAATAGTGTTAAAAGAAGAGTGTGGTGTATTAGCTGAACGATCATCCCTCCCCTTTAATTAGACGTGCCTCACAAAATGGCATATTCGTCGGACGCGCTTTGGTCCGATCTATAACAACAAAAGGAAAGTGGAGGTTACCTTGAACAACAAACGATTCTCGCTGGCCGCCCTGGGTCTTAGCGCTCTTCTGCTGGGTGTTTCCACCTCAGCCAATGCTATCTGGTGGGAATGGCCTGAACAGGTCCGTGACCACGATAGCCGTGAATTTGTCGTTGCCGATCCCCTGTCCTTTGATGCATCGGCCGCCGGGTTGTCCGAGGCGGTTGTCAATGCCAACCGGCATTGGGGGCGCTATGAAGGTATCCAGGGGGAGGCCGCCTATACCGTGGAAGTTCCCGAGGACTGGAATGGCGGTCTGATCATGTGGGCCCGTGGTTACGGGGGGGAGGGCGAGACCCTGAGGCGGGTGGTTCCCAGCGTTCCCTTCCGTAATGTTGCCCTTGGCGCCGGGTATGCCTGGGCAGCCTCATCCTATTCCGCCAACTACTACGACGTGCGCGCCGCACTGGAGGATACCAACAAGCTTGCCCTGGAGGTGACGGATTACCTGGAGCAGGACTGGGGGGGCGACTATGGAGCCGTGCAACAGTACCTGATTGCCGGCGGCTCCATGGGAGGCCATACCGCTGCGGTAGCGGTGGAAAAGGAAACCCGGTACACAGCCCGTTACCCGGTCCGGTATGAGGGAGCGATGCCGCTATGTCAGGCGGAACAGAACCAGTTCAACTGGCTGGGTGACTACACCCGTGTGGCCCAGGAGCTGGCAGGTTATGGCGACTATCCCCAGGACCAGTTCCAGGAACTGTTGCCGTTGATCCTTGGCGAGCTGTTCGTTGCGGTGGAAGGGGAGAATGCCTGGGAGCCGAAAGGTGAAGCCGGCGACAGACTCTTCCACATTGCCGAGGAACTGACCGGTGGTGAGCGTCCGATCTTCGAATATGGCTTCCGCGTTGGCGGTCTGCAGTATGCGGTGCTGGGCACTGGCGGAGCCGATGGCACGCTGAATGGCATCCTGTCCCGGAATATCTATGACAATACCTGGCGTTTCTATCGCTGGACCGATGGTCGCCGTATCACCTGGGACGAGTGGCGCTTCAACCGTGAGGTTGACCGGGAACGCGCCGACCTGCTGGCCAATCCGATCCGCACGGATGGGGTGCGCTGGCTGCCCCTGGTGAAGGGCAATTTCGATGTGCCGGTGTTGACCATGCACACCCTGGGGGACTTCTACGTGCCGTTTAAACACCAGCAGCTTTATCGCAAACGGGCGGAGTTGCGTGGTAACGGTGATCTGTTGGTGCAGCGCGCCATCCGGGCGCCCAGCCATTGTGACTTTTCGGGTACCGAGATCGCCACCGCCACGATTGACTGGCTGACCTGGGTTAACGGCGGTCCCAAACCCGGCGGAGACGAAGTACTGGACCCGAAGGTGGTGGCCGACCCGGACTACGGCTGCCAGTTCACCAACAACGCGCTATCGGTCGGGCGTGACAACCTGCCCGCCTGCAGCGGCGACTAACCACATATCACCCCATCCCGTGCCAGGGAAGGCTCGGGATGGTGATCACCACATCAGGTCGTCCGGAATCTCGTAGCCCGCGTAAGGGTCGTCCTCATCCTGCTCCGCCTGCTGCTGGCGTTCGTGCAGCACCACCACGGCGGCCTCGTCCCGTTCCATGATCTTGCGGGCCACCGGCTCCGGAACCACTTCATAGTTGTCATTGACGAAAACCACCGCAAGCCGGCCCCGTGAGAGCTGATCGGTCATGGTGTCGTCCACCAGGATCTTCTTGATCTTCTTGCCGTGAACGAACTGGTAGTCGGTATCGCAGCGGCTGCGGTCCAGGCGGTTGGTGTCTACCAGTTGGCGGATCTGGGCGGCGATGGCCTTGCGCCGGGCTTCCTCGTTGCGCTGACGGTTCAGTTCCCGGTCGCGTTCGGCTTTTTCCTCCCGGGCCTGCTGAGCCCGTAACTTGGTTTCGTCCTGCTGGACAGCGCCCTTGGGTTGCTGTTTACGCTGTTTCTTCTTTTCTTTCTGATGGGCCTTGAGCTTTTTCTCGTCGGCAAGGCCAGCCTTGAGCAATTGTTCCTGAAGTGATGCCATGCTTGTTTCCGTGGGCGATTCTGAATTGACGACGGTTTCCGGTATTATAAGCGTCTGACGACCCTTGTCGTAACCTCCATTCTCCTTTCCGGACCTCCCATGACTACATTCCAGATACCTGGCCTGTCCAGCGCCATGCTCGACAACCTGACGACGCTCGGCTTCGAATCCCCGACGCCGATACAACAGGGGGCCATCCCGGTGGTGCTGGAAGGGCGGGACGTGATCGCCATGGCCCGCACCGGATCGGGCAAAACCGCCGCCTTCGGTATCGGAATGGTTGAGCGGCTCAATCCCAAACGGTTTGCGGTACAGGCTCTGGTGTTGTGCCCCACCCGTGAACTGGCCGATCAGGTGGCCAAGGCACTACGGGAGCTGGCACGGGCCTACCACAACATCAAGATTCTGACCCTGTGTGGCGGCACGCCAATCGGTCCGCAGATAGGTTCACTCAGCCATGGTGCCCATATCGTGGTGGGTACTCCGGGGCGAGTGCAGGATCATCTCCGCAAGGGCACGCTCTCGCTTGACCGGTTGAACATGCTGGTGCTGGATGAAGCGGATCGAATGCTGGACATGGGCTTCCAGGAAGCCGTGGAATCCATTGCCTCTCATTGCCCGGAGGATCGGCAAACGCTGCTGTTCTCGGCCACCTGGCCGGAGGCGATCCGCCGATTAAGTACCCGGTATCAGCGAGACCCGATCAGTGTGACGGTCAGTGGGGGGGAAGAGTCGACAGCCACCCTTCAACAACGGTTCTACGAACTGTCGCCGGGTCAGGAGGCAGAAGCGCTTATGGGGTTGCTGTCCAGGGAGCAGCCTTCCGGCTGTCTGGTGTTCTGTGCCACCAAACAGGATTGTGACACGGTGGCCTCCTCACTGACCCGAAGCGGTTTCAGTGCCCGACCGCTGCACGGAGATCTGGAGCAGAAAGAGCGGGACCTGGTACTGACCCTGTTCGCCAACCAGAGCTGCACGATTCTGGTGGCTACCGATGTGGCGGCCCGTGGGCTGGATATCGATGACCTGCCGCTGGTGGTGAATCTTGAGCCTGCCCGGTCGCCGGAAACCCACACCCATCGCATTGGGCGGACGGGGCGTGCCGGTCGGCAAGGGCTGGCCGTCACTTTTTTCACACCGGCCAGGGCGCACAAGATCACCCAATTGGAGCAGTCCACCGGAGAAACCATCGAACCCGTGTCGGTGGACGAGCTGCTGACCGTGCCCCTGGCACCGATCAAGCCCCGATATGTGACGCTCTGTCTGTCTGGCGGCAAAAAGGACAAGGTGCGCCCCGGGGATATCCTGGGAGCCTTGACAGGGGAGGCAGGTCTGCCCGGGAAGGTGGTCGGCAAGATCCACATCGATCCGTTTCAGAGTTTCGTGGCCGTTGAGTCGGCGGTCGCAAAAAAGGCGCTAAGTCGGCTTGAAGACGGTCGCGTCAAGGGCAGAAAATTCCGCGTGCGAATGGTTTGAAAGCGATCTGAAGAGGCCTTTTTTGCCATGAGGGGGTAATACGTGGTAATGCCAATTGCAGGATGTGAAGTGCTGGAAAAATGCGGGTTTCCGGCCAATAACCAAGTTGCCCTGTCAGGAATAAAACGGTAAATTACGCAGGATTTTGCCTCCGACAATGGTCTTAGTTCCAGTTGTGGTAAGGGTTGGGACACCGCTGTCAGAGGAAAGTCATCACATTCAACACAGGTAGCACATGTTATGAGTGAGCTGATGTCACAGGCGGTCGACCTGATGATCGCAGGCATGGGTTTCGTGTTCGTATTCCTGGTTATCCTGGTATTCGCAACCGGAATCATGTCCAGAATCATTGGCCGATTCGCGCCGCCCGAGCCGGCGACACCGGCCAGGGCGCCACGTGCCAAAGCATCTGCACCCGCTGCGGTTGATCCCGACACGGCGGAAGCAATAAAGAAAGCGATTGCACAATACCGGTCACGCCACAAGAAGTGACCGGCGCAGAATACTAGAACCTTTTAACAGAAGGCTGACACGATGACTGACACCAAGAAACCATTGGGGATCACGGACGTTATCCTGCGGGATGCGCATCAATCCCTGCTGGCAACCCGCATGCGTCTTGATGACATGCTGCCCATTGCCGAGAAGCTCGACAAGGTCGGCTTCTGGTCTCTGGAATCCTGGGGTGGAGCAACCTTTGACTCCTGTATCCGCTACCTGGGCGAGGATCCGTGGGAGCGGATCCGCGAACTGAAGAAAGCCATGCCGAATACCCAGCAGCAAATGCTGCTGCGCGGCCAGAACCTGCTGGGTTACCGTCATTACGCGGACGACGTGGTGGACCGGTTCTGTGAGCGTGCCGCCGAGAATGGTGTTGACGTGTTCCGGATTTTCGATGCCATGAACGATCCGCGTAACCTGGATCGTGCCATCAAGGCCGTTCGCAAGACCGGCAAGCATGCCCAGGGTACCATCGCCTATACCACGAGCCCGGTGCATACCATCGACATGTGGGTCGATATGGCGAAAGAAGTTGCCGATATGGGCGCGGACTCCATCGCCATCAAGGACATGGCCGGCATCCTCAAGCCTTACGTGGCCTTTGATCTGGTTAGCCGCCTGAAGAAAGAGCTGGATATCCCCATCCACATGCAGTGCCATGCGACCACCGGCATGTCTACCGCCACCGCCATCAAGGCCGCGGAAGCCGGTATCGACAATGTGGATACCGCCATTTCTTCCATGAGCATGACCTATGGTCACTCGCCCACCGAGGCCGTGGTTGCGATCCTGGAAGGTACTGACCGCGATACCGGGCTGGACCTGGAGTTGCTTGAGGAAATTGCCAGTTACTTCCGCCAGGTGCGTAAGAAGTATGCGAAGTTCGAGGGCAGCCTGCGTGGCACCGATTCCCGTATTCTGATTGCCCAGGTGCCGGGCGGTATGCTGACCAACATGGAGAACCAGCTTCGCGAACAGAATGCCACCGACAAGTTCGATGACGTGCTGGCGGAAATTCCCAAGGTTCGTGAGGACCTGGGCTTCATCCCGCTGGTAACCCCTACGTCCCAGATCGTGGGTACCCAGGCGGTACTGAACGTTCTGACGGGCGAGCGCTACAAGTCCATCTCCAAGGAAACGGCCGCCATTCTCAAGGGTGAGTACGGTGCCGCGCCCTCTGACTTCAACAAGGAGTTGCAGGAGCGTGTTCTCGATGGCAAGGAGCCGGTCACCTGCCGTCCGGCGGATCTGATCGAGCCGGAAATGGACAAGCTGACTGATGAGCTGAAGAAGCTGGCGGAAGAGAAGAACATCAAGCTGGCGGACCAGGCAGTGGACGATGTCCTGACTTATGCCCTGTTCCCGCAGATCGGCCTGAAGTTCCTGGAGAATCGTGGCAATCCGGATGCCTTCGAACCGGTACCCTCCGCGGAAGACGCGGCTGCGGCATCGGCGCCGGCCAAGTCCACCGAAGGCCCGGAAACCTACACTGTTACCGTGAATGGCAAGGAATACGTTGTCGGTGTTTCCGAAGGTGGTGAGCTGAGCCAGATCGAAGCCAAGGGTGGCGCTGCCGCACCTGCTTCCGGTTCTGCACCGGCACCGGCCACAGGGGAAGGTGAACCCGTTGTGGCGCCTCTCGGCGGCAACATCTTCAAGGTTCACGTTTCTCCGGGGGATCAGGTCGAGGAAGGCGATGTATTGATCATCCTCGAAGCCATGAAGATGGAAACCGAGGTCCGCGCTCCCAAGGCCGGCACCATCGGCGAAGTTTTCATCAAGGTTGGTGACGCCGTATCTCCTGATGACGAAATGCTGACAATCGCATAAGGGCCAGCATTCCATGGATAAATTACTAACGCTGTGGACAGGCAGTGGTCTGTTCAATATAGAGTTGGGCCAGGTGGTCATGATCGCCGTTGGCCTTCTTCTTCTGTTCCTTGCAATTCGCAAGGGGTTTGAGCCGTTGCTGCTGGTACCCATCGGGTTTGGCGGTATCCTGGCGAATATTCCGGAGGCAGGGCTTGCCCTGACTGCGGCGGAAAATGCCATCCATTTCGCGCTGAAGGGCGGTAATGCCGAGATTCTTGCCGCGCTGGCCGCGCCACTGGATGTGGCCTATCAGGCCGGCCAGTCGGTGACGCCCGAACTGAAGGAAGCCTTCAAGGTCGCGGTTAAGGAGGCCAGTTATTCCGAGATGGCGATGGCAAACTCCATCGCTCAGGATTTCGGTTACGGCAATGGCATGTTGTACAACTTCTACTCCGTGGTTATCGGCAGCACCATCGGGCCGCTGGTGATCTTCATGGGTGTGGGGGCAATGACCGACTTCGGTCCCCTGCTGGCCAATCCGAAGACCATGCTGCTGGGCGCGGCTGCCCAGTTCGGTATCTTCGGTACCGTGCTGGGTGCGGCGCTGCTCGACTGGCTGGGTGTTCTTGATTTCACCATCCTGGAAGCGGCAGCTATCGGTATCATCGGTGGCGCGGATGGCCCCACATCCATCTACGTGTCCAGCGTACTGGCTCCGCATCTGCTGGGCGCCATCGCGGTGTCGGCCTATGCCTACATGGCGATGGTTCCGATGATCCAGCCGCCGATCATGAAGGCGCTGACGACCAAGGAAGAGCGGGCCATCAAGATGAGCCAGTTACGTCCGGTCAGCAAGCGGGAGAAGATCACTTTCCCGCTGGTGGTGCTGATCGCCGTGGTGCTGTTCCTGCCGGATGCGGCGCCGCTGCTGGGCATGTTCTGCTTTGGTAACCTGATGCGTGAGTGTGGCGTGGTTGAGCGTCTGAGTGACACCGCCCAGAACGCGCTGATCAATATCACCACCATTTTCCTTGGCCTGTCCGTGGGTTCCAAGCTGATGGCGGACAAGTTCCTGGATGCCCAGACTCTGGGTATCCTGGCGCTGGGTATCGTCGCCTTCGGTGTGGGTACTGCCTGTGGTGTTCTGATGGCCAAGCTGATGAACTCC
Organism: Marinobacter shunpengi; assembly: GCF_045449715.1. NCBI lineage: Bacteria > Pseudomonadati > Pseudomonadota > Gammaproteobacteria > Pseudomonadales > Marinobacteraceae > Marinobacter > Marinobacter shunpengi. The sequence goes on along the minus strand of NZ_JBJJLA010000015.1, from coordinate 149,958 downwards.
ATGGTGAAAGAGAAGATCAACCCGCTGATCGGTTCTGCCGGTGTATCCGCGGTGCCAATGGCGGCGCGGGTCTCCAACAAGGTTGGTCTTGAGGCCAACCCGCAGAACTTCCTGCTGATGCACGCCATGGGCCCGAACGTGGCCGGCGTTATCGGCTCTGCGGTTGCTGCCGGTGTGATGATCAAGCTGCTTAGCTGATCTTCTGTCACTGGCTTTGGAAAACCCCGGTAGGCATTTAGCCTTCCGGGGTTTTTTTGTTTTCCGGCCTGGTGAATTTTGGGGGCTGGTCTGGTGGTAGGGGGTGCCATACTCCCCAATTTGCAGGCTAATGAAGTCGAAGCAAACGAGAAGCCTACTGAAAATCCCGGGAAGCCACCGGCAGGGTATGAATCAGATGACTCAGGTCCGTCAGCTTTCCCGCCATGATATGAACGATCTCCCCCTCACGCTCCACAATGCCCTTCACATGCAGCAACCGAGAGGTCAGCAGAGGTTTGCGTTGCTGCCGGGCAGTGTTTAACCAGACCACCACATTGATGTTGCCGAATTCGTCTTCCAGGGTCACAAAGGTCACGCCAGAGGCGGAACCGGGGCGCTGGCGACCGGTGACCAGGCCGGCGACCTGGACCGGGCGGTTGGGTTCGGCGGTTTTTAACTGCTGCGAGTTCAGGCAGTTGCGCAGTTCGCCCTGTTCCCGTAGCAGGGCCAGGGGATGCCGTTCCAGGCTGAGTCCCTGGCTGGCGTAATCCGCCAGGATATTCTGGCCCTCCGATGGCTCCGGGAGGTCGATGTCATCCTGCTCCGTCCGGTAGTCGCCGTCATCACCGGCCTCGGAAACCCACAGGGGCGCGGCGGGTTCGTGTCCCAGTAACTGCCAGTAACTCTGGTGGCGATGGCCACTGATAGCCTCCAGTGCATTGGCTCCGGCCAGCAACTCCAGGTCCCGCTGGGGCAGGGCGGTGCGCTGCCTGAGTTCCCTGATGCTGTGGTAGCCGCCGGGTGGTCGCTGACGGCACAGGATATCGGCGCTGTCCGGATTCAGGCCCCGGATCTGTTGCAGGCCAACACGCAAGTGTTGTCCAGGGCCCTCAAGGGTATAGTCCCAGTGACTGTGGTTCACATCCGCCGGCAGTACGGTGACATCATGGCGGCGCGCATCCTGGATCAGTTGCGACGGGGAGTAGAAGCCCATGGGCTGGCTGTTCAGCAGGCCGCAGTAGAAGGCCGCCGGGTGGTGACACTTGATCCAGGCGGAGATATACACCAGCAGGGCAAAGCTGGCGGAATGGGACTCCGGGAAGCCATAGCCCCCAAACCCGCAGATCTGCTGGTACAGCCGTTCGGCAAAGTCCTCATCGTGCCCGCGGGCCCGCATGCCGTTGATCAACTTGTCCCGGAACGGCGTCAGGTCGCCGTGGGACTTCCAGGCCGCCATGGCCCGGCGTAACTGGTCAGCCTCGCCAGCGGTAAAGCCGGCGGCCAACATGGCCAGTTTGATAGCCTGTTCCTGGAAGATGGGAACGCCCAGGGTTCGTTTCAGCACCGCCCGGACTTCGGCGTTGGGGTAGGTGGGTTTCTCCAGGCCGTGCCGTCGCTTGAGGTAGGGGTGCACCATATCCCCCTGGATGGGGCCGGGACGGACAATGGCGACCTGGATCACCAGGTCGTAGTACTTTTCCGGTCTCAGGCGGGGCAGCATATTGATCTGTGCCCGGGACTCCACCTGGAAAACGCCGATACTGTCGCCGGTTTTCAGCATATCGTAAGTGGCTTTGTTTTCCCGCTCGATGCCCTGCATGGTCAGGGGCTGACCGTCGCCCCCGGGGATGAGTGCCAGGGCCTTGCGGATGGCTGTCAGCATGCCCAGGGCGAGTACGTCCACCTTCATCAGCCCCAGGCTTTCCAGGTCGTCCTTGTCCCACTGGATCACCGTGCGGTTTCCCATGGCGGCGTTTTCCGTGGGTACCAGTTCCGCCAGGGGGCCCGAACTGATCACGAAGCCGCCCACATGCTGGGACAGGTGGCGGGGGAAGCCCAGCAGGGTGTTCACCAGGGTAAAGAACTGGTTGGCGACGCGCTCGTGACGGGTCAGTCCCTTGTCCAGAATTTGGCCGCGCCAGTCGGTTTCCCGGTCCCGCCAGTCGATGCCGTTGAGCAGTTGCTCCACCTGTACCGGGTCAAAACCCAGGGCCTTGCCCACATCCCGGATAGCGCTGCGGGGGCGGTAACGAATGACGGTGGCTGCCAGGGCGGCCCGGTCCCGCCCATAGCGCCGGTAGATGTACTGGATGACCTCTTCCCGTCGCTCGTGTTCGAAGTCCACATCGATATCCGGGGGCTCACCACGGTCCTTCGAGATAAACCGTTCGAACAGCAGCTCCACCTGGCGGGGGTCCACCTCGGTGATGCCCAGGCAGTAGCAGACCGCCGAGTTGGCCGCCGATCCCCGGCCCTGGCAGAGGATGTCCTGGCTGCGGGCGAAGCTGACGATGTCCTGGATGGTCAGGAAGTAGTGTTCGTACCGCATCTCATGGATCAGGGCCAGTTCCTTGTGGATCTGTGCCTGGAGATCCGCTGGCGTGCCGTCCGGGAACCGCCGTTGTTCGCCCTGGCGGGTCAATTCCTGCAGCCAGGAGGCCGGAGTCTCGCCGTGGGGGATCAGTTCCGATGGATACTCGTAATGGAGCTCGGATGGGCGGAAGGTGCACTGTTCGGCAATGGTCAGGGTCTCCTGCAACCAGGCCTTCGGGAACAGGCGTTCCAGTACGGGGAGGGGGCGCAGGTAGCGTTCACCGTTCTGGAACAGGTGATGGCCGGCGTCTTCCAGGCTGGTGTTGTGGCGAATGGCGGTGAGTACGTCTTGCAGGGGCTGGCGCTGCCGGCAGTGCATGTGCACCTCGCCGGTGGCGGCAATGGGGCGCCCGAGCTGTTGTGAGAGGGCGTGGATACGTTGCAGGTGTTGGTCCTCCCCGGATTCCAGGGTGCGACTGGCCGCCAGCCAGAGTTGGTCCGGGAACCGGTCCAGCAGCCATTCACCAATGCGATGTGCCTCGGCATACCGGTCCTGCTCCGGTACCGGTGGTAACCACAGGCAGAGACAGTGATCCAGGGTATGGGTTTCCAGGTCCTCCGGAAGCAGTTGATAGCGGCCTTTCGGAGCCCGGCGCCGGGCAGTGGTGATCAGCCGGCAGAGCTGGCCATAGCCCACCAGGGTGCGGGCCAGCAGGATTAGCCGGGTTGTGGGCGATGCTGGAAATGCCGGTTCCAGTTCGAAATAGCTGCCGGTGATCAGTGCCACCGGGCTGCCCTCCAGAGCCTGCCAGGCCCGGGGAATGCCGGCTACGGAGCAGGTATCGGTAATGGCCAGGGCCTGGTATTTCAGCTCCAGGGCCTTCTCCGCCAATTCATGGGGGTGGGAGGCGCCGGTCAGGAAGGTGAAATTGCTGAAGCAGTGCAACTCGGCATAACCGTTCATGGGGCGACTCCTAACCAAACCAGCCATGGACGAACCAGCTTAGCTGGTTGTCCCGGTAGACCCAGGCCAGTTGCCCGCTGGCAAGGCGGGCAATGTAGTAGTCCCGCATCACCCGGGCGCCATCCCACCAGCCCCCACTGATGCGCTCAGGGCTGCTGAGCCAGGCTTCCGGTGTGGTGTCCAGGGGGAGGGGGTGTGGCAACAGCCACAGCGGGCGCAAGGGAAGGTGTGCCGAAGCCCTGCCATGGCCGTGGTGCCCGGCGGCCAGGCTGCGGGCGCTCCAGGCCCGTTCCGGCCGGTGGTCCGCCGCCGGTGCCAGGTGATGCAGGGCCTGTTCCCCCAGGCGGGCCTGCAGGCGGCTGACCAGGGTATGCCAGGCTTCGCCGGGATCGGAGGCTTCCCCCAGCAGGTCCGTGTGGGTAACAGCCTGACGGTCGAGGAAGCGGGTGACTTTCAGTTCCAGGGTTTCCACCGGTGCCTGCAAGGGGTGCTGCTCCAGGCGAATCCTGAGCAGGCTCAGGAAGGCGTCCGCCCGGTGTTCCGGGCCGGTGGTGCGCACCCTCAGGCGACTGGGCTCCCGCCGGTAATGGTGGAGTATCAGCAACAGGCTGTCGGTGTCCTGCTGGCGCCATTGCAGGTCGCTTTCCAGTTCCGACAGCATGCGTTGCAGGGCGAACAGGAGGCCCTGGGCTTTCTCCACGGGCAGGCCGAAATCAGCCCGTTGCCGGAAGTGGTGGGGTGGCTGCCAACTGGTCTGCGGGTCCGGTCGCTGCCCCTGGAGCCGCTGGACATAGGCCAGGGTTTCCGGTGCCAGGCGGCGGGCCAGTTCCGGGGCCGGCAGCCGGAAGACCTGGCCCAGGGTGGTCAGACCCAGGCGGGTCAGGCGTTGCAGGGTGCGTTCATCAAAGCCGGCGTGGGCCAGGGGGAGAGCCTCGAGCCGACCTAGCATGTGCGATGCTTCCCCGGTACAGCACTGGACCCCGGCCCGGGCCAGCAGGCGGGTCGACAGGGGCGTCGTGCCGGTGGTCAGGGTGGCGTTCAGCCGTCGCTCGTCCAGGGCCTGCTGGAGTTGCTGCCGCAGTGTTTCCAGGTCGCCGTACAGTCGCTGCACGCTGGCGGCCTCCGCCAACAGGCCGTCCGGTGGATGCAGGGTGATTCGGTCCATGTAGCGGTACAGCCAGTGGGCCTGTTGCTCCAGTATCTCGCCCTGGCGGGCATCGTCGGCGTGGATCATGACCAGTTCCGGAGCCAGGTTGAGGGCGGTCTTCAGGGCCATACCGGGCTGGATGCCCAGCTCCCTGGCCCGGGGGCAGGCCTGCAGCACCTGCCGGGTGCCGTGGGACAGCACCGCCAGTGGCCCGGTATCCTGCCGGGAGCGGGCGATATGGTCCAGCAGCAGGTGCCGGAAATGCAGGTATAGCCAGGTCATGGCGCCGGTCCGTCAGGCCAGGGCCCGCGGATAACCGTGGCGGAGGGTTCCCGGTCGGCCTGTCCCGCCCGGGCTGGCAGGGGCAGGGTGCAGCCCTCACCGGGCCAGCTTCCCCGGCGTTTGAGGATGTTGATCCGCAGGGCCAGCGAAGGATCGGGTGCCAGTTCCAGGCGCAGGGCGGCCGGGGAACTCTGGTGAGCCTCCCGGCGGGACTGGAACAGGATGCAACTGCTCTGGCCGGCCTCGGCAGCCAGTTGCAGGCGGCGGATGTCCCGGGCGGCCAGGGTGCCCGGCCAGGCCATGACCAGGCCGGTGATGGTGGAGCGCAGGCAGTTTTCCAGGGTCCATAGCAGGTCCGGGTGGGATTCGGTCCGCACGACCACCAACTGATCCAGGTCGATATCCTCACGGGCCAGGGCGGGGGCGTAGGGTGTCAGGGGTGGATTGATCCAGAACACCGCCTGTTTACGGTGGGTTACCCGCCGCAGCAGGGGCAGTACCAGTTGCAGTTCACCGATCCCGGGGACATCCAGCAGGCATTCGCTGAGGGCTCCCCGAGGCCATCCAAGGCCGCCGAGCTGCTCATCCAGGGCGTCGAACCCGGTGGGATCCGGAGCGGGTGCGGTTGTCTTCTGGTGGTGTCCGTGCCACAGACGGGCATCCGTGAACAGGGTGTTCAGCAGGTCATTCATGGTTCAATCCGATACTGTTTAAATGTACAGTATTATGAACCCGGGAGGATTTCAACAGTGGTGCCGACCTGTTACGGTGAAGATGAACCGAACGGAACGCACAGACATAGGGAGACACTAAAATGATTGCACTGGAAAAAGAGCAATGTGAAGCCTGCCGGGCTGATGCGCCGACCGTCACCCCGGAAGAGCAGGATACCCTGATGAAGGACGTGCCCGATTGGGAAGTCATCAAGGTGGATGGGGTCAACCAGTTACGCCGGGAGTTCCGCTTCCGTAATTTCGTCCAGGCCCAGGCCTTCACCAACCGGGTAGCGGACCTGGCAGAGGAAGAGGGGCATCATCCAGCCATCCTGCTGGAGTTTGGCAAGGCGACGGTGCGCTGGTGGACCCACAAGATCCATGGCCTGCACCGTAACGACTTCATCATGGCGGCGAGGACCGACAAGCTGTTCGAGGAGTAGTCAGGGGACCAGCAACACCGGGTGGCGGCTTTCCCGTACGACGGTTTCTGCGGTGTGCCCGAGGGGAAACTGGTCCTCGGGCGTGCTGCCGCGCTTGCCGATCAGGGTCAGTGCTGGCTGGCTGTCCCTGATCAGCGTCAGTAGCTCACGGGACGGATGCCCGGTGAGGATCCTGGCATGGACCGAGGCCTTGCTGTTGGCGATATCGTGAACCAGCCTGTCCACCTCGTCGGCCTCCGGAGGGGCGTCATCCGGACGCACCCAGACCACCCGGCCTTCCTGGCCATCGCCTGTCAGCCCCCGGAACAGATCCTCGCAACGGCGGGCGTTCCCGGAACCGTCGGTGGCCAGGAACACTGGTGAATGCGGGGAGGAAGGTTGTGCCTCAACCGGCAGTATCAGTAAGGGACGCCGCGTCATACGGGCCAGGTTCATGGTGATATTACCCCTGAACAGTTCGCGACCGGCGGAGTGATGGGTGCTGCAGCAGATAACACCATCGGCCTGGTGGTGGCGGGCCAGCTCCAGTACACAGGAGGCCACGAACCCATGACGGACCTCATAGTCGGTATCCACCTGCCACTGTTCGGCATACTGCTTGGCAAGATCCCTCAGTTTGCTCTCCACGGCGCTGTCGCTGTCCCGAATATCTTTTCGGGTGTGGGGTTCAATTACATAGGTGAGCGTCAGCCTCTTGGTCCCAAGTCGCTCCAGCAAGGGGGGCAACTGCTTGATGGCCTGTTCCCAGTTGTCGGAATAATCAACGGTCAGAATCAGATGGCTCAGCATATCCAGCACGCTCCTTGGAAGCATCATCAGATGGTCATGGGAAAGGCCTGATACGGCATTAAGGACGCTTTCAGGGACTTCCTGATACAAAGCTAGCACATTGTGGTGACGGCGCTATTCAGGAAACTTCCAGGGGCTTGCTCGATCCGGACAGGGCGCTGAAACCCTCCGCCAACAGCTGGGGGTCGATATGGAAGCGGACGCCTTCACTGGTTCTGAGCAGTCCGGATGGCATGATGCCCATCATGCTGTGAAAAGTATTGGAAAAATGGGCCAGGTCGGAAAATCCCGAAGCCACGGCAGCCTGGGTGAAGGTCTGGCCATTGGCGATGGCCAGTGTGGTGGCGTGCATGCGGTGCCATTGCCGATAGCGACCGGCGGAGATGCCAAGGTACTGGCGGAACAGCTGGATCACCCGGGGCACTGAGAGGTTGACCGTGGCCGCCAGGTCTTCCGTGGTGATGTTCTGGGTTCGCCCTCCCCGGATCATGCTGATGGCCCGGACAACCCTGGGGTCGACGCCGGTCGGGTCCAGCCGGTTGGTGTCCGGCACCCCCAGCTTCACGAGGGTGCCCAGCACCGCCTGGGGAGACAGGGATGCTCCCAGGATATGCCGCGCCAGGGACACCAGGTGATCTTCACCGGACAGGGACCAGAGGATATCGCAGGTCCTGTGGACCGCGGTTCCGGACAGGGCAGCGAAGTCGTGCTGGAACGGATCAAGAAACAGCACCATGACGGATGGGCTGTCACTCTCGACCCAGATGGGCAGGCCGGGCCTGACCAGACAGCAGCGGGTATCCACCGCTTCGTCGGCATGGGTCTGTCGATGTACCCGCAGGTTGCTTTCCACACCGACCAGCAGGGCTGCACTGCCGTAGCTGCGGTAGCGCGGTGCCAGGCTGGGGCCGGCGTAAAGTACGCGGTTATCCCAGATATAGATGTGAGTGGGCACACGGTCGGCCGGAGATTGCACGGGGTTCCCTCCGTGGGATGCAAGTCTTTCCAAACTCCCTGAGAAGCCCCTGAACAACGGGGCCTGGGCGCGAGACGATGTTCAGCGCCTGTCAGTGGCTTTCTGTCATCCCTATATCCTACCCGGTATTGGCTGGAAGTGAGGTCATATCGGCGTGACCAAGTGCTCAGATGGTACCGAATTATCATTGCGCACAAATGATGCGGTCATGACCACGGGTATCCTGCGGGTTCCAGTTCAGGGGCGGCTCCGGTCCGCTCCTTATGCAGTATGGACGATGCATAACGCAAACAGGGTAGCCAGGGAGCAGTAGGTTGCCTTCAGGGAGAGTTCAATGGAGAGTTCCAATGAATAAGAACATCAGGCGACCGCTTATGAATAGGCGGGCCTCGGCATGTCGTTACTATCTGTCCGGCCTGGCCCTGGCCATGGCTGCCGTCAATGCGCCGGCGGCGGTCCTTTTCGAGGAGAATTTCTCGGATGGCCTTGGCGCCTTTACCGACCAGGGCCGCGTCTACAATATGACCGCGGGTGAGGTGTCCATGCGTGGTGGCGGGTCTACCGAGACCCGGGTCCGTTCCGGCCCCATCGCGATCAATGGCGCCAGTGACCTGACCCTGTCCTTCTACAGGGACATTTCAGGGTTTGACAGCGGTGAGTCACTGACAGCCTTTGTGTCCAGCGACGGCAGCACCTTCCAGTCCATCCAGTCCGTCAGCAGCGGATCCGGCGTGGTGACCGTGGATATCAGTGATGTGGCCGATGGTCAGGACCAGGTATACCTGCAATTCGCCATCAATGCGTCCAGTTTCTTCGAACGGGCGGGCCTGGGCAGCATCCTGCTTGAGGGCAATGCATCGGATAATCCGGACGATCCGGATGACCCCGATGACCCGGACGATCCCGATGATCCGGACAACCCCGGCGGTGATGATGAGCCCATGCCTGAAGCCGGGGATTTCGTCACCTTCGAATCCGGGCATGTGCGCCCCATGGCCCTGTCGTCTGACGGCAACCGCCTCTACGTGGTGAATACGCCGGACAACACCGTGCAGGTGTTCGATGTATCCGGTGCCTCCCCCACCCCGGTGGAAACCATTCCGGTGGGCCTGGAGCCGGTCTCCGTGACCCTGCGTAACGACGGTGAGCTGTGGGTGGTCAACCACCTGTCCGACAGTGTCAGCATCGTTGACGTATCCGGTACCACCGCCCGGATCAGGAATACGCTGCTGGTGGGTGACGAGCCCCGGGACATCGTCTTTGCCGGTAATAACGACCAGTGGGCCTTCATTACCGCTGCCCACCGTGGTCAGAACGTGCCGTTCGATCCCGAGTTGACCACGCCGGGTGTCGGTCGTGCTGATGTCTGGGTGTTCGATGCCGGTAATCCCGGTTTCCAGCTTGGCGGCGAGCCCGTCACCATCCTCAATATGTTTGGCGACACCCTGCGCGGCCTGGCCCGCAGCCCGGATGGCACCACGGTGTATACCGCCGTATTCAACTCCGGTAACCGGACCACGGTCCTGGATGAGGAAATTCCCGATGGCGGTCTGGACAAACCTGGTCCGCAGGTTGCCGCGGATGGTACCGAGCAACCCCGTACCGGCATGATCGTGCAGTTTGACGGTCAGGACTGGATGGGACCCGGTGATCCCGTCAATGGCGATGCCCCCCAGGCCTGGAACGATCTGGTCAAGCTCGAACTGCCGGACTACGACGTGTTCGAGATCGACACCACCGGTTCCGTGCCCCGTGTGGCCTCCCGCACCAGTGGCGTGGGTACCACGCTGTTTAACCTGGCGGTCAACCCGAGCAACGGCAATGTGTACGTTTCCAACCAGGAAGCGAACAACCTGACCCGTTTCGAAGGCCCTGGCCTGGCCTCCACCACCGTGAATGGCAACTTCGTGCAAAGTCGGATCACTGTGGTAGACGGCAATAATGCCTTGCCGCGTCACCTGAACAAGCACATCGACTATACCACCGAACCTGGCAACGGAACCGCCAGCGAGAAGGAGCGTGCTGTCGCCATTCCGTTGCAGATGGCGGTGTCGTCTGATGGCGAGGACCTGTTCATGGCATCCATGGGTTCCAGCAAGCTGGTACGCTATGACACCGGTGCCCTGGAGAACGACAGCTTCCAGCCCAATACCAACGACCAGCTGGTTGTCAGCGGTGGCGGTGCCACCGGGGTGGTACTGGATGAGGCTCGTGGCCGTGCCTTCGTGACCACCCGCTTCGACAACGGCGTGTCAGTGGTGGATATCGACGGCACCATGAGCGAGCTGGCCCATGTCACCATGGACAATCCGGAACCGCAGAAAGTGGTCGAGGGTCGCCGGTTCCTGTACGACGCCACCTACACCTCCAGTCGGGGTGATTCCTCCTGCGCAGGTTGTCACGTGTTCGGGGACATGGACCACCTGTCCTGGGACCTGGGTAACCCGGATATCGCCTCCGAGGACAATCCCAACGAGTACAACGAGAACGTTCCTGCATTTGGCCGCAACCTGACCTTCCACGCCATGAAGGGACCCATGGCCACCCAGAGTCTGCGTGGCCTGAAAGGCAATGGCCCCATGCACTGGCGGGGCGACCGTACCGGTGAGGACCGGGCGCCTGGCGAAAGCCTCGAAATGGCCGCCTTCAAGGAGTTTAACGAGGCCTTCCCGGGTCTTGTGGGTCGTTCCTCCGAACTGACGGATGCGGAAATGACCAGCTTCGCGGAGTTCGCGCTGGAGCTGGCCTATCCGCCCAATCCGGTTGCGGCCCTGGACAACAGCCTGAGTCCACGATTGCAGGAGGCCCTGGAGGTCTACAACACCATCAATTCCGATTTCGTGACCAACTGTAATGGTTGCCATGTGCTGGATGCGGATCAGGGCATGTTCGGTACCGATGGCACCATGTCCATTGAGGGTGGTGATGTTGACGAGGACATGAAGATCCCGCACTTGCGAAACATGTACCAGAAGGTTGGCATGTTCACCAAGAATGGTGCCGATCGTCCGGAAACCGGTCCCCAGATCCGTGGCTTCGGTTACGACAACCAGGGGGCATCCGGTTCCATCGACAACTTCCTGAGTGCTCCGGTATTCCTCCTGCTGGGTGAAGAGAATCGCCTGATGGTCCAGGACCTGGCCCTGGCATTCCCGTCGGAAATGAATCCCATCGTGGGTCAGCAGGTGACCCTGAACCCGGACAACCGCAACCGAGCGGACGTACAGGCTCGTCTGGACCTGCTGATCGAGCGGGCCCTGGTGACCGATCCACGTCCTGAGTGCGACCTGGTAGCCACGGCGGTACTTGATGGCCAGACCAGACGTTGGGTGTTCAACGCCAACGAGAAGTTTGTGCCGGGTGACCGTGCCACGCCGTCCCTGTCCCGCAGTGAGCTGCTGTCCCAGGTGAACGACGAGGACACTTCGGTGACCTTTACCTGCACGCCTCCGGGCAGCGGTGTTCGCAACGTGGCAAGCAACTGATCCGTCGGTTGCCTTGTTGTCAGGCTACGGCCTGAAGAATAAAACCCCGGCCTGCGAGCCGGGGTTTTTTGTGTTCTGCCAGGTGATATAGAACGTTTATTCAGTATTCCTGCCCGATTATTTCGGTATCTTCCTTCATGTCATCCCAGGCGCGGTTAAGGTCCTCGACCATCCTGTCGGTGCCCGGTGCCTTTTCCGAGAAGACCAGTGTCAGGGGCCAATCCAGGAGGTTGTCATACTGAAGGTCGGGCAGGGGGTTGTCCTGGAGCAGGTTGTCCATGGGGGACTGGAAGTTGATAAGGTAGTCGCCACGTTCGAATGCCAGCATCCGGATGGCAGAGAGGTGACTTGGGGCAATCGTGACCTGGGTGTCCGGGTCTTCCTTCAGAGAGTCCAGTAGGCGCCAGTAGGTATAGCCCCGGATCAGGATCAGGCTTTTACCCTGGAGATCTTCAATGGAGGAAATTCGGGCCGCATCCTCCCGGGAGTAGGCGTTGAGCCGGATGCTGCCGGTATGAAAATCGGTTTCCCGGGTGTAGGGGCCCAGCTCGGGAACGCCGGCCGACCCGAGCCACATATCGATGTCGCCGTGTTCCAGATACAGGTAGACCCGCTCTATGGGGAGCTCCTGCCAGGTGATATGGTATCCGGCCCGGTCGGCGACAGCCTCGGACAGGTCAATGAAGGTGCCTTCCACCTCTCCGGTGTCCGTAGTGGTAGGCCAGTGGCGGGAACTCGATGAAGGCTCCACGAATAACCGGGCGATCCTCAGCGTTCGCTGCATGGGACGGGAAGCTGGCCAGTGTCGCGGCGAGCGACACGGCGCCTATGGTGCGACGAAGCTTGCTCATGAGCGGATCTTTATACTTGGAATTATTGTGCGGTTTGCATGGCGAACTTACTTGAGTTTGTAAATTATCGGGAAGCAGAAGCATGACAGCAGACTATCTGCGAAAGCGGACCGGGTTTCCGGTCTTTGATGAGATTACAACACGATGGGCGGACAATGACCTCTATGGGCATGTCAATAATGTGACCTATTACGCCTGGTTTGACAGCAGTGTGAACCGTTACCTGATTGAGCAGGGCGGCCTCGACATTCATAACGGTCAGACAATTGCCTATGTGGTGAATTCCTCCTGCGACTATTTCAGTCCCATCGCCTATCCGGAAAGGGTGGAGGCCGGGCTGCGGGTGGAAAGGCTCGGGAACAGTTCGGTGGTGTATAACATCGGTATTTTCCGCCAGGGGGAGGAGGAGGCCTGCGCCGTGGGCCGCTTTGTCCATGTTTTCGTGGACCGGAAAACCGATCGCCCGGCGCCGATTCCGGACCAGATCCGGCAGGCCCTGTCGAAACTGGTCCGGGAAACGGACGGGGCAGGCTAGTAACCGCGGGCGCTGGACGTACTTCTACGAGGATCCGCGGCGCCCCACAGCTGCCCGTTATCGTCGACCTGGATGCTCTGGATGGCGCCCATGGCGGCCCGGGGCCTGACGGTGTGCCCCATGCTCTCCAGCAGGTCAATGGTGTCCGGGCTGATGCCCTGCTCGATACGGATTTCGTCCGGCAGCCACTGGTGATGGATGCGGGGCGCCGACACTGCCGACTGGATGTTCAGGTCATGGTCGACCACATTCATGATCACCTGCAGGGTGGTAGTGATTATACGGGAGCCGCCAGGACTGCCGGTCACCAGGACATTCCTGCCGTCCTTACGCAGGATGGTGGGCGACATTGAACTGAGCATGCGCTTGTCAGGCTCGATACGGTTGGCTTCGCCGCCGATCAGGCCGTAGGCATTGGGAACACCGGGCTTGGCGCTGAAGTCGTCCATCTCGTTATTCAGCAGGAAGCCGGCGCCGGCCACGGTAATACCTGAGCCGTAGCTGAAGTTTATGGTGTAAGTGTTTGAAACGGCGTTGCCCCACTGGTCCACGATGGAAAAGTGAGTGGTCTCGTTGCTTTCATAGGGCTGTGGCTTGCCGGGGGCGATCTGTTCAGAGGGCGTCGCTTCATGGCGATCGATTCCATTCCTGAGGTGCTCCGCATAGGCCTTGCTGGTCAGTCCTTCCAGCGGTACCTCGACAAAATCCGTATCTCCCAGGTATTCGGAACGGTCGGCATAGGCCCGTTTCATGGCCTCGGCCATCAGGTGAATGGTCTGTGCCGAGTTATGGCCATAGTCGCCCATGGGGTAGCCTTCAAGGATATTCAGTATCTGGACGATATGGGTGCCGCCGCTGCTGGGTGGTGACATGGAGAAGACCTCGTGGCCACGATAGGTGCCCATGACCGGTTCGCGGATAACCGGCCTGTAGCCAGCCAGGTCCTCCAGGGTGATCAGGCCGCCGCCACGCTCCATTTCGTCGACGATCAGGCGGGCGGTTTCTCCTTCGTAGAAATCCTCGATACCGTGGTCGGCAATACGCTGCAGGGTGGCTGCCAGTTCCGGCTGGCGGAAGACCTCGCCGGGCTGGGGCGCGCTGCCATCCTCCCGGTAGAAGGTGGCCCGGGTGGCGGGCCAGGGCTGCAGTCTGTCGCGGGCCTGTTCCAGGCCTTCGGTGAAGCGGTGGGGTACCTCGAAGCCGTCCCGGGCCAGGGCAATGGCCGGCGCCAGAGCCTCGGCCAGGGTGATGGTGCCGTACTCCTCCAGGGCCATGGCAAATCCCGCCACCGTCCCCGGCACGCCCGACGCCAGGTGGCTGAAGCGACTGCGCTGTGGCACCACGTTACCGTCACTGTCCTGGAACATGGTCCGGGTGGCCACCGCCGGGGCTGTTTCCCGGTAATCGATGGCTTTCACCGGGCTGCCATCTCCCGGCGCCACCAGCATGAAACCGCCGCCACCGATATTGCCGGAGCGGGGCTGGGTCACTGCCAGGGCAAAGCCGGCGGTCACCGCGGCATCCACGGCATTACCTCCGTCCTTCAGGACCTCCAGGGCCACTTCGGTCGCCTTGTGATGACTGGTGGCCACCATGGCCTGGTCGCCGGGCACAGGGTGCTGACGTTCTCCCTCGAGGATGGCCTGGGCGTTGCAGTACCCTGACAGCAAGGTCAGCAGGACCAGCCAGGGGAGGCAGTATTGCCGGGGGCGTTGCATGGGGGTGCTCCTTTTGGTTGGTGGCGCGGTCGTCGGAAACGGCTGCTGCACCTTCGTTCCAGCGCCGGTTTAGGCTATGATAGCCGGTCATTTTTCCATACGGGGGCCGGTCGTGAATTCGTCCGGTTTTCCGTTTTCTCCAGTTCCCTTATAGGACAGGTTCATGGAACACACATACCGTCTGGTGATTTCCTGCCCGGACCGGGTGGGTATTGTGGCAAAAGTCAGTAACTTCTTGTCCACCTACAATGGCTGGATCACCGAAGCCAGCCACCATTCCGACAATCAGGCTGGCTGGTTCTTCATGCGTCATGAGATCAAGGCCAGCTCCATTCCTTTCGGCCTGGATCAGTTCCGTACCGCCTTCGAGCCCATCGCCCGGGAATTCGAGATGAGCTGGCATATTGCCGACTCGGCCCAGCCCAAGAAAGTGGTGCTCATGTGCAGCAAGGAGTCCCATTGTGTGGCCGACCTGCTGTATCGCTGGCACAGCGGCGAGCTTAACGTGGATATCGCGGCCGTAATCTCCAACCATGAGGACCTGCGCCGAATGGTTGAGTGGCATGAGATTCCGTACCACTGTATCCCGGTCAGCAAGGAGAACAAGGCTGAGGCCTTTGCCGAGATCGACGGCCTGTTCCAGTCCTATGAAGCGGATGTGATCGTGCTGGCGCGCTACATGCAGATCCTGCCTGCCGAAGTGTGCGAGAAATACAGCGGTAAGGTGATCAATATCCACCATTCGTTCCTGCCGTCCTTTGCCGGTGCCCGGCCCTACCACCAGGCCTACAGCCGGGGTGTAAAGCTGATTGGCGCCACCTGCCATTACGTGACCCAGGACCTGGATGAAGGCCCCATCATCGAGCAGGATGTGATCCGCATCAGCCACAGCGATGCCATCGAGGACATGGTGCGACTGGGCAAGGATGTGGAAAAGAATGTCCTGGCCCGTGGCCTGCGCGCCCATGTCGAGGACCGGGTCATTACCTACGAAAACAAGACCGTGGTTTTTGACTGAGCCGACTACCTGATTGTGGTAGTATCGATCGCTTAAACAACACGACTTCCAGCAAATTCAAAGGAACCATTCTCGATGGGTGAGTTAGCCAAAGAGATCCTGCCGGTCAATATCGAAGACGAGCTCAAACAGTCGTACCTGGACTACGCCATGAGCGTCATTATCGGCCGGGCGCTTCCCGATGTCCGTGATGGCCTCAAGCCGGTACACCGGCGTGTTCTGTTCGCCATGTCCGAGCTGGGCAACGACTGGAACAAGCCGTACAAGAAGTCCGCCCGTGTGGTGGGTGATGTGATCGGTAAATACCATCCCCACGGGGACTCCGCGGTCTACGACACCATCGTGCGCATGGCGCAGCCGTTCTCCCTGCGTTATCCGCTGGTGGACGGGCAGGGCAACTTCGGTTCCATCGACGGTGACAACGCGGCGGCCATGCGTTACACCGAGATCCGCATGGAAAAGCTCGCCCAGGCACTGCTGGCGGACCTGGACAAGGAAACGGTGGACTACGTCGACAACTACGACGGCACCGAGAGGATTCCGGACGTCCTGCCGACGCGGGTGCCGAACCTGCTGGTCAATGGCTCCTCCGGGATTGCGGTGGGCATGGCCACCAACATCCCGCCCCATAACCTGACGGAAATCATCAATGGCTGTCTGGCACTGATCGACAACCCGGACACCACCATCGACGAGCTGATGGACATTATTCCGGGGCCGGACTTTCCCACTGAGGGCATCATCAATGGCCGTGCCGGTATCGTAGAGGCCTACCGTACCGGTCGTGGCCGCGTCTGGATCCGTGCCCGTCATGAGATCGAGCATGACAAGAAGACTGGCCGCGACGCCGTCATCATCACCGAGCTGCCATACCAGCTCAACAAGGCCCGGCTCATCGAGAAGATCGCCGAGCTGGTGAAGGAAAAGCGCCTGGAAGGCATCACCGAGCTGCGGGACGAGTCCAACAAGGAAGGCATCCGGGTTGTGATCGAGCTGCGTCGGGGCGAAAACCCCGAGGTCATCGTCAACAACCTGTTTGCCCAGACCCAGCTGGAAACCGTGTTCGGCATTAACATGGTGGCGCTGCTCAACGGCGAGCCCAAGATCCTCAACCTGAAGGAAATGCTCGACGCCTTCGTGCGCCACCGCCGGGAAGTGGTCACCCGCCGCACCATCTACGAGCTGCGCAAGGCCCGGGAGCGGGGGCATATCCTGGAAGGTCTTACCGTTGCCCTGGCCAACATCGACGAGATCATCGAGCTCATCAAGGCTTCTCCGTCCGCCGCCGAAGCCAAGGAAAAGCTGATGGACAAGGGCTGGGCGCCCGGCGATGTGCTGGCCATGCTGGAACGGGCCGGCAAGGATGCCTGCCGTCCGGATGACCTGCCGGAAATCTATGGCCTGCGTGACGACCTCTATCACCTGTCACCGGAACAGGCCCAGGCCATCCTTGACCTGCGCCTGCACCGCCTGACCGGCCTGGAGACCGAGAAGCTCCAGAACGAATACAAGGAAATCGTCGAGAAGATCGCTGACCTGCTGGACATCCTGGGTGATCCGGAGCGTCTGCTGCAGGTGATCCGTGATGAGCTGGCGGCCATCGTTGACGAATACGGCGACGAGCGCCGTACCGAGATTATCAGCTCCCGCCGTGACCTGACGGTGGCGGACCTGATCGACGAGGAAGACCTGGTGGTGACCATCTCCCACGGTGGCTACGCCAAGACCCAGGCGGTAGAGGACTACCAGGCCCAGCGCCGGGGTGGCCGGGGTAAGGCCGCCACGTCCATGAAGGACGAGGACTTCATCGAAAAGCTGTTGGTGGCCAATTCCCACGATACCATCCTGTGCTTCTCCAACCGCGGCAAGGTCTACTGGCTGCGGGTGTTCGAGATTCCCCGGGGCAGTCGTGGTTCCCGTGGTCGTCCGATGGTGAATATCCTGCCGCTGGACGAGGGTGAGCGTATCACCACCTTCCTGCCGGTACGGGACTACCCGGAAGATCATTACGTACTGATGGCGACCTCCAACGGCGTGGTCAAGAAGACACCGCTGCCGAATTTCTCCCGCCCCCGTTCCAACGGCCTGATCGCCCTGAACCTGGATGAGGGCGATGCCCTGATCGGTGCGGCCATCACCCAGGGCGAATCCGAGGTGATGCTGTTCTCCACCGCCGGCAAGGCGGTGCGCTTCAACGAGGAAGCCGTGCGTCCCATGAGCCGCACCGCCCGTGGTGTGCGTGGTATCCGGATGCCGGAAGGGCATCATGTGGTATCGCTGATCATTCCCCAGGAAGGCGGCGTTATCCTCACGGCCAGTGAGAATGGCTACGGCAAGCGCACGACGTTTGATGAGTTCCCCGCCTACAGTCGTGGCAGCCAGGGCGTGATTGCCATGCAGTGTTCCGAGCGTAACGGCAACCTGGTGACAGCACTGCAGCTGTTCGATGGCGACGAGATGATGCTGATCTCCGACAAGGGCACCCTGGTGCGTACCCGCACTGACGAGGTGTCCGTCCTCAGCCGGAACACCCAGGGGGTTCGCCTGATCCGCCTGACCCAGGAAGACGAACGCCTGGTGGGTGTGGAGCGGATTGCCGAGAGCGATGACGAGGAAGCCGAGGAAGCGGAATCCGGGGAGGAGTCCGGTGAGGAAAGTGCCAGCAACGACAGCAATGGGGACGCCGCCGATGAGTAGGGCGTACAACTTCTGCGCCGGCCCGGCCGCCCTGCCGGAGCCCGTGCTGCGGCAGGCAAGGGACGAAATGCTGGACTGGCGAGGCACCGGCATGTCGGTGATGGAAATGAGCCATCGCAGCGACGACTTCGTGGAAATCGCCGAAACCGCTGAGAAAGACCTGCGTGAACTTGCCGGCATTTCAGATGATTACAGCGTACTCTTTATGCAGGGTGGAGCTTCCAGCCAGTTTGCCACCGTGCCCCTGAACCTGCTGGGCGACAGTGGCCGGGCGGACTATGTCAATACCGGCATCTGGTCGAAGAAGGCCATTGCCGAAGCCAGCCGTTACGCGGATGTGAACGTGGCGGCCAGCAGTGAGGATAGCGGTTTCACCACCGTTCCCCTGCAGGAGACCTGGAACACCAGCGCCGATGCCGCTTACCTCCACTACACCCCGAACGAGACCATCGGCGGGCTGGAGTACGACTTCATTCCGGACAGCGGCAATGTCCCCCTGGTGGCGGACCTGTCCTCCACCATCCTCTCCCGGTCGCTGGATGTGTCGAAGTTCGGCCTGATCTACGCCGGTGCCCAGAAGAACATCGGCCCATCGGGCCTGGTGGTGGTGATCATCCGCAAAGACCTGCTGGGCAAAGCCCGGGCGGAAACGCCGACCATGATGAACTACCAGGTGCAGGCGGATAACGGCTCCATGTACAACACCCCGGCGACCTACTCCTGGTACCTGGCCGGGCTGGTGTTCAAGTGGCTGAAAGAGCAGGGCGGTGTCGCGGCCATGGAGCAGCTCAACCGTCGCAAGTCGACCAAGCTCTATGACTTCATCGACCGTAGCGACTTCTACGCCAACCCTATCGATCCCCGGTTCCGCTCCTGGATGAACGTGCCGTTTACCCTGGCGGACGATGGCCTGAACAGCACCTTCCTGAAGGGCGCCGAGGCCCGGGGGCTGCTGAACCTCAAGGGTCACCGCAGCGTGGGTGGCATGCGCGCCAGCATCTATAACGCCATGCCCGAAGCGGGCGTGGACGCCCTGATCGACTATATGGCCGGATTTGTGAAGGAGCATGGCTGACCATGAGTGACGAGCAGACCCGGCTGGCGGAGCTCCGGGACCGGATCGACAGCCTTGATCAGCAGATCATGGATCTGATCAGCGCCCGGGCCCAGTGCGCCCAGGAGGTGGCCCATGTGAAGACGTCCGCCAATTCCGGCGAGGATGTCTTCTTCTACCGGCCGGAACGGGAAGCCCGGGTGCTGCGCCGCATCAAGGAGTCCAACCCCGGCCCGCTGGCGGATGAGGAAATGGCCCGCCTGTTCCGGGAGATCATGTCCGCCTGCCTGGCCCTGGAACAGCCCATGCGGATAGCCTTCCTGGGCCCTGCCGGCACCTTCACCCAGGCGGCGGCGCTCAAGCATTTCGGCCATTCCGTGATCTCCGTGCCCATGCCCGCCATTGACGCGGTGTTCCGGGAGGTGGAGTCCGGCGCTGCCCAGTACGGCGTGGTGCCGGTGGAAAACTCCACCGAAGGCATGATCAACCACACCCTGGACATGTTCATGTCGTCACCGCTGAAGATCTGCGGTGAGGTGCAGTTGCGTATCCATCACCACCTGATGCGCTCGCCGGATAGCGGTGACCAGCCGTTGACCCGTATCTACTCGCACCAGCAATCCTTCGCCCAGTGCCGACAGTGGCTGGATGCCCACCAGTACGGCGTGGAACGGGTCACGGTCAGCAGCAATGCCGAGGCGGCCCGGCGGGCTGCCAGCGAGCCCGGCACCGCCGCCATTGCCGGCGATATGGCCGCGGAACTCTACGGGCTCGACATTATGGCCGGCAAGATCGAGGACCGGCCGGACAATACCACCCGGTTCCTGATTGTCGGTCGTGAGGCGGTCGGCCTCAGCGGGCAGGACAAGACTTCAATCCTGGTATCCATGCGCAATCGTCCCGGTGCCCTGTACCAGTTGCTGGAGCCGTTCCACCGGGCCGGTATCAGCCTGACCCGGATCGAGACCCGGCCATCACCCAGCGGCACCTGGGCCTATGTGTTCTACATTGATTTTGAAGGCCATATGGACGATGCCCCCATCAGCAAGCTGCTGGAGGACCTGGAAGAGGACGCGGTTGAACTCAAGCGACTGGGGTCCTACCCCGCCGGTGTGCTCTAGTGTCCCGTGCGGTTAATTCGCTGATCAGTTGCCGTACAACAGGAAACCCTGGCACGGAAACCCGGAGGATTTGGACATGTCGATCGACTATCAGTCACTGGCGGTGGAAGGCGTACAGGGCCTGACCCCCTACCAGCCAGGAAAGCCCATCGAGGAACTGGCCCGTGAATACGGCCTGGAGCCTGACAGTATCGTCAAGCTGGCCAGCAACGAGAACCCGCTGGGGCCCAGTCCGATGGCGCTGGATGCAGCGCGGGAGGCCCTGGAGGAGATGTGCCGCTACCCGGATGGCAACGCCTTTGGTCTCAAGCAGGCGCTGTCACGATACCTGGAAGTGGCGCCCAGTCAGCTAACCCTGGGCAATGGCTCCAACGACGTCCTGGAAGTGATTGCCCGCTGCTTTGCCGCGCCCGGTGCTGAGGTGATTTACTCCCAGCATGCGTTTGCCGTCTACCCCCTGGTGACCCTGGCAATTGGCGCCAAGGGTGTAGAAGTGCCGGCCAGGAACTGGGGCCACGACCTGAAGGCCATGGCCGATGCGGTCACCGACCGAACCCGCTTGATCTTTGTGGCCAATCCCAACAATCCCACCGGCACCGTCGAGGGCGAAAAGGCCATCAGGGCCTTCCTGGAGCGGGTACCCCGCCGGGTCCTGGTGGTACTGGATGAGGCCTACTGTGAATACCTGACCGGGGATGACGACGATGCGGATGGCATCGGCCTGTTGCGGGAATACCCCAACCTGATCGTTACCCGCACCTTCTCCAAGGCCTGGGGGCTGGCGGCCCTGCGGGTGGGCTATGCGGTGTCCTCACCTTCGATAGCCGATATCCTCAACCGGGTTCGTCAGCCGTTCAATGTGGACACGGTGGCCCAGGCGGCGGCGACGGCGGTACTGGGCGATCTGGAGTACCTGGAGCGTTCCCGGGAGGTGAACCGCAAGGGGCTGGCCCAGCTTGAGGCAGGCTTCTCGGAGCTGGGGCTGGACTGGATTCCGTCCGCCGGCAACTTCATTGCCGTGGACGTGGGCGACAATGCCCAGGACGTGTTTGAAGGGCTGTTGCAGCAGGGCGTCATCGTGCGACCGGTGGCCGGTTATGGCATGCCCCGGCACCTGCGGGTCACCGTTGGCCTCCAGGAGGAGAACGAACGCTTTCTGGATGCCCTGAAATGGACACTGGGCAGGCGGGGAGCCTGATGTGACGGAACCTCGGGCGCAAGGGCCACTGTTTGAACGTATGGCCGTTATCGGTCTCGGGCTGATTGGCGGCTCGCTGGCCCGGGCCGCCAGGCAGTCCGGCCTGGTGGGCACCGTGGTTGCCGCTGACCGTAGCGATGACGAGCTTGCCCTGGGGGTGGAGCTGGGGGTGATCGATGGTCACGGCTCCGTGGCGGAGGTGGTTGCGGGGGCTGACCTGGTGGTGGTTGCCGTGCCCGTCCGGGCCACGCGGGATGTGCTGGCGGCCATCCGGCCCCACCTCTCGCCGGAGGCGGTACTGACCGATGTGGGTAGTACCAAGGGCAGCTTCGTGGCGGCGGTGCATGAGATTTTCGGGGGCTGGCCCCCCAGGGTGATTCCCGGCCATCCCATTGCCGGCTCCGAAAAGAACGGGGTCAGCGCGGCACGGGGCGACCTGTTCAGCGACCACAAGGTCATCCTGACACCGCCGGCAGACGCGGCGGCGGACGCCCTCGACCGGCTCACACATTTGTGGCAGGGCTGTGGCGCCACCGTACTGACCATGGATGTGGCCCGTCACGATGAAGTGCTGGCGGCCACCAGTCATCTGCCTCATCTTATTGCGTTCTCGCTGGTGGATACCCTGGCCGGTGAGGACCAGAACATGGAAATCTTCCGCTATGCAGCGGGCGGTTTCCGGGATTTTACCCGCATCGCCGCCAGCGACCCGGTCATGTGGCACGATATCTTCCTGTCCAACCGGGATGCGGTGCTCAGGGTGATTGATCATTTCAATGAGGACCTGGCGCAGCTGCGGCAGGCCATCGAAGACCAGGATGGTGCCGCGCTGCTGCGGGTTTTCAGTCGTGCCAGGGCGGCACGTAACCATTTTTCCAAGATGCTTTCAGGGCAGGCCTACGTGACAGATATGAGTCAGAAACCGGTCAGGTTCCGGCTGCAGCCGGGTGGTAGTGTTAACGGGGACATCCGGGTACCGGGCGACAAGTCCATTTCCCATCGCTCCATCATGCTGGGGGCCCTGGCGGATGGTATCACCGAAGTGGATGGGTTCCTGGAGGGGGAGGACAGTCTGGCCACCCTGCAGGCGTTCCGGGATATGGGGGTCACCATTGAGGGGCCCGACCATGGCCATGTGCGTATCCACGGGGTTGGCATGAATGGCCTGGAAGCGCCCCGGGGGCCCCTGTACCTGGGCAACTCCGGTACCGCCATGCGGCTGTTCACCGGCCTGCTGGCGGCCCAGCCGTTCGACTCCGAACTGACCGGCGACGCCAGCCTGTCCCGCCGGCCCATGGGCCGGGTGGCCGAGCCGTTGCGGGCCATGGGAGCCGTCATTGATACCGCGGAGGGCGGGCGGCCACCGCTGAAGATCCGGGGCGGCCAGAAGCTTGCCGGTATCCACTATGACATGCCGGTGGCCAGTGCCCAGGTGAAATCCTGCCTGCTACTGGCGGGGCTCTACGCCGATGGCATGACCTCCGTACACGAGCCGGCACCGACCCGGGACCATACCGAACGCATGCTGGAAGGCTTTGGCTACCATGTTCACCGGGATGCCGCCACGTCCAGCGTGGTAGGTGGTGGACACCTGAGCGCCGGCCGTATCGATGTGCCGGCGGACATCTCCTCCGCCGCCTTCTTCCTGGTGGCTGCGAGTATTGCCGGGGATTCCGACCTGACCCTGCGCCACGTGGGCATGAATCCGACCCGCACCGGCGTGCTTAATATCCTGACGCTGATGGGCGCCGATATCACCGTCTCCAACGAGCGTGAGATTGGCGGCGAGCCGGTAGCGGACCTGCGGGTGCGAAGCGCCACCCTGCGGGGGATCGATATCCCCGAGGATCAGGTGCCCCTGGCCATCGACGAGTTTCCGGTGCTCTTTATAGCCGCTGCCTGTGCTGAGGGTCGCACCGTGCTGCGTGGGGCAGAGGAGTTGCGGGTCAAGGAGAGCGACCGTATCCAGGTGATGGCGGATGGCCTGAAGGCGGTAGGGGTGACAACCACGGTAACCCCCGACGGCATCATTATCGACGGCGGCCAGACCATTGCCGGCGGTGAGGTGGACAGCCATGGCGACCATCGCATTGCCATGTCCTTCGCCGTGGCTTCCCTGCGGGCCAGTGGTGAGATCCTGGTCAATGACTGCGCCAATGTGGCGACGTCCTTCCCCGGCTTTGAGGCCCTGGCCCGTCAGACCGGCATCCGCATCGACGCCGAGGAGGGAAGGTAATGCAGTCCGTATCAGACAATACCGTACCCGTAGTGACCGTGGATGGTCCCGGTGGCTCCGGCAAGGGCACCATTACCCAGATGCTGGCCCGTCAACTGGGGTGGCACCTGCTGGACAGCGGCGCACTGTATCGCCTGACGGCGCTGGCGGCCCGGCGTCAGGGTGTGGCGTTCGATGACGAGGCCGCGCTGGTCAATGTGGCGGCCGGTCTTGATGTGACCTTTGAGCCCACGCCGGAAGGCGAGCCGGTCAAGGTGATCCTCGGTGGCGAGGACGTGACCCGGGAGATCCGCACCGAGCAGACCGGCGATGACGCCTCCCGTGTCGCCGTGATCCAGGCGGTGCGGGACGCCCTGTTACAGCGCCAGCGGGACTTCCGCAAGGCACCGGGGCTGGTGGCCGACGGCCGCGACATGGGCACGGTGGTTTTTCCCGAAGCGCCGGTGAAGGTTTTCCTCACCGCCAGTGCCGAGGAAAGGGCCCAACGGCGCTATCTCCAGTTGAAGGAGGCCGGTGCGGATGTTAGTATTGACCACCTTTTAGACGAGATCCGGGCTCGCGATGAACGTGACATGAACCGTTCCGCAGCCCCGCTTAAGCCTGCAGAAGATGCGCAAGTCATTGACTCTACGGGTTTAAGTATCGAAGAGGTGCTGTCAAAGGTCATGGCCCTTGTGGGTCAGGCCTGACTGCACCCTTTTGCTATTTCTGTTGTATTTTTGAGCAGTTTTACAGCGGAAATGGCGGGTAAAGGATCCGGTGGCGGTGTGAATGCCAGCCCCTTGCCACTGCCGGATATTGCTAACAGACCGTGCTGCTGGCGGCGCGGAAGAAACTTGCGTTGATCACATAGGACACATAATGAGCGAGAGCTTTGCTGATCTTTTCGAAGAAAGCCTGAAAGAAATTGACATGCAACCGGGTTCCATCGTCCAGGGAACCGTGGTGGATATCGACAACGACTGGGTCACCGTTAACGCCGGACTGAAGTCCGAAGGCGTTATCCCCGCCTCCCAGTTCCTGAATGAAAAAGGCGAGTTGGAAATTGCTGTCGGCGACGTTGTCGATGTAGCTCTCGATGCGGTTGAAGACGGTTTCGGTGAAACCCGTCTGTCCCGCGAAAAGGCCAAGCGTGCCGAAGCCTGGAAAGTACTGGAAAAGTCCTTCGAGGCGGAAGAAGTTGTCAAGGGCATGATCAATGGCAAGGTCAAGGGCGGTTTCACCGTCGATCTGTCCGGTATCCGTGCCTTCCTGCCGGGCTCCCTGGTAGACGTTCGTCCGGTCCGCGACACCGCGCACCTGGAGAACAAGGAACTGGAATTCAAGGTTATCAAGCTGGACCAGAAGCGTAACAACGTGGTGGTGTCCCGCCGCGCCGTTCTGGAAGCTGAAAACAGTGCCGAGCGTGAAGCCCTGCTGGAAACCCTGACCGAGGGCATGACCCTGCAGGGTATCGTCAAGAACCTGACCGATTACGGCGCGTTCGTTGACCTGGGTGGCGTTGACGGCCTGCTGCACATCACCGACATGGCCTGGAAGCGCATCAAGCATCCGAGCGAGATCGTGAACGTGGGTGACGAGATCACCATCAAGGTCCTGAAATTCGACCGTGAGCGCAACCGGGTTTCCCTGGGTCTGAAGCAACTGGGCGAAGATCCCTGGGTGGATATCAAGGGTCGCTATCCGGAAGGCAGCAAGGTTACCGCCCGGGTGACCAACCTGACCGACTATGGCTGCTTCGCCGAGCTGGAAGAGGGTGTTGAAGGTCTGGTACACGTGTCCGAAATGGACTGGACCAACAAGAACATCCATCCGTCCAAGGTGGTTCAGGTCGGTGACGAAGTGGAAGTCATGATCCTGGACATCGACGAAGAGCGTCGTCGTATCTCCCTGGGCATCAAGCAGTGCGTGCCGAACCCCTGGGAAGAGTTCTCCGCGAACTACAACAAGGGTGACAAGGTGTCCGGCAAGATCAAGTCCATCACGGACTTCGGTATCTTTATCGGCCTGGACGGCGGCATCGACGGCCTGGTTCACCTGTCCGACATCAGTTGGAACGAGACTGGCGAAGAAGCCGTTCGCGAGTACAAGAAGGGTGACGAGGTTGAGACCGTTATCCTGTCTGTTGATCCCGAGCGTGAGCGTATCTCCCTGGGTATCAAGCAGCTTGAAAGCGATCCGTTTGCCGAGTTCGTACAGTTGAACGACAAGGGCTCCATCGTGCGTGGCACCGTTTCCGCGGTTGATGCCAAGGCAGCCACCATCGCCCTGAACGACGAGGTTGAAGCGGTACTGAAGGCCTCCGAAATCAGTCGCGACAAGGTGGAAGACGCCCGCAACGCGCTGAAGGAAGGCGAAGAGGTTGAAGCGAAGATCATCAGCATCGATCGCAAGAACCGCGTCATCAACCTGTCCGTGAAGTCCAAGGACGTTGAAGACGACAAGCAGGCCCTTGAAGGCGTACGCGCCAAGGCCGCTGAAACTTCTGGTGCGACCACCATCGGTGATCTCATCAAGGAGCAGATGCAGCAGCAAAACGCCAATAAAGAGTGATTCGATCCTCTTGAAGACAAAAAAACGGGCTCTAAGAGCCCGTTTTTTTTGTCTTTTTTTCAGCATTAGCTAAACTAGCAGTGTCTTTGCCTGTTACCTAAGTCATTGGTTGGGTTAGCTGGAATCTGGCTGGTCGGGAATGGGTTGAGACTTGAGAAGCTGACTCTAGGGGTGTGCGAGGTATGGATCGCAGCGGTGCGGGTTGCTACCACGTGGAACTCCAGAGGCTTCGTAATAAAAATGAAAAGGGATGGGCCTCATGACAAAGTCTGAACTGGTCGAACTGATTGCCTCGAAACAGACTCAGCTGTCTGTGAAGGATGTGGAACTGGCTGTTAAAACGGTTATCGAGCACATGTCTCAGTCACTGGCGGATGGGCAGCGGATAGAAATCCGTGGATTCGGCAGTTTCTCCCTCCATTATCGGGCGGCCAGGACCGGTCGCAATCCGAAAACCGGAGAAGCGGTACAGTTGCCGGCGAAATACGTTCCGCATTTCAAGCCGGGCAAGGAACTGCGTGAGCAGGTCAACGACAGTATGAAGAAGGGCTACTGAACCGGTCTCCGCATTCTGGCGTTAGCCACCCGAACCCTGAATTCGGGTACAATTGGCGTGGTTCATCGTGAATTCCCAATTCCTGGAGCAGGGGTGCTATGGCAGGGTTTCAGAAGATAATTCTCCTTCTGGTCGTGATACTGGTCGCCATTGCGGTGCTGGTGTTTTCCATGAACAACCAGATGGCGGTCTCCCTCAACTTCCTGTTTTTTGAAACCCGGCCCCATGGTGTTGCGGTCTGGGTCATCCTGGGGTTCACTTTCGGTATTCTTCTTGGTGTGGTATTAACTCTTTTGGCGACTGTTCGTGTATCGGTCTCCCGACGTCAGCTACGCAAGCGTCTGGACAAGGCGGAGCGAGCCCTGGAACAAAACAGAACCCCTGACGATCGGGCGCTCTAAATGGATATGTTTTTTCAGTGGCTGCTGCTGACGGCTGCCGTCGCTGCAGGCTGGTTTATCGGACGATACTTCCGTTCCGACCATAGGGCGGCCAAGAATATCTCGGATGAGTCGTCCGTCCGAGAGCGTTTGCAGTTCCTGTTCACCAACTACTCCGACCAGGCCGTGGAGAACTTCGTCCAGTCCCTGGCGGTCAACAAGGATACCGTTGGCCTGCACCTGTCCATCGGCGCCCATTTCCGAAACAAGGGTGAAACCGACCGGGCCATCCTGATCCATCAGAATCTGCTGGCCCGCCCGGAGCTACCCGCCCATTTCTCTCCCCAGGTCACCTTCGAGCTGGCCCGGGACTATCTGGCCGCCGGCCTGCTGGACCGGGCCGAGGCGCTGTTCCACCAGTTGATGGATGACAGGGGCTATGGCGAACGTGCCGCCGGCCAGCTTATCGAGCTTTACCAGCAGGAGCGTGAGTGGGGCAAGGCAGCTCAGGTGGCCCGCACCCTGATGAAGGGTGCCCTGAACCCGAAGCTGGCACGACAGCTTGCCTATATCACCTGTGAACTGGCGGATGAGAGCCTTCACAAGGACGACCGCTGGGGCGCCCAGAAGCTGGCACGGGAAGCGCTGTCCATCGACCCTGACTGCGTCCGCGCCAGCTTTATCCTCTCCACCCTCCAGGGGCGCCAGGGTAACTACCGGGAAGCGGCCAATGCCTGCCTGAAGGTTTTCGAGCAGAATCCGGAGTTCGGTCCGGAAGCCATCGACCGTTTCATGAAGCTGGAGCGCTCCCATGGCAACGTGGGGGGCAACGTCAAGCGTTTGCGCAAGCTTTACGAACAGCACCACGGCACCAGTCTGTTGCTGGCGCTGGCGGAAGCAGTGGAGCGTTCTTCAGGCCGTCAGGCCGCCATCGACCTGCTGCGCAGCGAGCTGGAGTCCCGGCCCAGTGTGCGTGGTCTCCTCAGGCTGGTGGAGCTTGCGGGCTACGAACGGGGCCTGGCCACCGGGGAAGGTCGGCTGGTCAGCCGTATCGGCCAGTTGATCCTGACCAACCGCCCCGTCTACCGTTGCGTCAACTGTGGTTTTTCCGGCCAGCAGCTCCACTGGCTCTGCCCGAGCTGCAAGGAGTGGGAGACGGTACGCCCGATCCAGGGAGTGGAGGCAGAGTAAGGCGTTTTCTGCCATAATCCCTGCCCGAACCGTTCCGGCCCCACCGGAGCTTCCCACCGTTCGGACACAGGAGCCTGCCCATGACCGATGCCCTCGGCCCCCGTATTGTTGTTGCCCTCGATTTTCCTTCCGAAGCGCCGGCCCTGGAGCTGGTGGATACCCTGGATCCGGCCCTGTGCCGTCTGAAGGTGGGAAAGGAACTGTTTACCCGCTGTGGTCCGGATCTGGTGCGCAAGCTGCACGACCGGGGCTTTGAGGTGTTCCTGGACCTGAAATTCCACGATATTCCCAATACCACCAAGGCAGCGGTTGCTGCGGCGGCGGAGCTTGGCGTGTGGATGGTGAATGTCCATGCCTCCGGCGGTGAAAAGATGATGGTGGCCTG
Source organism: Marinobacter shunpengi (assembly GCF_045449715.1). Lineage (NCBI taxonomy): Bacteria > Pseudomonadati > Pseudomonadota > Gammaproteobacteria > Pseudomonadales > Marinobacteraceae > Marinobacter > Marinobacter shunpengi. The sequence continues at coordinate 121,155 of NZ_JBJJLA010000015.1, read as the reverse complement.
CCGGGAACGTCTGGAGTCCTTCGGTGCCGATCGTCCGCTGCTGATTGCGGTCACGGTGTTGACCAGCATGGGGCCGGACGATCTGGCGGGTATAGGTATTACCGACTCGCCGGCGGATCAGGTAAACAGGCTGGCAACGTTGACCCGTAACTGTGGTCTGGATGGGGTGGTGTGTTCGGCGCAGGAGGCGCCGGTCCTGAAGCGGGAGCAGGGCGCCGGGTTCAAGCTGGTTACTCCGGGTATTCGGCCTGCCAGTGCCGATCACGGGGATCAGCAGCGCGTTATGACGCCTTCTGCGGCTATGGCTGCCGGCAGTGACTATCTGGTGGTTGGTCGGCCCATTACCCAGGCTTCTGACCCTTTGGCCTCTTTGAAGGCTATCGTTTCTGAGATTTCCTGACCTGTGGGAGATTGGCCTTGTAGCCTTCTGGTTTGGTGCCAGGTCGTTCCTTCTTTTGTAGCCTTCTAGTACGTGCCTGAGGGGCAGGTCGATATCCTTTTCTGGGGGACGCCCGGCAAGTACGTCCATGTAGGGCTTGACGAAAACCGTCCCTGGTTTTCGACACCCCCAGAAAAGGCTCTCAACCGGCCCCTTTCTATCTTTGGGTGATATCGCTTTGGGCGCTTTGATCTATACACAGCGCCACACGCAGATATTGATGCAAAAGCTGCGGGACTGTTCCCGCCAAGGCGATATTCGGAAAGTTGGAGAGGGACAGGTCGAGAACGTTTTTCGGGACCTTCAAAAACATGGACGTTTTTGAAGGGCCTACAGGGATGTATTCACGGCGTGTCCCGAAAAACGTTCTCGACCTGGCACTCCTGGCACCATGCCAGAAGGCTACAAGGCCAGGTTCCAAAAAAGAAAGGCAAAAACGAAAAAAGCCGCGTCTGAAACATCAGAGGCGGCTTTCTGGAATAGTGGCTCCCCGAGCTGGGCTCGAACCAGCGACAAACGGATTAACAGTCCGTTGCTCTACCAACTGAGCTATCGGGGAACAGTCGGTGTCGACGAGGCGCGTATATTAAAGAGCCGTTACCACCCCGTCAACCCTTTCAGTGGACTTTTTGGTGACCCCCGAGAAACCCCTCCGGAGACACCGTCCAGCTTGGTTGTACCGGCTCAGGAGAGCGCCTTCTTCAGGCGAGCAACCGCCTCCTTGAGGACATCCATACTGGTGGCAAAGCTCAGCCGCATATGCCCGGGAGCACCGAAGGCCGAACCCGGCACCAGGGCCACGCCGGCACCCTTCAGCAACACCTCGGCCATCTCCACATCGTTGGAGACATTCTCGGTCTTGTCGATGGCCCCCTGAAAGCTCGGGAACACATAGAACGTACCGTCGCCCTCCAGGCATTCCACGCCCGGAATCTCGTTCAGCGCCTTCACCAGATAATCGTGACGCTCCCTGAACGCCTTGACCATCTCGCCCACGCAGGCCTGGTCGCCCTCAAGCGCTGCCTGTGCCGCCGCCTGGGAAATGGACGCCGGATTGGAGGTGCTCTGGGACTGGATCTTCTTCATCGCCCCGATGATCCTGGCCGGGCCCGCGGCATAGCCGATACGCCAGCCAGTCATGGAATAGGCCTTGGACACTCCGTTGAGTACGAAGGTACGGTCGTAGAGTTCCGGTGTCGCGTTCAGGATGTTGCAGAACTCGCTGCCCGTCCAAAGGATCGGCTCGTACATGTCGTCGGTGGCGATCATGATGTTCGGATGCTTCTTCAGCACCTCGCCGATGGCCTGCAACTCCTCAAGGGAATAGGCCATGCCGCTGGGGTTGGACGGACTGTTGATCACGAACAGCCGGGTACGCTCGGTAATGGCGTCCTCCAGCTGCTTCGGAGTAATCTTGAAGCGGGTCTCGGCACTGGTCTCGATGATCACCGGCTTGCCTTCCGCCACCAGCACCATATCCGGGTAGGAGACCCAGTAGGGGGCGGGAATAATGGCCTCATCGCCCGGGTTCAGGGTGGCCAGGGCCAGGTTGAAAAAGCTCTGCTTGCCACCACTGGATACCAGTATCTGGTTGGGCTCGTAGTCCAGACCATTGTCCCGCTTGAACTTCGCGATGATCGCTTTCTTCAGCGCGGGAGTACCATCCACGGCGGTGTATTTGGTCTGACCATTGCGGATTGCTTCGATCGCCGCTTCCTTGATGTGGTCAGGGGTATCGAAATCCGGTTCCCCGGCGCCCAGGCCGATAATGTCCTGGCCGGCGGCTTTGAGCTCAGCGGCCTTGTTGGTGACGGCAAGGGTGGGGGATGGCTTGATGGCCTGTACACGGGTGGAAAGTTGAAGGTCCAAACTTGCGCTCCTTAAAGATGCGTCTGAGAGGGCTGCAGCCCGGGTAAAGTGACACCGGGTCGTTTACACAGGCTGTTTAACCCATGGATGTTACCATGGGAGCTTTGCAACGATAAGTTTCCCGCGAGGGTGGAGGTAATTCCTTGTCCAGGTTCAGAGTGGATTCTCCCTATCAGCCGGCCGGTGACCAGCCCAGGGCCATCGACGGTCTGGTGGATGGTATCGAGTCAGGGCTGGCGCACCAGACGCTGCTGGGGGTGACGGGTTCCGGCAAGACATTCACCATCGCCAATGTGGTGGAACGCATCCAGCGGCCCACCATTGTCATGGCCCACAACAAGACCCTGGCGGCCCAGTTGTATGGTGAGTTCCGGGAGTTCTTTCCGGACAACTCGGTGGAGTACTTCGTTTCCTACTACGATTACTACCAGCCGGAGGCCTATGTGCCGGCCTCGGATACCTTTATCGAGAAGGATGCCTCGGTCAACGAGCATATCGAGCAGATGCGCCTGTCCGCCACCAAGGCCCTGCTGGAGCGGGACGACGCCATTATCGTGGCCACCGTGTCGTCCATCTACGGCCTGGGGGATCCCCAGTCCTACCTCAAGATGATGCTGCACCTGGACCGGGGCGACGAGATTGACCAGCGCACTATCCTGCGGCGCCTGGCGGAGTTGCAGTACACCCGCAACGACGTGGAGTTCCACCGCGCCAATTACCGGGTGAGGGGAGACGTTATTGACGTGTTCCCGGCGGAATCCGAAAAAGAAGCGATCCGTATCGAGCTGTTCGACGACGAGGTGGAGAACCTGAGCTACTTCGATCCCCTGACTGGGGAGGTGCTGCGGCGGGTGCCCCGGGTCACCATCTATCCCAAGACCCACTATGTCACCCCCCGGGAAACGGTGCTTGGCGCCATCGAACGGATCAAGGTGGAACTGGACGAGCGCCTGAAACAGCTCCGGGACAACAACCGCCTGGTGGAGGCCCAGCGGCTGGAGGAGCGTACCCGCTATGACATCGAGATGATGCTGGAACTGGGCTACTGCAACGGCATCGAGAACTACAGCCGTTACCTGTCGGGCCGGGCACCGGGCGAAGCACCGCCCACGTTGTTTGATTACATACCGCCCAACGCCCTGCTGGTGGTGGACGAATCCCATGTCACCATTCCCCAGATCGGCGCCATGTACAAGGGTGACCGGTCGCGAAAGGAAACCCTGGTGGAGTACGGCTTCCGGCTGCCGTCGGCTCTGGACAACCGGCCCATGCGGTTTGATGAATGGGAGCGCATCGCCCCGCAGATGATCTTCGTCTCTGCCACCCCGGCCAAGTATGAAGAGGAGCACGCCGGCCAGGTGGTGGAGCAGGTGGTGCGGCCCACCGGCCTGCTGGACCCGGAGATCGAGGTGCGCCCCGCGTCCACCCAGGTGGACGACCTGCTGGGGGAGATCCGCGAGCGGGTGGCCGCCGAGGAACGGGTACTGGTGACCACACTGACCAAGCGCATGGCGGAGGACTTGACCGACTTCCTGATGGAGCACGATGTACGGGTCCGCTACCTGCACTCGGACATCGACACGGTGGAGCGGGTGGAGATCATCCGCGACCTGCGCCGGGGCGAGTTCGACGTTCTGGTGGGCATCAACCTGCTGCGGGAAGGGCTGGACATGCCGGAAGTGTCCCTGGTGGCCATCCTGGATGCGGACAAGGAGGGTTTCCTGCGCTCGGAGCGCTCGCTGATCCAGACCATTGGCCGGGCGGCCCGGAACGTGCGGGGCAAATCCATCCTCTACGGCGATGTCATCACCGGCTCCATGCAGCGGGCCATTGATGAGACCGCACGCCGCCGCGCCAGGCAGCAGGCCCATAACGAGGAGCATGGTATTACGCCCCAGGGGCTGAACAAGAAGATTGCCGACATCATGGAGGGGGCCCACGGCGGTGGCCGGGGCCGTCGCCGTGCCGAGCGACCGGGCCAGAAGGCCGCCGAGGAGGCGGAACACTACCAGGTCAAGGCGAAGGGCAAGTCGCCGGAGGAACTGCTCAAGGATATTACCCGTCTGGAGGACGACATGTACAAGGCGGCCTCGGACCTGGACTTCGAGAAAGCGGCTCGGATCCGCGACGAGATCGCCGAACTCAAGGAAGCCGCAGTCCGCCTGGGATGATGGGCTGCTGGTAATCTTGCATTACCGTCAGTGACTTGCCAGTCTTAGGGAGCACCCCCTAGTGCACTAGGGGGTGCTCCCCCTGACCTTCAATCAGCCAGACGGAAGACCGGATGAGTAGCCTCAAGCAGACCCTTTTCTGGATGTCCCTGTTCCTGGCCGTGGTGGTGGCGGTCTGTGCCGCGATCTACCGACCACTGGAAACGGCCTTTATGGCCAACTGGGTGTTTAACCTGCTGATTGTCCTGGTGTTGCTGGTGGGCATCGTGCTGACCTACCGTCAGGTGCTGGTGCTGCGCCCGGAGATGCGCTGGGTGGCCCAGTTCCGCACCGGCCATTCCGGGCTGTCCGTGCTCCAGGAGCCCCGCCTGCTCAAGCCCCTGGCCCGGCAACTGGGGGAGGACGCCAAGCGGGACCAGTTCACGCTGTCGACCATGTCCCTGCGCACGGTGCTGGATGGTATCCACAGCCGCATGGACGAGCAGCGGGAAATCACCCGCTACTTCATCAGCCTGCTGGTATTCCTGGGGCTGCTGGGGACCTTCTGGGGCCTGCTTGGCACCATCAACGCGGTGGGTCAGGTGATCACCGGGCTGGACATGAGCCAGGAGGATTTCGGACAGGTGTTCGGTGATCTGCAGGCGGGCCTTCTGGAGCCCCTGAAGGGGATGGGCACGGCGTTCAGCTCCTCGCTGCTGGGGCTGGGTGGCTCGCTCATCCTGGGGTTCCTGGATATACAGGCCGGCCACGCCCAGAACCGTTTCTACGACAGCCTTGAGGAATGGCTGACCGGGGTCACCAACCTGTTGGACGCCGTGGACGGCGGCGTGCCGGTGGATGCTGGCGAGGAGTCGGAACTTGAGCGCCTGCAGGCGGAGAATGAGCGCCTCAAAGACCAGTTGTCCGACCGGGAGTAACGCCATGATCACGCCCGGGAGCAGCGCCCCATGATTGGTTACCGCCGTCGTGCCCGCTCGGCCATCAACATCTGGCCGGGTTTCGTGGACGCCCTGTCCGCGCTGTTAATGCTGGTGATCTTCATGCTGCTGGTGTACGTGGTCAGCCAGCTCTACCTGTCACAGACCCTGTCGGACCGGGATTCGGAGCTGGCCCGGCTCAGCAGCCGGCTGGCGGAGATTTCCAGTCTGCTGGGCCTGGAGGAGGAGCGCAATGACGCCCTGGAGCGGGAAATGCAGCGGGTCCAGCAGCAGCTTGGTGAGTCACTGGCGCTTAGCGATGAACTGGAAATGGAGCTGGAAGAAACCCGGCACCAGGCCATCAGCCGGCAGAATGACCTGGAGGCGGCCCTTGATCAGGAGGAGCGCCTGGCGGCGTCCCAGCGGGCACTCCTGCAACAGCTCTCGGATCGCATCGGCGCCCTGCAGCAGCAACTGGCGACCATCACCACGGCGCTGGAGCTCCAGGAAGAACTGACGGCGGAGAAAGAGGCGGAACTCAAGGACGTCAGCCAGCGCCTGAATACGTTATTGGCGGAGCGGGTAAACCAGCTGCAGCGGTACCAGTCGGAATTCTTCGGTCGCCTGCGGGAGATCCTGAAGGACAACGAGAACATCCGGGTGGTGGGGGACCGCTTCCTGTTGCCGTCGGAGCTGCTGTTCGCCTCCGGGTCCGCCAACCTTGGCGCGTCAGGTCGGCGGGAACTGGACAAGCTGGCCAGCGTGCTGCTGGATGTAGTGGAAAAGATTCCGGACGATATCGACTGGATCCTGCGCATTGACGGCCATACCGACCGTATTCCCATCGACACCCCGGCGTTCCCATCCAACTGGGAGCTGTCCACAGCCCGGGCCGTGTCGGTGGTGCGTTACCTGGCGGAGCAGGGCGTGCCGGAGGACCGCATGGCGGCAGCCGGCTTCGGCGAGTTCTTCCCGGTGGCGGAAGGCATGTCCGAGGAGGCCCTGAGGCGGAACCGCCGTATCGAGATCAAGCTCACCGACCGGTAGGCCGGTAAGCCTGCTCCTTACTGTGGTCGGCGGGGGCCGACGATCACCGCGGCCTGGAGGGGCTGGTTGCGACCATAGCGGGCCATGCGGTCGAACACCTTCCGTTCCACCGGCAGGTACTGCTTGTCGGCGATGGTCTCACCGTCATCCACATCCACCTCCGGATCGTGCAGGTAAACGAACTGGTCGTCCATGGCACACACCGTGACCCAGTGGGGCACGCGGCTGCGGTTGAGCTGCCAGGTGCTGATCAGGATCATCGGCACCTTGCCCCCCAGCAGGGCACGCTCCATGTCCGCCAGGGTGAGGGGATCGTGATGCAGTTCGATGCCGGTCTCCCCGATATCCTGCAGGAAGCCCTCGTGCACCAGCTCCAGCACCTGTTTCTTGTCCTCACTGCGTACGGTCTCCCGGAACAGCGGGCCCTCCTGGCTGACATAGGCGGACGCCTCGTAGCCCCGCTTCCAGGCGGCCAGGGCCAGGCCATGGGGACCGCAGCCGCCGTGGCCGGCGAGCATGAAGATGGTGGTGGCCTCCCGCCAGATCCTCAGTTCTTCCAGCGTGGTCAGGGGCTGCCCGTCGTGCACCGCCGCCATGGCCATGATCAGCGAGGCCGGGCCGCAGGTGAACTCAGTGGACTGGGGGTAGTAGGGCACCTCGGGAAAACGGCCCTGAGGTTCATAAAACAGGATACGCCGTTCAAACCTCAGGGCGTCGCCATGGTCCTCATAGTAGTCGCGCCAGGTGCCGAACTGCCGGTAACCCAGGCGGCGGTACAGGGCGATGGCGCCGTGGTTGTCGGTGCGTACTTCCAGCCGCATGATGATACGGTCCGCCTCCGCTGCCTGCCGTTCCGATTCCCGGACCAGGGCCTCACCCAGGCCCCGGCCCCGCATGGTCGGTGCCACCGCAATGGAGTAGATCCGGGCCAGGCGGGTATTGGCCTTCATCAATACCAGGCTGTAGCCCACCAGCTCGCCTTCGACTTCTGCGAGGATCACCCGGTCCCGGGGCATGTCGATAAAGCGCCGGAAGCTGCGGCGGGAGATGCGATCCTCCTCGAAACAGCGGTTCTCCAGACGTACCAGGGCATTGGTGTCGGCCAGCGTGGCATTACGAAAGGTCAGGTCAGCCATATCCGTTTACAGCTCGGGCCAGTGGGTGGTGGAAGCGCGCTGATTATGGGGCAAGGGGAACCCGGAGGATAGCGCCCCGTCATGCGTAAAATCACGCACGTGCCGGTGATTGCCGACTTGGGTCCTTGACTATACTGTAGCGCGAATCCGGCGATCCTGTGGCCGGGTAACCTGTCTGGCCGGAGGGCCTTCATGTCACGTCTGCTGCTTGTGGTTGACCATGCCCGGGACTGGGCACCTTATTATCCCAGCGAGGATCTGCTGACCTTCGATCAGTATCTGCAGTTCTCTGCTCCGGCCAACAGTCGGGTACGGGTGATCAACCTGTGCCAGAGTGCCCGCTATCTCAGCCAGGGCTATTACTGCTCGTTGCTGGCGGAGGCCCGGGGGCATCATGTGGTGCCGTCGGTGATGACGCTCAATGACCTGGGGCGGAAGGGGTTGTTCTCCCTGCAACTGGATGAGCTGGATCCGGCGGTGATCCAGTGGCTGGACGGAGCTGCTTCCACTGGTGACAGCAAGGGTAATCGCAGTGTCCGGGTCATGACATTCTTTGGGCACGCGGAAGTCCCGGAACTGAAATCCGTGGCCCGGGCCCTGTTCGAGCGTTTTCCCTGTCCGATTCTGACGGTGGAGTTCCGTCACCGCAAGGGCAAGGGCTGGCAGATCGAATCCATGAAGCCGGCGGCCCCGGCCGACCTGACGGAAGCCCAGCAGGATGCCTTCGCCGCCGCCCTGGACCGGTTCAGCAGCGTTATCTGGCGCAAGCCCCGTACCCGACGTCGCTACCGGTTCGACCTGGCCATGCTGGTCAACCCGGATGAAGAAATGCCGCCCAGCGACCAGGTGGCGCTGGAACGATTTGAAAAGGCGGGCCGCAAGCTGGGCATCAATGTGGAACGGATAGGGCGGCGGGACTATATGCGTCTGCCGGAATACGACGGCCTGTTCATCCGCGAAACCACCGCCATTGACCATCATACCTATCGCTTTGCCCGCAAGGCGGAAGCGGAGGGCCTGGTGGTCATCGATGACCCGGTGTCGATCCTGCGATGCACCAACAAGGTCTACCTGGCAGACCTGTTGCGGACCAACCGGGTGCCGACGCCTAAGACACTGATCCTGTCAAAGGACCAGAAGGACGCGGTTGCCCAGGTGGTCGAGCAACTCGGTTTACCGGTGGTGGTGAAGATCCCCGACGGCGCCTTTTCCAAGGGCGTGCTCAAGGCGAAGGATGAAAAGGAGCTGAAAGAGGCCCTGAAAACCCTGTTCCGTCAGTCCGCGCTGGTGCTTGCCCAGGAATATCTGTACACCGACTACGACTGGCGCATCGGGGTCCTTGGTGGACGGGCAATCTATGCCTGCAAGTATTACATGGTGAAAGGGCACTGGCAGATCTACCAGCATGGCGAAGCCAAGCAGGTCGACAGCGGCGACTTCGATACACTGCCTACCTATGAGGTTCCCCGCAACGTGATCCAGGCGGCACTGAGCGCCACCCGCCTGATCGGTGATGGTCTCTATGGCGTGGACATCAAGCAGTCGGGTAACCGGGTGGCGGTGATTGAAGTCAACGACAACCCCAGCATCGATTCCGGGGTCGAGGACCGCTTCCTGGGAGGCGAACTCTACACCCTGATCATGCAGGAGTTCCTGACCCGGATGGAGGCCAAGAGGCGCTAGTGCGCGGGACGCCAGACTTTCAGGCTCCCAAGCCAGGTCGGGTGTCCGAGCTTCGCCATTATCCGCTCCGGGGAAGGCAAGTGAGTGTCGGGTTCCTCGGTGAACAGTTCCACATGCACCTGATTGCCCAGGTAGTGAAGGCGCAGGTGATGTTTGACGGCGTCCAGCTCCGGCAGGCTTTCCCGGAAATACCCATGGATTTCGCGGCGCGTGGGCAACTGTTGGGTGGTGATGGTGCCACTCTGGTCGTTTTCGGCATCGATGTGGAAATTGATCAGGCGGATGTGGGGCAGGGTGTCGCGCATCCGCCGGATCACCTGCATGCCGATCTGGTGGCCTTCGGAGACGCTGATCTCGGACTTCACCACCAGGTGCACGTCCACCAGTATGTCGCTGCCCATCCGCCGGCTGCGAAGGTCGTGGACATTGAGTACACCCTCGGTGTCGGCAGCCGCCGTCCTCAGGCGGTCGGTATCCTCGTCCGAGAGGCCGGTATCCACCAGCTCCCGAACGCTGGTCCAGGCTAGCTGCCACCCCACGTGAGCGATAATCACGGCGATAACAATGGCAGCCACGGCGTCCAGCCAGGGGAGCCCCGCCATGGCCCCGGCGGCGCCCACCAGCACCACAATGGAGGAGAAGGCATCTGTGCGGCTGTGCCAGGCGTTGGCCACGATCAGCTCGGAGCGGATGTGGTCACCCACGCGGCGGGTGTAGCGGAAGATCCATTCCTTGCTGGCCACGGACACCAGGGCGATGACCAGTACCGGCCAGCCGGGGACGGTCAGCGGCGTGCCCGACAACATCCGCCAGGTATTGTCCCAGGCCAGCGCGCCCCCGATGGCAATCAGGAAGCTGCCCAGGATCATTGTGCCGAGGGTTTCAAAGCGCTGGTGGCCGTATGGGTGGTCGGAGTCCGGTTCGCGTCTGGAGAGCTTCATGACGGCCAGCACAACCAGGTCCGAGATAACATCGGTAAAGGAGTGGATGCCATCCACCAACAACGCCTGGGAATGGAACAGCCATCCGCCGAGGCATTTCAGCACTCCCAGGAGGGCATCCAGTACCATGCCGATAATGGTGACCCGTGACGCGGCCCGGAACTCAGCGTCCAGGCGCTGCTGATGACTGGATGACATGTAAACTCCTGTTAAACGGCACGGAAGGTGTGGTTCGGATCACGGAATCCTGTTCGCTTTATGCACAAGAGTCGTGCATTGCCGGCGAATGACGAAATGGTAGCCTAACCGGGATTTTTATGCTTACACGTTTGCAACTTCATGAAAATAAAGAATAAAATAACTGATCAAAAAATGATCAATCTGCAGAGAGTGGCGTGAGGCAAGGGATCTGATCGGTTGAAAAGGGATTTTCAACAGAGTTATCCACAGATTTCGTGGAAAAGGTCACAAGAGCTTAACCATACAGTCATTTAGGAGTCACTGGTGTGCAACAGAAGCTACTGTGGAAAACTTCCGTTATACTCCCAGCCCCGATTTTTCGGCGCGGAATAATACCAGAAAACTTTCAGATTTAACCTTTGCCGGCGTTCTTTCCGGCAATGACTCCGGGGTTGCCTATGTATACGTTGCTTCGCAGGATTCTGTTCTCCCTGCCACCGGAAACCGCCCACCGGGTTGCCCTGAACGGGCTCGACCTGGCGGCGGGCAGCGGTTTGCTGAAGCCGTTTGTTCAGCCACCGGGGGATCTCCCGGTACGGGTGATGGGTCTGGATTTTCCCAATCCCGTGGGCCTTGCCGCGGGCCTCGACAAGAACGCCGATCACCTGCAGGGGCTGGGCGCCCTGGGCTTCGGTTTTATTGAGGTGGGCACGGTGACCCCTCAGCCCCAGCCAGGCAACCCGGCGCCGCGGATGTTTCGTCTGCCGGAGCACGGCGCCATTATCAACCGGATGGGCTTCAACAATGAGGGGCTGGATCACCTGGTAGGTAAGGTGGTCAACCGTCGTTATACCGGTGTGCTGGGCATCAACGTGGGCAAGAACAAGGTGACGCCGGCGGAGGAGGCGGAGTCGGACTACCGCAAGGGCATTGCCGCCGTGTACGACTATGCCGACTACATTACTGTCAACGTATCTTCTCCCAATACACCCGGCCTGCGGGACCTGCAGTTCGGTGATTCCCTGAAACGGCTGCTGGCCTCGATCAAGCAGGAACAGGCGGCCCAGCACCAGCGAAGTGGCCGCTATGTACCCCTGGCGGTGAAGATTGCGCCGGATATGGATGACGGGGAAATAGTCTTTGTGGCGAATGCCTTGAAGGAAGCCGGTATCGACGGCGTGGTGGCCACCAACACCACCATTGCCCGGGACCGGGTAAAAGGCCACCCCCATGCCGACGAAGCCGGCGGGCTCAGCGGGCAGCCGGTGCGGGAGGCCTCGCTCAGGGTCATTCAGGGGCTATACCGGGAGCTGGGCGAGGAGATTCCCATTATCGGCGTGGGGGGCATCAGCGACGGCGAGAGCGCGGCGGAGAAGATCCGTGCCGGCGCCAAACTGGTTCAGGTCTACACGGGCTTTATCTACCGGGGGCCGGCATTGGTCGGGGAGGCGGTGGAAGCGATCCGGGCACTGGAAAAAGAAAGGGCCCGCTGAGCGGGCCCGTGCGGGGAATAAACCCCGTGGCGACTTGACGTCTTTATGGTTCGGGTCGAGTGGACCCGATTCTGGGTTCCGGCGTTTGGTGGAGGGGGGCCGGTGCACCCCTGTACTCAAGCCAGATTGTCAATGGGTTTTGTCGTCCTGCTGACGACCTTCAAAGTGTCAGTGTTATGTGTCCGCCTGAAAGCGGTTCTGTCTCTGGTGTTGATCGAAAAAACATCCAATTAGAGACATTCTTCCAGCCCGGAGCACGCGGGGTTGGTATCAGGGCAGGTCAGGCCGTTCCGTTGGCGGCCAACCTGTGGATGCCGGAAACGCCGGTCATGCCTTCCCAGTTGTCGGTGCGTCCTTCCCGCCAGCCGCTGAGCCATTCCTGTCTGGCCTCTGGCTGGTCCAGCGGGCAGCTGTCCTTGGATTTTCCGGACACGCCGGCCTGGTATCCCCGCTTGAATGCGCGAGCGTACATGTCTCTTTTCTGTCTTTTCATGCCGTTCCTCACCTACATGGATTTACAGAACAAGCGTGTACACGTCTGTCGTTGCTGGTTTAACAAAATCCCTGTAAGAACAAACCGCTACGGGTTTGGGGATAATGTTCCCGCAAGAACAGTCAGGATCCTGAGATGGGGAAGAACCGAAGGTTTTCCCCTCAAATTTGACGCGTCAATTACACCCTATGATGAATCCGGTGACTGAGTACAGTATTTATTTCATCTATATGACCCGGCCTTTATGTTTATGTGAAATAACCCGCCGTCGGTTACCATGCGCTACCTTTTAAACAGGCGCGCAGGCGCGGGGTCGAACGTCCGGAGGATTTTGTGGCTGAGCAACATGAGTATTTCGTAACCTGCCCCCGGGGCATGGACAACCTCCTGCAGGAGGAACTGGTGTCCTTTGGCCTGCATCCCCTGAAGACGGCCCCGGCGGGCGTCTGGGTCCGGGGCGGGCTGGCGGAGGGCTATCGCGCCTGCCTGTGGTCCCGTCTCGCCAACCGCGTGTTACTTCACCTGGCCACGGTGGACGCACGGTCCAACGAGGCCCTGTATCAGGGCGTCTACGATATCCCCTGGGAAGAGCACCTGAAGGTGACCGGTAAGTTCCGGGTGGTGTTCTCCGGGACCAATGAGCTTATCCGCAACACCCAGTATGGCGCCCAGAAGGTCAAGGATGCGGTGGTGGACCGGTTGCGGGGCAAGGGCACGGTTCGCCCCAGTGTGGACCCCAAGGACCCGGATATCACCGTGTCCGCCCGCCTGCACCGTGGCCAGGTGGAGCTGGCTATCGACCTCAGCGGTGACAGTCTGCACATGCGGGGCTACCGCACCGAGAAGGGCATCGCCCCGGTGCGGGAGAACCTGGCCTCGGCATTGCTGCTGCGGGCCGGCTGGCCGGATATTGCCGGTGACGGTGGTGACTTTGTGGACCCCATGTGTGGCTCCGGCACGCTATTGATCGAGGCGGCCCTGATGGCCCTGGACCAGGCGCCGGGACGCTTGCGCAAGCAGTTTGGCTTCGAGCGCTGGCTGGGGCACCAGCCGGACCTGTGGCTGGAACTGCGCCAGGAAGCCGAGCGCCGTGCCTGGGAGGGCAAGCAGGGACGACTTCCCCGGATTATCGGTTATGACCAGGACAGCCGGGTCATCGCCACGGCCTGGCGTAATATCGCCCGGGCCGGGCTGGAAGGGCTGATTCATGTGGAAGTACGATCGGTGGAGGAGTTCCGCCGTGACGGCCAGTGGGCCAGTGAGGGGCTGGTGCTGGTGAACCCGCCCTATGGTGAACGCCTGAGCGAGCGAAAGGAGTTGGGAGCTCTCTACCAGCAGTTGGGGGAGGGTGTTCGGGAGCATCTCCAGGGCTGGCGGCTGGGGGTGTTCACCGGGGTGCCGGAACTGGGCCATGCCATTGGCCTGCGCAGTCATCGTCAGTACCGTCTTTTTAACGGCAAGATTCCGGCGCAGCTGCTGTTGTTCGACATCAATGACGACAACGCCGTGCGCCCCCGTGAGATGTCGACGCCTGGTGAGGTTCGCCCGAGAATCAGCCATCCCGAGCGTGCGAAGATGCTGGAGAACCGTCTCCGGAAGAACCTGAAATCCCTCGGGCAATGGGCCCGCAAGCAGGATATCCAATGTTACCGGCTCTACGATGCGGATATGCCGGAGTTTGCCCTGGCCATCGATATCTATGGTGACCAGGTGCATGTCCAGGAATACGCGGCCCCCAAGTCCGTCGATGAGAAGAGCGCCCGGGAGCGGCTAGCGGAGGCCATGGCAGTCATTCCGGAGGTTCTGGACGTGCCGGCGGACCATGTGGTCTGTAAGCAGCGTCAGCGCCAGAGTGGTACCCGTCAGTATGAGAAACAGGATGCTACCGGTGAGTTCATGGAAGTGGACGAGCTGGGCAGCCGTCTGAAGGTCAACCTGAGGGACTACCTGGACACCGGTCTGTTCCTGGATCATCGCCCGGTACGCCGGTGGATTCGTGATCACGCATCCGGCAAGCGCTTCCTGAACCTCTTCTGTTACACCGGGGCGGCGACGGTGCAGGCGGTTGCCGGTGGTGCCAGTCGTTCCCTGAGCCTGGATATGTCCAACACCTATGTAGACTGGGCCCGGGACAACCTGGCCCTGAACGGTGCCGATCCGAAGCGACATCTTGTGGAACAGGCGGACTGCACGGCGTGGCTGGCCGGGAAGCCGACCCCGGACCAGCGATTCGACCTGATTTTCATGGACCCGCCCACCTTTTCCAACTCCGCCCGCATGCGGGGCGTGCTGGATATCCAGCGTGACCACGGCAGGCTGATTGAGCAGGCCATGGCCCGGCTGACGTCGGATGGGGTGTTGGTCTTCTCCAACAATTTCCGGCGCTTCAAGCTGGATGAGAATCTGTCGGAGCGTTACGAGGTGAAGGACGTGACGGCCTCAACCCTGGATCGGGATTTCCAGCGTAACCCCAAGATTCACCAGTGCTGGCATATCCGTCACAAGGTGTGACAGTTCACCATTCGTCGGGCCCCTGGTCCGGTTCGACGATCAGGCCTTCCTGGCGGGCGAGCAGGAGCAGGGCGTAGACGCCGTTTTCCGGTAGCTGCGGTTCCAGGCCCTGTTCGAACATGAGGTTCCGCCGGTGATCTTCGAGGGTGTCCCGGTCAATGCCGGGCATCAGGTCTTCCAGGGGCGCGATCTCGAAGGGGACGGGCATATCGACGGCGTCAAAGATGAGGTCGACCAGGGTTTCGTCCGGGTCCAGTCCGTCGGTGTACACCTGCTGGTCGGGCAGGTCTTCATGGAGCGCCCGGGCCAGCTCGATCAGGGGCACGCCCTGTTCCCGGAGGTAGCGGAGTTCTTCCTCGGCCAGTTCGGCGTCGACGGGTAACCAGCTTTCGTCCGGTTCGATTACCACGGTTTTCATGCGGCCGTCGTCGAGGCTCCATGCCATGGCGGTGGGAAAGAACAGGTTGTCGTTCTGGTAGAACTCGATATCTAGAAAGTGGGGGATGCCCTGCGGCATACTGACTCCTAAGCGTTTAACGATCAGCGACTCTGAATGGAAAGTCTACACGAGAGTTAAGGCCCGGTATTGGGTCCCCTTTTCCGGGACCTTCAAAAACATGGGTGGAACGCGACAGCGTTTCACGGGCTGGCCATGGAAGGCCGGCCCTGGACCTTTACGGCGACGCAGGAGCAATTAGCCGTAAAGGTTTTTGAAGAGCGTACAGGGATGTATTTACCGCGTGTCCCGGAAAAGGGTACCCAATGGCGGGCCGCCAGGGTAGCACAGGGTTTGAGATCAAGGTCTGGTCTCAATGTATGTTGTTGGACTGCTAGTTGGGTGCCAGGGTCCAGGTGGCGGTACAATTTTTCGAGACACGCCGTGAATCCGTCCCTGGAGGCTCTTCAAAAACGTCCCTGTTTTTGAAGGTCTCGAAAAATCGTCCCCCCACCTGGCCCCTCCGACTGCAGAGTAGTTCTCGGTGTACTGATTTGAAGGCCCCGGACAATCATCCCGGCTCCAGGCCCTCTACCATCGGAGATAACTCGAATTTGGATCGCCGCCCGTCCCTTAAACCTTTGAGGGACTCGGGATACGCTAAAGCCCTCAGTAGAGAGGGCACCGGTTCTCGTGCGATACTTCAGCCAATTGAATTCCCGTTACGAGTCTTTGAGAACCTATGGAACACACCAGCTTCAACCAGAACCTGCTCGATTTCCTCTCTACCTCTCCGACGCCCTGGCATGCCACCGGGAACATGACCCGGATGCTCGACAAGGCCGGGTTTCAGGCCCTGGACGAGCGTGAGGACTGGAACCTGAAGCAGGGGCAGGGCTATTACGTGGTGCGTAACGGGTCCTCCGTCGTCGCCTTCCGCCCCGGAAAACGGTCGCCGCTGGAAGCCGGCATCCGCATGGCCGGAGCCCATACTGACAGCCCCTGCCTGAAAGTGAAGCCCAACCCCGAACTGCGTCGCAAGGGCTTCTATCAGGTGGGCGTGGAAGTCTATGGCGGGGTTCTGCTCAACCCCTGGTTCGACCGGGATCTGTCGTTGGCAGGGCGGGTCACGCTGTTGGACGGGCAGGGCAAGGTGCAGGATTGTCTGGTGGACTTCCGGCGTCCGGTGGCATTTATTCCCAGCCTGGCCATCCATCTGGACCGGGAAGCCAACAGCAACCGCTCCATCAATCCCCAGACCGACCTGCCGCCGGTGCTCATGCAGGTGGCTGACGATGACAAGACCGCCTTTACGGATCTGGTGGAAGCGCAGATCAAGAAGGAGCACCCGGAGCAGGGGATCAGCAGGATCCTGGGTTACGAGCTGAGTTTCTACGATGCCCAGCCGGCCAGCCTGTCAGGGCTGAAAGACGACTTCATCACCTCCGCCCGCCTGGACAACCTGCTTAGCTGCTACATCGGCCTTCAGGCATTGCTGGATGCCTCCGGCGACGAGCCGGCGCTGCTGGTCTGTAATGATCATGAGGAAGTGGGCAGCATGTCCGCGGAAGGCGCCCAGGGGCCGTTCCTGTCGTCGGTGTTGGACCGCTGGTGTGGTCCGGAAAACCGCAGCCGGGCGGTCGCCCGTTCCATGATGATTTCCGCCGACAATGCCCACGGGGTGCATCCGAACTACATTGACCGCCACGACGAGAACCATGGCCCGCTGCTCAACCAGGGGCCGGTGATCAAGATCAACCACAACCAGCGCTACGCAACCAACAGCCGGTCCGCGGCCCTGTACCGGCACATCAGTGACGAACTGGGCCTGCCCCACCAGAGTTTCGTAGTGCGCAGCGACATGGCCTGTGGCAGCACCATCGGCCCGCTGACGGCCGGTAACCTGGGTGTGACCACCCTGGACATTGGTGTGCCACAGTTCGGTATGCATTCCATCCGTGAGCTCTGCGGCACCCGGGATGGCTATACCCTGTACCAGGTACTCAAGGCCTTTATGGGCTGGCCGGAAGTCAATTAACCGGCCAGTCGGATCCGGGAGGAGAGTTCTGTCGCTTCCCGGGCCATGGTGTCCAGTTCCGGCACACGGCGCAGGTTTTCGTCAGCGCTTTCCCGCATCTTTTCGGCGGTTTCCGCCACGTCGGTGACGTTGCGGTTGATGTCATCGGAGACGTTGGTCTGTTCCTCCGCAGCGGTGGCGACCTGGATGGTGGCTTCGTTGATCTGCGCCATGCGATTGCTGATACCCGTCAATGTTTGCCGCACCGCCTCCACGGCTTCGGAGGTTTCGCTGGCGACGATCTCACTGGCCTTCATGAACTCGGTGGCGTCGTTGGAGCCCCGGGTGATGGTCTCCACGATGCCGTCGATCCGTGTGGTAGCTTCCTGGGTCTTGGCGGCCAGGCTGCGCACTTCGTCGGCCACGACGGCAAAGCCCCGTCCGGCCTCGCCGGCGCGGGCGGCTTCAATGGCGGCGTTGAGGGCCAGCAGGTTGGTCTGGTCGGCGATCTCGCGGATCACTCCCATGACTTCACTGACTTTGCGGCCGTCTCCGGCCAGCTTTTCGACGGTTTCCGCGGACAGGCGAATCTGCTCGCTCAGCCGGCCCATGCTGTGACTTGCCTGTTGGGTGCGTTCGTCCGCCGCCATTGCCTCAGTAGAGGCTTCACGGGTTTCGCCGGACACGGATGTGGCGTGATTCGCCACTTCCTGGGCGGTGGCCGACATCTCGTTCATGGCCGTGGCGATCTGCTCGATCCGCTGGTGTGATTGTTCCGAATGGTCTGCAACCTGCCGCGCATTGGTCTGCAGGGCCTGACTGGTATCGGATAGCTGCCCGGAGAAGCGGTTCATCAATGAGCCGGTTTCCGACAGGAATCCATGCAGGTTACGGGCGGCGTCGGCCAGGCGTCCCAGTTCGTCATTCCGTCTGAGGGTGGCCGGGCTGGAAAGGTCACCCTCACCCAGGCGGTAGAGCTGGTCGGTCAGGGTACGTACCGGGCGTACCACGGTGCGTGACAGTACCAGGATGCAGAGCAGGGTCCCGACCAGGATGGCGGCCAGCATGATGATGCCGATCAGGGTGGTATTCCGGGTGACGGATTCGTTCAACGACGATGCATCGGCAAGGGCCTGTTCGCGGATCAGCGTTGACGCTTCTTCAATCAGTTGCGCGGGCTCCCGGTCGATGCCCTGGACCGCCTGGTCGCCTTCCCGGTGGTCGTAGTCGGCGGCAACAAAATCCTCGAAGCCTGCGCGGTAGGCCTGCCCCATGCGCCGGTGGGCGTTCTGGAAGCGGCTCAGGAGCGATCGCGCCTCATTTTCGGGCAGTTGCGGAACAAGGTTGTCCAGAGCTTGCTGTATCTCGGCTTCCTGCTCCTGGAATTGCTGCCAGTAGTTGGCCCTCTGGTCATCGTCACCGCCGCGGATCAGCACATTCTTCCATTCCTGTACCTGGGTCTTGAACCGGTTGAGGACACTTTCGGCTTGCAGGGCGTGGACCATCTTTTCGCTGGCCAGGGCATGGTATTCGCGGTTGGAACTGAGGGAATGGCTGAAGTAGAAAATCGCGCAAATGGCAACCAGCAGGTTCGCGGCCAGAACAACGGAAAGCACACGGCCAAGGATGCTTCGGGAGATAAGATTCATGGGTGGATATTGGCTCCTGGTAGTGACAGGGGGTGTAGTGCGGTGACTGTTTATCGGCGATGGGGGGCGGTATTTGACGATTTTCGTATGAAGGTTTTATGACAGTCGCCGAGTCCAGAACTGCATGGGTTTTGCGGTCTGTTCCTGATCCCCAACATCCGTCCAGGCGTAACCGGTGGTCAGGCCCGGTACCAGCTGGTACCCGCGATGACTGAAGAACAAGAGGTAGAGAAAGGAGCGAAACACCTCAATCCGCAGTTGTGCCACATCGTCCAGGTAGGGCAGGATATCGTTGCCAGTGATCGGGAAAATCTGAATGGTCATGACTACTTCCATAAAAAAACCGCCGACCTTGTCGAAGGCGGCGGCTTTTTCGGAATATGGCTCCCCGAGCTGGGCTCGAACCAGCGACAAACGGATTAACAGTCCGTTGCTCTACCAACTGAGCTATCGGGGATTGGCGTCGAGATGGCGCGCATATTAAGGTCTTTGGGGGGGAGGGTCAAGCCCCTGAAAACACAGGAATCGAAAATCATCCATGTCTGAATCCGTGCTTCCTGACAGCGATAGCAATACCTTCGCCGATGACTCCATTGTGAGCGCCTACCGGGCGCCCTGGTGGCTCAGGAGTGGCCATGTCCAGTCGATCTGGCCGAGCCTTTTCCGGCAGGTGAGGATGGAAGAACCCGCCGTTGAATCCATCCCCACACCCGACAACGATGAGTTGTGGCTCGACTGGTACCGCCAGGGGGCGGATCGGGTAGCCGTTATCAGTCACGGTCTGGAGGGGCACAGCCGCAGGCCCTATGTACTGGGGTTGGCCCGGGCCCTGATGTCCGACGGCTGGGATGTGCTGGCGTGGAACTACCGCTCCTGCGGTGGCGTGATGAACCACCAGCCACGGTTCTACCACAGCGGTGCCACCGATGATCTCGACGTGGTCGTGGACCACGGACTGGCCCAGGGGTATCGGGCCATGGCCCTTGCCGGTTTCAGCATGGGTGGCAACCTGACGCTCCAGTATCTCGGGGAACAGGGGGAGGCGGTGGACAGCCGCATTGCCGGCGCGGTGACCTTTTCCGTGCCTTGCGACCTGGCCGGCGGGGCGGACGTCCTAGCCAGGCCCAGTCGCCGGCTCTACATGTCTCGTTTTATCAACGACCTGCGCGCGAAGATGGCCGAGAAAGCCCGTCTGTTTCCGGACCTGATCTCCATGGATGGTTTTGATGGCATCCGGCGTTTCCACGAGTTCGATGAGCGTTACACGGCGCCGCTCCACGGTTTCGAGGGCGCCCGGGACTACTGGTACCGGGCTTCGTCGCTATTCCGCCTCAAGTATATCCGGGTGCCTGCGTTGATGGTGAATGCCGCTGACGATCCCTTCCTGTCGCAGGACTGCTTCCCGGATTCCCGGGACCTGCTGGGGCCCTGGACGACCCTTGAAATGCCCCGTCACGGTGGCCATGTGGGTTTTGTCCAACGCCATGGTGACGGCTGGTACTGGTCCGATGAGCGGGCCGTGGATTTCCTGGCTCGCCTGGGTGCCTGAGGCTATGGGGAGTTAGTCAGACGTTCCCTGGGCCACGGTCTTGTTCAGTAGCGGTTGTAGATGCGGCCAGACATTCTCCAGCAATTGCGGCTGGGCCTCACCGGTGGGGTGGATGCCATCTCCCTGCATCATGCCGTCCCGGTTATAGATTCCATCCAGGAAGAAGGGAACCAATGCGGTGTCGTGGCGGTCGGACAGTTCCGGGTACAGGTTGGCGAATAGCTGTGTGTACCGGGGACCATAGTTGGGGGGGATCTGGATGCCCACCAGCAACACCCGGGCACCGGCCTTCTGGGAGGCCTCGATCATGGCTGACAGGTTGTCCCGGATGACTGTGGGCTGGAAGCCCCGCAGGCCGTCGTTGCCGCCGAGTTCCAGGATGACAATGTCCGGCTGGTGCTTCTCCAGCAGCTCGGGCAGGCGGCGGGCGCCACCGTCGGTGGTTTCACCGCTGATGCTGGCGTTGACCACCTGCCAGTCCCCGGTGTCCTGTTCGTCCAGGCGTTGGCGCAGGAGGTTGACCCAAGCCGTCTCGGTTTCCACGCCATAGGCGGCGCTCAGGCTGTCGCCCATGACCAGGATGGTGTTGGCCTGGACGGAGGCGGACGCCAGCAATGCCATGCCGGTGAGCAGCCAGAACACGAAAACCGTTGATCTCCGGCGGGAAAATACCGTACCAATAGGCATAGTGAACATCGAGTGTCCTCTTTGCAGGTGAAAAGTGCAGGTTAAGAGTGACAGACACTGAATCAGTTCCCGGAGCAGATGTGACTGACCTTTCAAGTGGACCCAACCAGCCTTCCGAACCGATCCTGACGGTAAGCAACCTGACCCAGCGTGTTGAGCTGGGCCATGAATCACTGACCATCCTGCAAGGGGTCAGCCTTGAAATCAAGCGGGGGGAATCGGTGGCCATTGTTGGCCGCTCCGGTTCCGGCAAGACCACCCTGCTGGGTCTGCTGGCTGGCCTGGATACACCCTCGGAAGGCGAGGTGGTGCTGGAGGGCAAGGCCGTCAGCCGGCTCTCCGAGGACGAGCGTGCGGCCCTGCGGGCCCGCCGGGTGGGCTTTGTGTTCCAGTCGTTCCAGTTGCTGCCGGCTCTCAGTGCCCTGGAGAACGTCATGCTTCCCCTGGAGCTGGCGGATTTTGCCGACCCTGAATCCCGGGCCCGGGACCTGCTGGAGCGTGTCGGCCTGGGCGACCGTCTGACCCATACGCCCCGGCAATTGTCCGGGGGCGAGCAGCAACGGGTGGCCATCGCCCGGGCCTTCGCCTGCGAACCGGTCATCCTGTTCGCGGATGAGCCCACTGGCAACCTGGACAACCAGACCGGGCACGAAATCCAGGAACTGATCATGGCCCTGAACCGGGAGCAGGGCACCACCCTGGTCATGGTTACCCATGACGAGACCCTGGCCGCCCGCTGCGAGCGCCGCCTGACCATTGACGCCGGTCAACTGGAGACGGACCGGGAGGTGCCAGCCTGATGTCAGCCAGCCGTAATCTGGGGTCCGTGGCGCGGGACTGGCGCCAGCGGGATGTCCGGGTGGTACTCAGCGCCCTGGTGATCGCGGTGGCGACCGTGGCCATCATCGCGCTGTTTGCCAGCCAGTTGCAGCGCACCCTGATCACCTCGGCCAGTTCCTTCCTGGCCGGTGATCGCCAGCTTGAGGCGGAGCACGGCCAGCCCATCCCGCCGGAATGGCGGGAGCAGGCCCGTTCCCGCGGCCTTGAAACCGCCCGGATGGTGGAATTTGCCACCATGATCAGTGGTGGCGAACGCTTCCAGCTGGTCTCCGTCAAGGCCGTCAGTGACGACTATCCCCTGAGGGGGCAGGTGGAGTACCAGCCGCATCCCGATGGTGAGCGGCAGGTGCTGGATCACGGTCCGCGCCCCGGTGAAGCCTGGCTCAACCCACGCCTGATGCGCCTGCTGGAACTCGAGGTGGGCGATTCCGTGGAGATCGGTAACCTGACGCTCAAAATCTCCGGGCTGCTGGTGCGGGAGCCGGACGGCGGCTTCAATATGGCCGGGCTGGCGCCCCGGGTGATGATCCATGCGGATGATGTAGACGCCACAGGGGTGGTCCAGGAAGGCAGCCGGGTGGAGTATATCAACCTGTTTGCCGGCGATGAGGCTGCGCTGAATGCCTTTCACCAGTGGCTCGAACCCCGTCTGGAGCCGTCCCATGAATGGGAGAGTATCCGTGACGGCGCCACCCTGTCGGAGTCCCTGGACCGGGCGGAGCGTTTCCTGCTGCTAGGCGGCAGTATCGCGGTATTGCTGGCCTCGGTCGCCGTAGCGGTTGCCAGCCGCCAGTACGCCGTCGGCCAGCGGGACACGGTGGCGTTGCTGAAAACCCTGGGGCTGTCCGGCCAGCGGATCGGGCGTATGTACCTGGCGCGGCTCGCCGTGTGGGGCGTTGTGGGCATGGCTGGCGGTCTGCTGGTGGCCCTGCCCGTGTATGCGTTCCTTAATAACCTGATGGAACAGGTGCTGGAGCAGGACGTGCCCTTCGTGGTGGATGTGCCTGCCCTGGCCCCCGCACTGGCCACAGCGCTGGTGTCCCTGTTCGCGTTTGCCTACCCGCCCATCCGCCGGTTGCGGGAGGTTCCGGCCATGCGCGTGTTGCGCAGCCAGCCGGGAGAACCGGACGGTCGGGCCTGGACCGATATTGCCATTGCCGTGGTGGCGATTTTCGGCCTGGTCTGGCTCTATGCCCGTGAGATCATGCTGGTACTGGCGCTGATCGGTGGCCTGGTGGCACTACTGGGCATCCTGGCGTTCCTGGGCTGGGTGCTGGTGATGGGGCTGCGCCGGGTAACCGGTGGTGGCAATGCCTGGCGCCTGGCCCTGGTGGGGCTGTATCGCCACCGTCGTTCCAGCCTGTCCCAGATTGCCGTGTTCGCCATGACCCTGATGCTGGCCAGCACCCTGGTCCTGGTGCGTTCCTCGCTACTGGCGGACTGGCAGGCGCAACTTCCTGAACAGACGCCCAACCATTTCCTGATCAACATCGCCCCGGAGGCAGTGGACGAGGTGGAAGCCTTCTGGGATGAACGAGGGCAGGTGCTGGATACGGTCTATCCCATGGTTCGGGGACGCCTTACCGAGATCAACGGCGAGCCGGTGCGCCAGGTGGTCAGCAAGGACGACAGCGTGAACGCCCTGAACCGGGAACTGAACCTCACCTGGATGGATGACCTCCCGGAGGACAACCGGATCGTGGACGGCGCCTGGGTCAACGACCAGCAACAGGAAGGGGTGTCCGTGGAGGCGGAACTGGCCGCCGAACTGGGCGTTGAAGTGGGGGATGTACTGGGTTTCACCGTGGGCTCGGACACCATTGCCGAGCCCATTACCAGCATCCGTACCGTGCAGTGGGAAAGCATGAAGCCCAATTTCTACATGGCCTTTCCGCCCGGCGGTGCGCTGGAGGGGCTGCCCGCCACCTGGATCACCAGCTTTTACCTGCCACCGTCCCAGAAGCCGGCGCTGAACGATTTCACGCGACAGTTCCCGACGGTGTCGTTGCTGGAGGTGGACCACATTATCGAGCGCATCCAGCAGATCGTCCGCCAGGTGACCCAGGCCATCGAGGCCATCCTGGCTCTGATCCTGGCGGCATCGCTGGTGGTGATGGCAGCGGTGGTGAGCGCCACATTGCAGGACCGGCAGCGAGAAGGGGCGCTGCTGCGGACCCTGGGTGGTCAGCAGTCCCTGCTGGTACGCAGCACCATGCTGGAATTCGGCCTGGCCGGGTTGATGGCGGGTATCCTGGGCGTACTGGCTGCCGAGACGGCGGTCTGGGCCCTGCAATACCGGATGTTCGGTGGCGAGTTCCGGTGGCACTGGGCGGTGGCGCTGCCAATTCCCCTGGTCAGTGCCGTGGTCCTGGCCCTGCTTGGACGCTGGCAGTTAAGGCCAGTGCTGCAGGTGAGCCCGATGCTATTATTGAGGCGTCTGGAATAGTTGCGGCGCCTGGAATAACAGCGGGCATGACGGGTCAGCGGTACTGGTCCAGTATTTCCTCCAGTTCACCGCTGGCCTTCATCTGCTCAAGCCGATTGTTGAAGGCCTCGACAAATGACGTCCAGCCGGGGCGTACCATCAGCCGATAACCGAACTCGCTGATCGCCCGTTCACTGTGTTTGAACTTGCCCTGCCAGTCGTTCTGGCGGATGATCCACTGGCCGACTGCCATGTCTGCCACACCGGCGTCGATGCCCTGACCAAACAGCAGGAAGGTAAAGATATCCCGGTCCTGGGATACCTCGTATCTTTCCAGGGCGCCACTGTCGAACAGGGGTTGCAGTTCGGGGTACTTGTATCCCAGGGGCGTCACCAGGGTCATGCCCCTCAACGAATGCTCTCCCTGGTACCGGAAGTCCGAATCGGCGGTACTGAAGAATACCTCCCGCACCGGAACAATGGTATCGGTGAACAGGAATCTGTCCGGTTCCGCAGTCCATTCACGGGCACGGGGGGTGGCGTCGATAAGGCCATCCAGCAACAGGTCGTCCACCCGCTTGCGGGGAATCTCGTGGGCCTGCACCCGATATCCCATCCGGTCAGCGATGCGGGTCACCACGTCATAGGCAATGCCGCTGTACTCATGGTCATCGGAGACGATCAGGTAGGGCGGATAGCCACCGGTGGACACATTCAGTTTGAGGACCGGCGCCTCGCTATCGGAGGTGGTTTCGCTGGTCAGGCCGGCAACGGGAAAAACGACGAGAGCGGCCATGACAAGACGGCGGATGGGAGCACACAGCATAGACAACAGAGACCCTGTGGAGGCGGTGGTTCATGTAATTGTCAGACATCCATGCCGCAGGGTTCGGACTGAATGCTCCATGCAAGACCGCCTACCCTGGTCAGCACATTATCCAAAAAATATGCCTGGAACGCATAGACCAAGGTAAGTTGGCTGATTGTCACTGGTTTCGCTATGCGAATCAACCCGGAAAGCGCTGAAAATCCCGGGACTCAGAGCGATTCCTGCCGCGCAGAGTACTAACCCCAGGCTTTTTCAAGTATGTTCTGTATATCTTTCAGTGAGGCCTCACGGGGATTGTAGATAATGGCACCATCATCCAGTGCCTGGCGGGCGATGGCGTCCAGTTGATCTTCCCGGATCTTGCCGGTCTCCCGGAGCGTTCGGGGAAGCTCACAACGGTGGTGCAGCTCATCCCGCAGGTGACGGATAGCGGATATGGTGGCTTCGGCACGTCGGGAGGCGGGCGTTGCGGTCCAGACTTCCGGCCCCTCCAGGTACAGCAGGAGTTCCGACAGCGGCCCGCGTATCTTCTCCAGGTTGTACTCCAGCACATAGGGCAGGTAGAGGCTCATGCACAGGCCGTGGGGCAGGTGGCAGAGGGCGCCGGTGGCATGCCCCAGGGCGTGGACCAGTCCCACCATGGAGTTGGAAAAGGCGATGCCCGCCATGGTGGAGGCTTCCGCCAGATCCAACCGGCCCTGCTCGTCCCTCGGGTTATTCATCACCGTCAGCAGGGAGTGACCGATCTTTTTGACCGCAGCGGTGGCATAGGCATCGCTGAGCGGGTTCTTGGCCATGCAGGTATAGGCTTCGGTGGCATGGGTCAGTGCATCCATGGCCGTGGCGGCGGTAATCTGCGGTGGCAGTGTCAGGGTCATCCGGGGGTCGATGATGGCGGCATTGGGCAGCAGGAACGACGAGGTGAATGGCAGCTTGACCGACCGCTCCCGGTCCGCGATCACCGCCACCGAAGTGACTTCGGAGCCGGTGCCTGCGGTGGTGGGGATGACGAAGAAGGGTCTGAGCGGCCGGGTGAGGACGCCCGCGCCGCTGTACTCGGCGATATCGTCGCCACCCTCGGACACCAGGATGTTGACGGCCTTGGCGGTGTCGATGGACGAGCCGCCGCCAATGGCTATCAGCGCGTCGCACTGTTGCTGGCGGTAGAGGTTGGCGATGTCCCGGACAATGGTGGTGGACGAGTCCGGGGGTACCTCGTCATAGATGGCGGCAATGGTGACGTCGCTTTCCTGACAGGCGGCAATCACCGGATCCAGCAGACCCGCCGAGCGGACGCCCTGGTCGGTCACGATCATGGGGCGGGTGGATGCAATGCCGGTCAGTTCGTAGGGCAGGTGCTCCAGGGCGGCCTGGCCGGCGATAACCTTGACCGGGCAGTAGAACTCGTAATAACGGCTCATATCGGCAGTGCCTCCTTTCTCAGATCCCGGATCATACCGGTGAGCACCCGGCGATAGATGCCGATGGCGCCAGGTACCTTCTCCAGCAAGCCAAGATCCGCCGGGTACTCCTTAACAGCCCGGCTGGCGATCAGTCTTGGCAGGATGATGGACTCCAGACGGTTAAGGATTCGTGTCATGCGGACGCCGTAACCGATATCCCCATCGACCACCATGCGGTCGTTGGCAAAGGCTTCCGTGGTCTTTTCCTGGAACGACAGCACCAGGAAGGCATGGGCCATGTGCTTGAAGCGGATGGACAGGTCCACCTTGCCATCATAGTCACCGCCCAGGTATCGCAACTCACCCTGGCCGGTATGTTCCAGCACCAGCGATGGACCGGATGGCAGCACCATCATCTGGAAGATAAAGCCTTCCGGCAACGGACGGGCGTCGTCGGTCACCTTCTGGTCACTGCGGGAAATGGCCTCCAGGGCGTGGCCCATGAACCGGAACATGGTCCGGACGTACTGTCGTCTGGCCCTGAGGGCGGCGGAACGGGTCAGCTTTGCAAGCATGGGCGGCACCTGTGCTTTGAGCCTGGGAAAGCCTTTGTCGGAAGAATCCACAGATTGACCGTGGCTTTTCCGACCTCTTACTGCCGTTTTAGAGTTATTGCTCTAACAAGTCAATGCCTGAATCAGGGACGGGGTGGGGATGAAAAAGGCCCGGCGGGGGATAGATTCCCGCCGGGCCCTCAGCGTCACGCAGTAGTTTAACGAATCACCCAGACGGGGCACTACGCCTGGTTACTGCAGGTTGGATAGCTTGCGACGGGCTTCTTCGCCGATCTCGCCCCCGGCCTTGGCAACTTCATTGTAGTAGGCGGCCGCCTTGTTCCGGTCACCCCTCTGGGCGGCGATATCCCCCAGTCTCAGGTAGGCGATGGAGGTCGGAACCACCTGGGCGGAGGCTTCCAGGTCCGCCTGCGCCTTATCGATGTTACCCTTGTCCAGTTCATTCAGGCCTCGATACAGGCGATAGCTGAACATCTCCGGATACAGCTCCACGGCGCGGTCGTAGTCTTCCGTCGCTTTCTCGGGGTTTTCCAGTGCTTCCTGGATCCGTGCCCGGGTGGCGAAGAACGCTGCCTCGCGGGGGGCCATCTCGATCGCCTCGTTGACCTTGGCGAGAGCAGCCTGGTAGTCCTCTTCGCCGGCCAGTTTCAGGGCTTCGTCGTGCAGCTCATAGGCGGGCTGTAGACGTTTGGCTTCGGCAATCCTGTCCTGATACTCCTCACGGCCCCGGTAGCCACCGGTGCCGTACTTCTCGGCCAGCTTGCGATTCGCGTCCACGCGGGCCTGGGAAGGCGGGTGGGTGGCAAACAGGCCATCGATAAAGCTGGACTGCTGTCCCTCGGACAGCTTGAGGAAAATCTCCTGAAGCTCAACCGCCGCCTGGGGATCGTAGCCTGCCTCCACCATGTATTCGATGCCATAGCGATCCGATTCCAGTTCGTGGGACTGGCTGTACTGGGCCAGGGCCATCTGGCTGCCGACGGCCGCACCGCCCATGATCAGCCCGCCCCACTCGTTGTCCCCGAGGGCCAGGCCAATTCCGGCCATGCCGGCACTCAGCAGCATCCCCTGTTGCATCCGTTGTACGCTGTGACGGGCGGCGGCATGAACGATCTCATGGCCCAGCACCGAGGCTAGCTGGGCCTCGTCTTCCAGCTTGACCAGCAGGCCCCGGTTGATGGCGATCTTGCCCCCGGGAAGGGCCCAGGCATTGGGCACGCTGCTGTTGAGTACGGCGAACTCGTAGGGCAGGTCGGGGCGATCGCTGACTTCGGCCAGCTTGTTGCCCACCTCCTGGATGTAGACGGTCAGTTCCGGGTCCAGGTAGAAGCGCCCGCCCTGGGTCTGGATGGTGGGCTGGTAGTTCTCCCGCCCCATCTGGTGTTCCTCACCCTCTCCAATCAGCGACAGTTGCGTCTTCCCGGTTACGGGATTGGTGGCACAACCGCTGGTCATCATGATCAGGGCGCTGATCAGAAATAGAAGAGCCATCCTGGCCCTGCTGGAATAACATGGTTTCACTGGGATCTCCTTGCCAGATTACGTCTTTGGTCCTGTAATGTTGTCCTGACCGTCCGGTTTTCCGGGGGCGGTGCCGGCCCTCGCGGAAAGTGCGGAACGGAACATTGTCAATGATAACGGAATCTGTAGCTGGAGCTAGTGTCCGTCTGGGTAATTCGTTGACCTACTGCGGGATACCAGGGGCAATGTTCAGGGGAAACCTGAAATGGGGTATGATCCCGGCGCGTTTTTCCGGTAAATCACAGGACTGCTATGACTGACAAAGACCTCGCGGACCGTGTCGAACGGTTCATCAACACCCTGAACCAGGCCCGGGAACTTGGCCTGACCGTGGTGGATGCCGCCCCGGGGCAACTGACGCTGAGCCTGCCCTACAGCGAACGGATCATCGGTAATCCGGAAACCGGTGTGATCCATGGTGGCGCCATCACCACGCTGATGGACACCACCTCCGGTTCGGTGATGATCTGTGGCCTGGACGATTTCGAGCTTTGCCCCACGCTGGACCTGAGGGTGGACTACATGCGCCCGGCGGAACCGGGCAAGCCGGTCCATGCCCGGGCGGAGATCCGCAAGATGACCCGCAACATCGCCTTCACCCGCTGCGAGGCTTTCCAGGAAGACGGTGAAGTCGTTGCCACCTGCGTTGGTACCTTCATGCGTATCGGCAAGGAGGCGACGCCCAAGGCCTTCCGTGACATGATCGCCGGGGTAGAGCAATGAACGGTACCTCAATGAACATGGCAGAGGTGCTGCGGCAAACCCGCGAAACCGGTAATTTCACTCCGTTGCTTGAAAGCATCCCTTACGCCGGCTACATCGGCCTCCAGTGCGAACGCTTCGGGGATGACCTGATCTTCCGCCTGCCCCGAAAGGACTCCAACCTGGGCAACCCGCTGCTGCCGGCCATCCACGGCGGCGTGATCGGTGGGTTCATGGAAGTGTCCGCCGCCATCTACCTGATGATGTCCCAGGACACCTTCCGGGTGCCCCGGATCGTGGACTTCTCCCTGGACTACCTGCGCGCCGGCCTGGACCGGGAGACCTACGCCGAGTGCCACCTGACCCGCCAGGGCAACCGGGTGGCCAACGTGATGATCAATGCCTGGCAGAAATCCCGCCGGGAGCCCATCGCCACCGCACGGGCGCATTTCCTTCTGGACCAGTAACGTCGGACGTCATCGCCCAATCATAAGCCTTGAAAAGCCCCGCCGGGCCCCCAAATTTAGCTCCACGTAATGGTTAACCGCGCCGTTTGCCCTGACTGAGGCAGGCGGCGCCTGTCGTATTCGTGTGTACAAGAAAGCAGGAGACACCCCACCATGACGGTTGAAACCCGCAAAGAAACCCTTGGCTTCCAGACCGAGGTGAAGCAACTGCTTCAACTGATGATCCACTCCCTGTACTCCAACAAGGAAATCTTCCTGCGGGAGCTGATCTCCAACGCGTCCGACGCGGAAGACAAGCTGCGCTTCGCGGCCCTGAAGGACGACAGCCTGTACGAGGGCGATCCGGACCTGAAGATCCGCCTGGACTACGATGCCGAGGCCGGCACCGTCACCCTGGCCGACAACGGTATCGGCATGACCCGGGACGACATCATCCAGAACCTGGGCACCATCGCCAAATCCGGCACCGCCGAATTCCTCAAGCAGCTCTCCGGCGACGAGAAGAAGGACAGCAAGCTGATCGGCCAGTTTGGCGTCGGTTTCTACTCCGCCTTCATCGTGGCGGACCGGGTGGAAGTGTTTACCCGTCGTGCCGGCAGTGACAAAAGCGAAGGCGTGCACTGGGAGTCCAGCGGTGATGGCGAGTTCACCATCGAGAACGTGGATCTGGACAACCGCGGCACCCGCATCGTGCTGCACCTGAAGAAGGACGAGAAGGACTTTGCCGACGGCTGGCGCCTGCGCAACCTGGTGAAGAAGTACTCCGACCATATCTCCTTCCCGGTCATCATGAAGGTCGAGTCCGAGGAAGAGGAGAAAAAGGACGAGTACGAAACCGTCAACGACGCCACCGCCCTGTGGACCCTGCCGCGTACCGAGATCAAGGACGAGGAGTACAAGGAGTTCTACAAGCACATCGCTCACGACTTCGAGGACCCGCTCACCTGGTCCCATAACAAGGTGGAGGGCAAGCTCGACTACACCAGCCTGCTGTACATCCCCAAGCGGGCGCCCTTCGACCTGTACAACCGTGAAGCGCCCCGTGGCCTGAAGCTCTACGTGCAGCGGGTGTTCATCATGGACGACGCCGAGCAGTTCCTGCCCCTGTACCTGCGCTTCACCAAGGGTGTGATCGACTCCAACGACCTGTCCCTGAACGTGTCCCGGGAAATCCTGCAGAACGACAGCACCGTGGAATCCATCCGCAACGCCATGACCAAGCGGGTGCTGGACATGCTGTCGAAGATGGCCAAGAAGACCCCGGAGGACTACCAGACCTTCTGGAACGAATTCGGCTCCGTGCTCAAGGAAGGCCCGGCGGAAGACTTCGGCAACCGCGAGAAAATCGCCGGCCTGCTGCGCTTCGCCTCCACCCACACCGGCGAGAGCACCCAGGACGTGTCCCTGGACGACTACATCGGTCGCATGAAAGAAGGGCAGAACAAGATCTACTACATCACCGCCGACAGCCATACGGCAGCTAGCAGCAGCCCCCACCTGGAAGTCTTCCGCAAGAAGGGCATCGAGGTACTGATCCTCTCCGACCGTATCGACGAGTGGATGATGGGTTACCTCAACGAATACGACGGCAAGCAACTCCAGGACGTGGCCCGTGGCGACCTGGACCTGGGCGAGGTGGAAACCGAGGACGACAAGAAGCAGCAGGAAGAGGCCGAAAAGGAACATGAAGGCCTGCTGGAACGCCTCAAGGCCGCCCTGCAGGACCGTGTCCAGGAAGTGCGCGTCACCAAGCGCCTGACCGACTCACCGGCCTGCCTGGTGGTGGGTCAGTTCGACATGGGCAATCAGATGAAGAAGATCATGGAAGCCGCCGGCCAGAAGGTACCGGACAGCAAGCCCATCTTTGAAGTTAACGTGGACCACCCGCTGGTCCAGCGCCTGGAAAGCGAGAAGGGTGACGAACGCTTCAGCGAACTGTCCGCCGTCCTCTTCGACCAGGCCACCCTAGCCAGCGGGGAACAGCTTAAAGACCCGGGTGCGTATGTGAGTCGGCTTAACCGGTTGTTGTTGGAGCTTTCAAACTAGCCCTGGATAGTTAAGGGTTTCCCCGTGATTCAGGGGTGCGACTCGGGATTATTTTATGGGACCTTCAAAAACATGGACGTTCTTGAAGAGCCTACAGGGACGTATTCACGGCGTGTCCCATAAAATGATACCGAGTCGCACCTGCCACCCAACGCAAGAAAAACCATGCAAGAAATCATCGTGGACATCCAGATCGGACCGGAAGAGTGGATCAAGCTCTATAACGGGGCGGCCAAGGATGTCCACACCACGGCCCGGGACGGACGCTCCGTCCGCTTCCCGGCCCGCATCCTCTCCCGCTTCTACCTCCGTGATGGCATTCACGGCAGCTTCCGCATCCTGTTCGACGACCAGGGCAAGTTCGCCTCCATTGAACGACTGTAATAGCCGGTCGCTATCCCACCCGTCATCCTGACTGTTATCGATAAATAAAAGCTTTCAGGAAGTTACTTTTAATCAATTTCATCTCTTGATGGTCCGCGGGCTATGGTGTGGTCGTACCGATCGGGAAGGAGTTGAGCCATGTCAGTTATCCAAGCGAAAGCGGTTGCCCCCTGGAAAGAGACGCTGACCATCCTGGTAA
This sequence comes from Marinobacter shunpengi, assembly GCF_045449715.1. NCBI lineage: Bacteria > Pseudomonadati > Pseudomonadota > Gammaproteobacteria > Pseudomonadales > Marinobacteraceae > Marinobacter > Marinobacter shunpengi. Next base: position 88,546 of record NZ_JBJJLA010000015.1, on the reverse strand, counting down.
GTTACTGGGGCAACTATGCCATGGCCCAGTAACAACCTGACGGGAACCCAGCAACTCATGGAGCACCATAGCCATCCGCTATAACGGTGTTAGAAAAGCTTCAAGTCAATCAGGAAGCAGGCGCCCGAGGATGACCTATATTAAGGAGTGCTCTTGCCAAAGATGCCCTTTGCCAATGCAGTAAACAGGAGAGACCGATGACAGATAATAACAGTGGCGGTAAATGCCCCGTCATGCACGGTGGTAGCACTTCAGCAAGCCAGAACAACACCGCCTGGTGGCCGGAAGGTCTGAACCTCGACATCCTGCACCAGCATGACCGCAAGACCGACCCGATGGGGGAGGACTTCGACTATCGCGAGGAAGTCCGCAAACTTGACTTCGAGTCCCTCAAGAAAGACATGCACGCGCTGATGACCGACAGCCAGGACTGGTGGCCGGCCGACTGGGGGCACTATGGCGGCCTGATGATCCGCATGGCCTGGCACGCGGCCGGCAGTTACCGGCTTGCCGATGGCCGTGGTGGCGGCGGTACCGGCAACCAGCGCTTTGCACCGCTCGCCTCATGGCCCGACAACGTCAGTCTCGATAAGGCACGTCGTCTGTTGTGGCCGATCAAGAAGAAGTACGGCAACAAAATCAGTTGGGCCGATCTGATGATCCTGGCGGGCAATGCTGCCTATGAAACCATGGGCCTGAAGACCTTCGGTTTCTCCTTTGGCCGCGAGGATATCTGGCACCCCGAGAAAGACGTCTACTGGGGAGCGGAAAAGGAGTGGCTGGCGCCATCCGACGAGCGTTACGAGGACGTGGCAGATCCCAGCACTATGGAAAATCCGCTGGCGGCGGTTCAGATGGGCCTGATCTATGTGAATCCGGAAGGCGTCAACGGCAACCCGGATCCGCTCAAGACCGCCGAGCAGGTGAGAGAGACCTTTGCCCGCATGGCCATGAACGACGAGGAAACCGCTGCCCTGACAGTGGGTGGCCACACCGTTGGCAAGTGCCACGGTAATGGTGACGCCGAAGCCCTCGGACGGGAACCGGAAGCCGCCGACGTCGAACAGCAAGGCTTCGGCTGGCACAACCCCAACATGAGCGGCAGGGCCAGTAACGCCGTAAGCTCTGGTATTGAAGGCGCCTGGACCAAGGAGCCCACCAAGTTCGACATGGGGTACTTCGACATGTTGCTGGACCATGAGTGGGAACTCCGTAAGAGTCCCGCCGGAGCCCAGCAGTGGGAGCCTGTCGACATCAAGGAAGAAGACAAGCCCGTGGACGCCAGTGATCCGTCCATCCGCCACAACCCGATCATGACCGATGCCGACATGGCCATGAAGATGGACCCGACCTATCGCGCGATTCTGGAGGATTTCCGTAAGAATCCCGAAAAATTCCAGAATGCCTTCGCTCGGGCGTGGTTCAAACTGACCCATCGGGACATGGGTCCGAAGCCGCGTTACATCGGCCCGGAAGTGCCGGACGAAGACCTGATCTGGCAGGATCCGATCCCGGCAGGTAATACCAACTACGTCGAGGAAGTGGTCAAGGAAAAGATCGCCGACAGTGGTCTGTCCATTGCCGAAATGGTCAGCACCGCCTGGGACAGTGCCCGCACCTACCGTGGCTCCGACATGCGCGGTGGCGCCAACGGGGCCCGTATCCGCCTTGCGCCCCAGAAGAACTGGCAAGGCAACGAGCCCGAGCGCCTGGCCAAGGTGCTTAAGGTCTATGAGCAGATCTCCGCCGACACCGGTGCCAGCGTTGCTGACATTATTGTGCTCGCTGGCAGCGTGGGTATCGAGAAAGCCGCGAAGGCCGCGGGCCACGATATCCGCGTGCCTTTCCTCAAAGGCCGCGGTGACGCCACCGACGAGATGACCGATGCGGAGTCCTTCGATCCGCTGGAGCCGCTGGCGGATGGCTTCCGCAACTGGCTGAAGCAGGACTATGTGGTCAAGCCGGAGGAAATGCTGCTGGACCGCGCCCAGCTCATGGGCCTGACCGCCCCGGAGATGACCGTGCTGATCGGTGGCATGCGTGCCCTGGGCGCCAACTATGGCGGTACGAAGCACGGTGTGTTCACCGACCGTGAAGGCCAGTTGACCAACGACTTCTTTGTCAACCTGACCGACATGGCCTACGCCTGGAAGCCGACCGGCAATGGTCTCTACGAGGTCCGTGACCGGAAGACTGACCAGGTGAAGTGGACGGCCACCCGGGTGGACCTGGTGTTCGGTTCCCACTCCATCCTCCGGGCCTACGCCGAGGTGTACGCCCAGGACGACAACGAAGAGAAGTTCGTGAAGGACTTCGTGGCCGCCTGGACCAAGGCCATGAACAACGACCGCTTCGACGTCCAGTCCTGAAACTGACCCGGCGCCCTTCGGGGCGCCGGTTTTCCCGCCTGTTCACACTCCCCGAATTGCCTTACAATCCGTTCCCGTTCATTTCCTGACCATCGACCCCTATCGGGAGCATCCATGCGAATCATTCTGGCCCCCATGGAAGGCCTGGTTGACGCCCCCATCCGGGAAACCCTGACCGGAGTCGGAGGGATCGATCGCAGTGTGACCGAGTTTATCCGGGTCACCCATGGCATGCTGCCGCCACGAATCTTCTACAAGTACGCCCCGGAACTGCACCATGGCTGCGTGACCCGGGCGGGTACGCCGGTGGCTATCCAGTTGCTGGGTTCCAACCCGGAGATGATGGGGCGGCACGGTGTTCGCGCCGTGGAACTGGGGGCGGGGCAGGTGGATATCAATTTCGGCTGCCCCGCCAAGACCGTCAACAAACACAAGGGCGGCTGCGTGCTGATGCGCGAACCCGAGTTGATGCACAACATTACCGCCGCCGTCCGCCGGGCCGTGCCGGAGCACATTCCGGTCACCGCCAAGATGCGCCTTGGCTATGACGACCGCTCCATGGGCATCGCCTGTGGCCAGGCCCTGCAGGAAGCCGGTGCCGCCGAACTGGTCATCCATGCCCGCAGCAAGGTGGATGGTTACCGACCGCCGGCGTACTGGGAGGAGATCGCCCGGGTGAGGGAGGTGCTTGATATCCCGGTCATCGCCAACGGTGAAATCTGGACCGTGGAGCAGTACTGGCGCTGCCGGGACATCTCCGGTTGTGACGATGTCATGATCGGCCGGGGCCTGATTGCCCGCCCGGACCTGGCCCGGCGGATCAGGGCCAGCCAGGCAGGGGAGCAGGTTGTGCCCATGACCTGGCCCGAAGCCGTCGCGTTGATCGAGGATTACGCCGCCGCCCTGCAAACCCGTCTTGAGGACCGCTTCGTCACCGGTCGCATCAAGCAGTGGCTCAGTTACCTGCGCCTGGGTTTCACCGAAGCCGAGCAACTGTGGCCCCGAGCCCGGAAGCTCCGGGAAGTTGCCCCCATGCTGGCCTGCCTTGGCGCCTCAGGTAGTGACCGCAAAGTTGCCTGATCCTTCTCTGTCCTTATCGTAACCTTCGCCGAAGCTTTGGTCGTTATTGAGGTTTTACCGTAAACCCTGCCCCGGTGCCCTTGAAGTTATGGCGGCCCGGGTCAAGGGTGTTGGGTAGACAACCCGTTTGTCCAGCCGACGGAGGTAAGCCGATGACCACCAGCACGGTAACAGAACGCTCCACGTCCAACTCCTCTCCCGAGCGGCGCAAGGTCTATCTCGTGGATGGCGCCAGAACCCCGTTCCTGAAGGCCAGGGGCCGGCCGGGGCCATTTTCGCCGGTAGACCTGGCGGTGCAGTGTGGTCGCCCCCTGCTGATGCGCCAGAACATCCCCGCCGACGCCTATGACCAGGTGATCCTGGGCTGCGTGAATGTGGTTCCGTCAGAGATGAACCCGGCGCGGGTGGCGGCTCTGAGGCTGGGCATGGGGGAGGCCATGCCCGCCTTCACGGTACAGATCAATTGCGGTTCGGGAATGCAGTCCCTGGATACCGCCTACAAGTACATCCGCGAGGGCAGTTCCGATCTCATCCTGGCCGGGGGCACCGAAGCCCTGAGCCATGCGCCTATGGTGCTGGGACGGGATGCGGTGGACTGGCTGGCGGACCTCAACAGCGCCTCATCGCCCCAGGACTACGCCCGTCAGGTGGCCGACTTTTCCCCCACCGACTTCAAACCCCAGATCAGCCTGGAAAAGGGCCTGACCGACCCGGTGGTGGGCCTGAGCATGGGCCAGACTGCAGAAGTGCTGGCCCAGCAATTCAACATCAGCCGGGAAGCGGCGGACCGGTACGCCGTCACCAGCCATCAGCGCCTGGCCAGGGCCGTGGACGAGGGCTGGCTGGAGGGCGAGGTTATTCCGGCGGTGGCACCGGACGGCACCCTCCACCAGCACGACGACGGGGTGCGGCCCGACACCTCGGAGGATGCTCTGGCGGGACTCAAGCCGGTGTTCGAACCGCCCTACGGCAAGGTCACCGCCGGTAACAGCTCCCAGGTCACCGATGGCGCCAGCTGGATGATCCTGGCTTCCGAAGAGGCCGTGAAAAAGTACGGCCTTGAACCCAAGGCCGTGATTGTGGACAGCGAATGGTCCGCGCTGGATCCGAAGATCATGGGCCTGGGCCCGGTGCTTAGCGCCAGTGCCATCCTTAAACGCCATGGCAAGGGTCTGAACGATATGGACCTGTGGGAAATCAACGAGGCCTTTGCCGCCCAGGTGTTGGCCTGCCTGGAGGCCTGGGAGGACGAGGAGTTCACCCGGGCGGCCCTGGACCTGGATGAGCCCCTGGGGCGACTGGACCGGGAACGGCTGAATGTGGACGGCGGCGCCGTGGCCATCGGTCACCCGGTCGGCACCAGCGGTAACCGTATCGTCCTGCACCTGATGAACGCCCTTCGCCGCAAGGGCCTGAAACAGGGTATGGCCACTGAATGTATTGGCGGCGGACAGTCCGGCGCCATGATGATTGAAGCGCTGTAGCCGCTGTTCCATTCGTTTTCCGAAAAGCCCCTTGCAGGGAAAGGAGGACACCATGACCGGTCACATTCTTCAGATACTGGCCACCCGTGAGATGGAAAGGGGGCCGGAGCAGCCAACGGATAGCGCGGAATGGAGCCACTGGAAGCTGGCCCTGGACCAGCAGGGTGTTGCCTGGCTGACCTTCGACAAAGAGGATGCCTCTGCCAATGTGGTTTCCACGGAAGTGCTGGAAGAACTGGAAGCCGTCCTGCAACGTCTCGATCAGCAGCGCCCCGAAGGCCTGGTGATTCGATCCGTCAAGGCCAGCGGTTTCTGCCTGGGCGCCGATATTGGCGAGTTCAGTCAGTTGGAGTCCCGGAACGAAGCCGCTGAAAAACTTGCCCGGGCCCATGAAGTGGTCAATCGCCTGGAACAGGCACCCTATACCACCGTGGCGGTGATCCACGGCTCCTGCCTGGGTGGCGGTCTGGAACTGGCGCTGGCTTGCGACTACCGCCTGGCGATCCCCGGGGCCAAACTTGGTTTCCCGGAAGTGAAGCTGGGGCTGCACCCCGGGCTCGGGGGCACCGCCCGGCTGACGCGCCTGATTGACCCCATGGAAGCCATGACCCTGATGCTCACCGGCAAGACGGTTCCCCACCAGAAGGCCCGCAGGCTTGGCATTGTCGATCAGGTGGTGGAGGAACGTCATGTGGCGGCTGCGGTTGCCGCCGCCGTGAAAGGTGATATCGATCCCGCCGGCCATGGGTTGCGGGGCCGGGTGCTCAGTAGCGGGCCAGCAAGGCAGTTGGAAACCCGCCAGATGCGGTCAAAAAGTGCCGAGAAGGCGCCACCGGAACACTACCCGGCGCCGGAAGCCCTGATTCGCCTGTGGGAAAAGCATGGGGGTGACGACGATGCCATGCTCCGCGCGGAGGTGGACTCCTTTGCCGACCTGCTGATGACCGAAACCTCCCGCAACCTGGTGAGGGTCTTCTTCCTGCAGGAAAAAATGAAGGGCCTGACCCGTACCGATGCGGAACCGGTCCGTCATGTCCACGTGGTGGGCGCCGGCGAGATGGGGGCGGACATCGCCGGCTGGTGCGCGTTCAATGGCTTGTCCGTCACCCTGTTTGATATGGAACCGGAAAAGGTCGCCAAGGCGGTTGGCAAGCTATCGGGCTTGTGCGACCGGAAGCACCGCTCACCCGACCAACGCCGGGAGATCCTCGATCGCCTGATCCCCGACTTCGGCAATAACGGGGTTGAACATGCGGATCTGGTGCTGGAGGCGGTACCCGAGAAGGTGGAGATCAAGCAGAAGGTGTACGAAGAGGCCGAGGCGCGAATGAAGGATTCCGCCATCCTGGCCACCAACACTTCCAGCATTCCCCTGGAAACCCTCCGGGACAAGCTCAAGGAGCCCGGTCGGCTGGTGGGCCTGCACTTCTTCAATCCGGTGGCCATGATGCCGCTGGTGGAAGTGGTGAGCCATGACCAGGTGGACCAGGACCTGGTCCACCGGGCACTGGCCTTTACCGGCCAGATCGACCGCCTGCCGGCACCGGTGACCACGGCCCCAGGGTTCCTCGTCAACCGTGTGCTGACGCCCTACCTGATGGAAGCCATGGTCATGCTGGATGAAGGCATTGCCGCTGAAACCATCGACCGGGAAGCGGAAAAGTTCGGCATGCCCGTGGGACCGGTGGAACTGGCCGACCAGGTGGGACTGGATATCTGCCTCAGCGTGGCGACTATGCTCCGCGACCGGCTGGACACACCGATGCCACCTCCGCCGGCATGGCTTGAAGAGATGGTGGAAAACGGTGACCTGGGCCGGAAGACTGGCAAGGGGTTGTATCACTGGAAAAAAGGCAAGGCGGAAAAGGAAGACAAGGTGCCCAGCGCACCGAAGGACACCCTCGACCGCCTGCTGCTGCCCATGCTTAATGCCTGCCGGGCTTGCCTTAGGGAGGAGGTTATCGACAACGAGGACCTGGCAGACGGCGCCATGATCTTTGGCACCGGCTTCGCCCCGTTCCGGGGAGGTCCCATGGCCTATGCCCACCGGCGGGGAGCCGAGGATATCCGCCGCACTCTCGACACCTTGGCGCAACGCTATGGTGACCGGTTCAGTCCCGACCCCGGCTGGCCCCGGGACGACACCAGCGAGACCGAAGGTGTCCCCAGGCAGGCGAGCTGATCGCCCGCCTGCCTGGGTAGGACATCAGGCCGGCTCCGTGGCCTGTCCCTGACCCCTGAGCTGGACAACGTCGGCACGGGGTGGGGCACCGAACATGCGGCTGTACTCCCGGCTGAAATGGGACGGACTCTCATAGCCGACCCGATAGCTGGCAGTGGCAGCTTCCAGGCCCTCTGCCAGCATCAGCCGCCTCGCCTCGTGCAGGCGGAGTTTCTTCTGGAATTGCAGGGGCGACATGCGGGTCACCTGCTTGAACGTGTGGTACAGGGTGGATTCGCTCATGTTGACGGTCCGGGCCAGCTCACGAACCCTTAAAGGCCGATCGTAACGATCCTTCAGTGCCGAGATGACCCGGGAAATCCGGTGTGCCTGGGAGTCGGTGGCGGCAAACTTGCGCATGCGCGGCCCCATTTCCCCCATCAGGCTCCGGTAGATAATCTCCCGTCGGGCCAGGGGTGCGAGCACGGGAATGTCCGCCGGAGTATCCAGTAACCGCAGCAGCCGGTAGAGGGAATCCTGCATGGCCTCATCCATGGGTGACATGCACAGGCCGCATTCCACTTCGCTACAGATATCGCCGGCGTCATACCTGGGTACCTTGTCGCCCAGTTCCAGCAGCAGGTCCGCCACTTCCTCGGGCGGTACGGTCAGTTTTGCCGCCAGATAGGGGAGCTCGGGGGTGGCGTGCTCCACCCGCCCCAGTACCGGCAGGTGAACGGAGCTGGCCAGGTAGGTCAGGGGAGTGTACTCGATCCGCCGGTCACCGAACTCTATGGTCTTGGTGCCCTGAATGACGAAACACAGGGACGGTTCGTACACCGAAGAAGCGCAGCTGGTGGGCTGGTCACTGCGGATCAGCTCCACGCCTTCGATGGCGGAATCCTGTATACCCTGCTGGTTGGTCCATTGGCTGACCACACGTGCCAGCTGTTGTTGGGTAGTGCTAATGGGGCGGGTGGAAAATCCGGGCATGATGGCAGTCATTCGGCGCTCCTCCTTGTCGGCGGAAGTATAATCCTTCGCAGCCTGAATCGTACGTTTATTCAGGTACCCTTGCAGGATCAGGCAATCAACAGACAGAAATCGGCAACCCGTTCCTCCCCCCCCGTCCCAGCCATCAACGGGTAAGTGAAATGTGAAACAGGACTGCAACCGTACATTCACTATAACGGTTTTTCCCACCATTCAGCCCGGTTTTCATTACTGACAAGAGCCAGTTACAGAATCAGGCAATCTTCCGGCAGTAACCCGCTACCGCCATCATCCCTCGCGTCCTTATCTTAGATGATCTTCCGGGGTAACCGCCCTGGACCGGTCGAGGCCATGATAGGCCATAGCTATGACAATCATGAAAAAAGCCCTGAATGTCATGGTTGACCTCAAGTTAACTTGAGGAAATAGATTGGATGTCGAATCAAACCCCACCCAACCGACTTGTTGTTCGATCCAACCCGGATCATTCAGTGGACGGGAACGCCCAAAAGGCGGTCCGAAAGAAAATGCGGAGCGAGGAACCATGGAAAGTCTGACAGGAAGATATCTCAGCGGATTCGGCCGGGCGCTGGCCCTGGCTCTATTGCTGACAACGGCGCTGGCCGGATGCCGGGCCCAGAGTGAAGAGACCGCGGTCGCGCCACCGCCACCGGAGGTGGATGTGGCCGAAGTGGTGGTCCGGCCGGTGACCCTGTGGGAGTCGTTTACCGGCCGTGTCGAGGCTGCGGAAACGGTGGACTTGCGGCCCCGGGTCAGCGGATATATCCAGGAAGTGGCCTTTGAGGAGGGGGAACTGGTGGAAGCCGGGGACCTGCTGTTCCAGATTGACCCACGTCCCTATGAGGCCCGGGCCCAGGCAGCACGGGCGGATCTGGCCCAGGCCAGGAGCGGGCTGGAGCTGGCGAGCAGTGAGGCCAGGCGCGCCAGAACCCTGCTGGAAAGCCGGGCCATCTCCCGGGAGGAGCATGACCAGCGTCAGGCGGCACTGATGAACGCCCGGGCGCGGGTGGATGCTGCAGAAGCCGCCCTGGATACCGCCGAACTGGACCTTCAGTACACCCGGGTAATCGCGCCGGTCAGTGGCCGCACCGGTCGTGCCCTGGTAACCCGGGGCAATCTGGCCAACGCCGACCAGACGCTGTTGACCACGGTTGTGTCGGTGAACCCGGTGCACGTTTACTTCCAGGCGGATGAAAAGACCGCGTTCGAGAGCCGGCAACTGATGGCTAGCGGCCATGCCCAGGCCCTGCGTATTGATCTTGGTGGCGGGGACGGCGAGACGTACCGGGGCCAGCTCGACTTCGTCGACAACCGGCTGGATCCCGGCACCGGGACCCTGCAGTACCGGGCGGTACTGGACAATCCCGACGGCCTGATCCGGCCTGGCCAGTTTGCCCGGGTGGAAATGCCGGTGGCAGAGCTTGACCAGGCGCTGCTGGTGACCCGCAAGGCGGTCCTCACCGACCAGGACCGACGGTTCGTGTACGTGGTGGATGACAGCAACCGTACGGCGCGCCGACAGGTCACCACCGGTCGGCAGGTGGATGACCTGCTGGTGATCCGTGACGGGCTCAGCAGCGGAGACCGGGTCATCGTCAATGGTGTGCAGAAGGTCTTCGGGGCCGGGATGGAAGTGAACCCGCAACGGGTTGCCATGGAAGCACTGGACACACGCCAGGACGACACCATCGCGGTAGTCCAGCCCTGACCGCAGCCCGGCCGTAAACCGGCCGGGCTGATATCCGGCACATTAACGAGTAAACCCGACGAGCCAACCAGGGTCGTCGTCCAGGAGTTATTGCCATGAATTTCTCCCGATTTTTCGTGGATCGGCCCATCTTTGCGGCGGTCCTGTCCATTATCATCTTCGCCATCGGCCTGATATCCATCCCCAACCTGCCGGTCAGCGAGTACCCGGAGGTGGTGCCGCCGTCGGTGGTGGTGCGTACCGTCTACCCCGGCGCCAACCCCAAGGAGATCGCCGAAACCGTGGCAACGCCGCTGGAAGAAGCCATCAGCGGGGTTGAGGACATGATGTACTTCAAGTCCGTGGCCGGATCGGACGGCGTGCTGCAGATGACCGTAACCTTCCGGCCCGGTACCGACGCCGAGGAGGCCACGGTGCGGGTGCAGAATCGCGTCAGCCAGGCTGAGGCACGGTTGCCGGAGGCGGTGCGACGCCAGGGAGTGACCACCCAGAAACAGTCGCCCACCTTCCTGATGGTGGTGCACCTGACATCACCGGATGCCACCTACGACACCCTGTACCTGCGCAACTATGCGCGGCTGCATGTGCGGGACCGGCTGGCCCGCATCCAGGGGGTAGGGGATGCCCAGATCTTCGGTGGTGGTGACTACGCCATGCGCGCCTGGCTGGATCCGGAGCGAATCGCCGCCCGGGGGCTGACCGCCAGCGATGTGGTCCGGGCCATGCGGGAGCAGAATGTGCAGGTGTCCGCTGGCCAGATTGGCGCCGAACCGGTACCGGACAGCGATTTCCTGACCCTGATCAACGCCCGTGGACGCCTGGAAACCGTCGAGGAGTTCGGGAATATCGTCCTCAAGCGGGGCGATAACGGCGAACTGCTGCAACTGGAGGACGTGGCCCGTCTGGAGATGGGGGCCGGCGACTACACTCTCCGTTCCCAACTGGACGGCAAGGACGCGGTGGCCATCGGCATCTTCCAGGCACCCGGCGCCAATGCCCTGGATATCCGTGAGCAGGTCGTTGCTACCATGGACGAGCTGGAGACCCGGTTCCCCGACGGGGTGGAGTACGAGGCCGTCTACGACACCACCATCTTCGTGAGTGATTCCATAAAAGCCGTAGTCGCCACCCTGCTGGAAGCAGTATTGCTGGTGGTGCTGGTGGTCACCCTGTTCCTGCAGACCTGGCGGGCCTCGATCATCCCGTTGCTGGCGGTGCCGGTATCCGTGGTGGGTACCTTTGGTGCGCTCTTCCTGCTGGGCTACACCATCAATACCCTGACCCTGTTCGGGCTGGTGCTGGCCATCGGTATCGTGGTGGACGACGCCATCGTGGTGGTGGAGAACGTCGAACGCAATATCGAGGAGGGCCTGAGCCCGCTGGCGGCGGCCCACCAGGCCATGAAGGAAGTATCCGGCCCCATCATCGCCATCGGCCTGGTGCTGTGTGCGGTGTTCGTGCCCATGGCCTTCCTGTCCGGCGTCACCGGCCAGTTCTACCGGCAGTTCGCGGTGACCATCGCCATCTCCACGGTGATCTCCACCGTCAACTCGCTGACCCTGTCCCCGGCGCTGGCGGCCATGTTGCTCAAGCCCCACAGCGCCCCCAAGGACCGGCTGCAGAGGGTGATCGACTTCCTGTTTGGCTGGCTGTTCCGGCCCTTTAACCGCTTCTTCAACGCCAGTGCTGAAAAGTACCAGGGGGGTGTGTCCCGGTCCCTGCGCCGGCGTGGCGCGGTATTCGTGGTCTACGCCCTGCTTCTGGTTGGTACCGGCCTGATGTTCAGGACGGTGCCTCCGGGCTTTATCCCGGTCCAGGACAAACTCTACCTGATGGCCGGGGTGATCCTGCCGGAAGGGGCCTCCCTGGACCGGACCGACGAGATGCTGCAACAGGTGACCGACATTGCCATGGAGACGGAAGGGGTGGAGCATGCCATCGCCTTCCCGGGGCTGAACGCCCTGCAGTTCACCAATACGTCCAATACCGGGGTGGTGTTCTTCCCCCTCAAGCCGTTTGACGAGCGCAGCCTCAGCGCGGAGGAGATCAATGCCCGGATCAACCAGCAGATCGGTGGGCTGAAGGAGGGCTTTGCGTTCTCGTTCATGCCGCCACCGATCCTGGGGCTGGGTAATGGCTCCGGCTATCAGCTGTTTATCGAGGACCGTGGCAACCTGGGCTACGGCGCCCTGCAGGATGCGGTCAACCAGTTTCAGGGGGCCATCAGCCAGACACCGGGCATGGGTTACCCTATCAGCAGTTACCAGTCCAACGTACCGCAACTGGATGCGGAAGTGGACCGGCTGAAGGCAAAGGCCCAGGGCGTACCGATGACGGAGCTGTTCGCCACCCTGCAAACCTACCTGGGGTCCACCTATGTCAACGACTTCAACCGCTTCGGGCGTACCTGGCAGGTGATCGCCCAGGCCGACGCCCCCTACCGGGACAGCGTCGAGGACATCGCCCGGCTGCGCACCCGTAATGACCAGGGTGAGATGGTGCCCATCGGGTCCATGGTGGACATCCGTCAGACCTTCGGGCCGGACCCGGTGCTGCGCTATAACGGCTATCCGGCGGCGGACCTGGCCGGCGAGGCAAACCCCAGGGTGCTGTCCTCGGCCCAGGCCATGGACACGCTGAGGGCCCTGGCGGAGCAGACGCTGCCGGCTGGCATGGCTTTCGAGTGGACGGACCTGAGCTACCAGCAGGCCACCCAGGGCAATGCCGCTCTGGTGGTGTTCCCGCTCGCCATACTGCTGGTGTTCCTGGTGCTGGCGGCCCTCTATGAGAGCTGGACCCTGCCGCTGGCGGTCATCCTGATCGTGCCCATGTGCATGCTCTCCGCGCTGATCGGTGTCTGGTTCGGTGGTGGCGACAACAATATCTTTGTCCAGGTGGGCTTGGTGGTGCTGATTGGCCTCGCCTGCAAGAACGCCATTCTGATCGTGGAGTTTGCCCGGGAACTGGAACTTCAGGGCAGGGGTGTGGTGGAGGCGGCGCTGGAGGCCTGCCGGTTGCGGCTGCGGCCCATCATCATGACCTCCATCACCTTCACCGCTGCCGTGGTGCCGTTGGTGCTGGCCACCGGTGCCGGCGCGGAGGTCCGAGAGGCGCTGGGCACTGCCGTCTTCGCCGGCATGATCGGGGTCACCCTGTTCGGATTGTTCCTGACACCGGTGTTCTACGTGGCCCTGCGCAAGCTGTCCGGTAGTCGTCCACTGAAGAGCCACCACACATCCACCCTGTCACCTGGCGAGGGTGAGGATACGGATCATCAGGATGAAAACGCATTTCCGGGAGGTAGCCATGCTTAAGGCCGTCACCATGACCTGTCTGCTGATCCTGCTGGCGGGTTGCGCCGTGGGGCCGGACTACGAGACGCCAGCGACGCCGGAGCTGACAGAGTTCGAGGCTGGTCGCCAGACGGTGGACGGAGAGATGAACCCGCAGCGGTTCTGGCAGGGGTTCGATGATCCGTTGCTGGCACAACTGATCGAGCAGACTCTGGAGGCCAACCATGACCTGGCCGTCGCCGTGGCCCGTTACGACCGAGCGGCGGCCCTGCTGTACGGCGCCGAACGGGACCAGTGGCCCAGCGTAACGGCCAGCGGATCAGCTGCCGAGCAACGCCTGGCGGACATAGAGCAGTCCCCGCCCGGAACCGGTCCCGATCGGATCCAGCGATATCAGGTCGGGGTGGCCGCCGAATGGGAACTGGACCTGTTCGGCCGGTTGCGCCGTGCCACCGAGGCCCAGAGGGCCGAGCTGGAGGCTGCCGGCGCCGACCTGGGAACCGTCCAGGTGGCGCTGGTCGGTCAACTGGCCAGCAGCTACTTCGAGCTTCGGGGCCTGCAACAGCAGTACCGGGTGGCGCAGCAGAGTGTGGAGTTGCAGCAACAGTCCCTGGACATTGTCGAGGCTCGCCTCGACGCCGGCCGTGGCACCGACTTTGACGTGGTACGTGCCCGTGCCCAGGTGGAGCGCACCAGCGCCGAGCTGCCCCGGCTGCAGGCCGGCATCCGCGCGGCCATGCACCGTATCGCGGTGCTGACCGGCCAGCCGCCGGTGGCATTGGTGGAAACCCTGTCACTCGCCGTGGGCCTGCCTGAAGCCCTGCCGGAGATTCCGGTGGACACCCCGGGCAACGTGTTGCGACGTCGTCCCGATATTGCGGCGGCGGAGCGACGGCTGGCGGCCGCCACCGCCCGTGAGGGCGTGGCCACCGCCGACCTGTTTCCACGCTTCACCCTGGCCGGGCTGCTGGGTTCCGTGGCAGCGGACACCAGTGACCTGCTCAGCGGTCCGGCGGAGTCCCGCCGCGTTGTCCTGGGCATCGACTGGACCTTCCTGGACCATGACCGGGTCCGAGCCCGTATCGAGGCGGCCGGCGCCGACAGCCGGGCGGCTCTCGCCGGCTACCAGCAGGCGGTTCTGGTCGCGCTGGAAGAGGCGGAAACCAGATTGGTTCGATACCAGCAGGCCCAGGAACGGGAAGGGCGCCTGCAGCGGGCCATGACCGATGCGGGAACAGCGGTGGAACTGGCCCGTACCCGTTATGAGCAGGGGCTTATCGGTTACTTCGAGCTGCTGGCGGCGGAGCAGGAGTTCACCACCACCCGGGACCAGGCGGTGCGCAGCCGGACCGAGGTAATCCTGGCCATGGTGGACGTCTACCGGGCGCTGGTGGGGGCGCCGGGGTAGGCCTGTTGGCCACAGAGGTATGTGGTCACGGCGTTTGACAGCAACGATGGAGGCAATGAAAACTACATGGAAATCTGCAGCCTGGCCGGTTGGTGACGACGGTTACCCAGGCCGCTGGATACCTCCCGGTACTAACCGATGGCCTGCGTAGAGTGAAGGAGCCGCCATGACCGACCCGAACGTCGACCAACCGCTGACCATCAGGATTGGCCACGAGGAACTGGTGATCCGTCGTCGCTATGAGCTGCTGAGCATCACCAACGACTTCCTCATCGCGATCTGGTTCCTGGTGGGCAGCATACTCTTCCTGTTTCCGGAGTATGAGACGGTGGCCATCTGGCTGTTCATCATCGGCAGCTTCCAGTTCCTGATTCGCCCCACGATCCGGCTGGCCAGTCACATCCACGTTCAGCGGGTTCCCCCGAGCCACTGGGACAACTGACGCGCATTAATGTCTGCGCGCAGGGCAGTTCCTGTACGGCGTAGTAGTGGGGTATGCTGGGCCGTTCAGGTGCCTGGACAATCTTGAAAAGGAGTGACAATGAAGGTTCTGGTGGCGTTAATCCTCGGGGTGGGAATGATCGTGTCGGCATCGCTGCTAAAGGATGGCCTGACGAAAATGCGCACCGGCGATCGGTACGTAACCGTAAAGGGCGTAGCCGAGCAGGAGGTTAATGCGGACCTGGCGCTCTGGCCCATACGCTTCGCCGCCACCGGTGAGACCCTGGAGGAGGCCCGGGAGAAGGCCCGTAGCAGCCGCGATGGCGTGATGGCCTTCCTCAAGCTCCAGGCCATCGACGAGGACGCGGTGGAACTCCAGCGCATGGACGTGGTGGATACCCACGCCAATCCTTACCAGCCGGATAACGGCGCCCGCAAGTTCATCATTACCCAGGTGCTGATGGTGCGCACGGAGGCGGTGGACAAGGTGCGCCAGGCCGCCCAGGGCGTCAGCGACCTGGTGGACTCCGGCGTGATCCTGTCATCGGATTATGGCCCCACCGGTCCAACCTACCTGTTTACCCGCCTCAACGATATCAAGCCGGACATGATTTCAAAGGCCACGGCGGCAGCCCGGGAATCCGCACAGCAGTTTGCCCGGGATGCTGATGCCGAGCTGGGTGGCCTGCGCCGGGCCAACCAGGGGGTGTTCCAGATCCTCGCCCGGGACCAGGCCCCCGGTGTGACCGCTGAACAGCAGCCCGTCAAGACGGTGAGGGTGGTGTCCACCTTCGACTATTATCTGGAATAGCTCTTACCTGCGAATAACGCTCTCAACTCAACGAATCGAGGGACTCGCCGGCATAGTTCTGTTTGAGCAACGCCACGGCGGCCTCGCCGAAGTGATCGAACCAGAACTCCCCCAGGGCCTTCAGGTTGCTGATGTTCTTGGGGGAAATATTGTCCATGTCGTCGGCCACGGTGAGTTGGAAGCCGGGCATCCTGGCCAGGGGCGAATTGACCCGGATGTATTGTCCCGGTCGGCAGAAGGTCATGGCCTGATAGGCGGATACCTGTTCATTGCCCAACAGGTTGAAAATCTTGCCGTGGCCAATCCAGCCCAGGGCTCCCCAGGTCGCTGAATCCTGACCCGGAACAAACCGCGTGGGTTTGCCGGTACCCACTGAGAGTACCTGGAGGTTTTCCAGGGTGGCGCCGTCGCAGTGGCGAAGCGCCTCGGCCATGGCACAGACGCTGGGATTGTTGCTGATCACGCCCCCGTCAACCAGCCAGTCCTCGTCTCCGCTTTCCAGGTAACGCACCCGCTTGGTAGGGAAATAGGTGGGGGCGGCGGAGGAGGCATCCACCACATCGGCGGACTTTAGCTTGCGGTATTCCGGTTTGGTGCTCTTGAGCACCACCGGGTGATTGCACTCCACCCCATGGGCAACGGCCAGCACGTGTTTATTGCCAGGCACATCATCAAGGGTGTGGTCGCCAAAATACTCCCTGAGCACCTTGGTCTTGCCCTTGCCTTCGTATTTGGGGGCGTTGATTCCGTCAAGCTCGAACCAGCCTCTGTTCTCCGAAAAGATCATCCTCGCGGTCTTCACGTTATACAGTTCCGAGATGTGTTCCATGGTCAACTCGGTGGTGGCCAGGGCCACCGCGATAATGGCCCCGGTGCTGGTGCCAGCCCAGAGATCCACGGTTTTCCTGAGGTCCAGGTTGTCCTTCTTCAGTTCCTTCTCCACCAGTGTGAGGAAGCGGGCAGTAGCGGCACCGCGTATGCCGCCGCCGTCCAGCGAGAGGATGGTTTTTTTCATGGGTCTGCTCCTTGCTATGCGCCCTCCGGCGCGGGCTGGTCAGGCGGCCCGGCTCAGGGAGTGGCGGTCATTTTTGAACCGGACACCGGCCAGGTAGGTCAGGCTGAAGAACAGGAAGGTCAGGTCGTTGATATAGCCGGGCGGAAGACCACTGAAGCTACCCCATTTTATAACTCCCCTTAAGGACCTGCTTCCTGCAGACGCAGGGTGTCCCTGAATGGAGGGCATAATACGTGCCACTGCGCCTTAATGAATAAAAAATCAAGTAATAACAGTTGAGTGGCGCGATTTCGTTATGGGAGGCTTAATACCCCCGGTTGATTCATAGATATTGTCCCTGCACGGCGCTGGTCGGCAGGTTTCCACATCAATCTGATTTTCATGAAATAATTCCGCATTATAGTAGCGCGTTATGTGTGGTTGCTATTTATGCAGAATGATCTGTTAATTCAGTCGACGCTAAAAACCCTTTCCTCTAACGACAAATATATCCATGACTGACGGAGTTTATTAAAAATGTCAGTAAGATAGAGACTGGGTGCCGGTAGATATTTCAGCAAAATTAATGATTTGCAATGAAATGTGGCGGCCATGCCAGCAACCACTGAGCCAATGCGAGAAGCCAGGACTGACCAGCTCTCCCCATCTGCACGGGTGGTAAGCAAACTGACATGAACCGAAAAACCTGTCGAACTGATGGCAGCCGCCACGGTCGGGCCATTGCTTTCGGCCATGGCGGACAGCCCCTTATATCGTGGGCTGGTTCCCAGACTGTTAGGATAATCGGCGTTTTCGCAGATATCCGCCCGGAGAGCTCCCATGCCCGACATCGACACTCCCGCCATCTATCTGGCCGGCCCGGAAGTCTTCCTCGATGAGGATACGCGGACGGCCATCATCACCGAAAAGCAGTCTATTCTGTGGCGTATGGGAATGTACGGCCTGGACCCGATGGACAATGAGCTGTGGCTTCCCGATGACACCCCGCCAGCGGAGAAGGCACTGGCGATCTACCAGGCCAACAAGGACCTGATGGACCGGTGCGACGGTGCCCTGGTCAACCTGACCCCCTTCCGTGGCCCCAGCGCCGATGCCGGTACCGTGTTTGAGTCCGGCTACCTCGCCGCCCGGGGGACGCCAATGATCGGCTACACCCTGTCCGCCGAGGACTACCAGCAGCGCGTTCCCCAACCAGGCCTGTCGGGTGTGGATGACCAGGGCAGGGCGATCGAGCAGTTCGGGCTGATGGACAACCTGATGATTGAGGCCGGCATCCTCGGTACGGGCGGTGAGGTCTTCCGGGGCACGCAAACTGGCATCAGGCATGGTGAGTTGTTTGATGCGGTCCTGTTTGAGACGTCAGCCAGGGCGTTGTGGTCCCTGCTGGAGCGCTAGGGGATAGCGAGTTAGCTACCGTGTCTGTTCCCCAGAGGCTACCCAAGGTTACCAACCGTCCGGGAAGCCGGTGTTGGGCTAACTTGCTTAACGTTTCTATCATAAATTGTTACAAAAATCATGTATTTTGAGAGTATCTTTTCGGTCGTCCTGACCCATACTGAACGGGTTGTCGCAGAAGCCAAGGGGAAAAGGGATGTTGTTCGCGCTGAAACGTTCGGAAAAAATTGCTGCAAATGAACCCGAGACAGAGAACCGGGACAGGGAATTCGAGGCGATCCGTCACAACATCGGTTATATCGAGTTTACACCGGACGGTCGTATCCTGGATGCCAATGACCTCTTCCTGGGCGTGGTCGGCTACGCACGGCACGAGATTGTCGGGCAGCATCACCGGATGTTCTGCAAACCGGAGTATGTCCACAGCGATGATTACCGGCGGTTCTGGGAGAGCCTGGCCAATGGTGAGGGCCACAATGGTTCCTTTGAAAGGCTGAACCGCGACGGCGAAGTGTGCTGGCTGCAGGCCTGCTACTTCCCAGTCACGGATGTCGACGGCCAGGTGGTCAAGGTCATCAAGCTGGCGGCGGATATCACCCAGGAACGCAAGGCCCTCCAGGACCGGGAGGCCCGCATTGGCGCCCTGGACCGCTCACTGGCGGTCATCGAGTTCGAGCCGGATGGCACCATACTCTGCGCCAACCGTAACTTCCTCCAGGTGATGGGCTACGATCTCGACGAGATCAGCGGCCAGCACCACCGCATATTCTGCGATGGCGCCTTCTATCGGGAGAATCCGGACTTCTGGCGCAAACTGGCCGCCGGTGAGTTCTTTTCCGGCCAGTTCGAACGGCGGGACCGCTCGGGCAATCCGGTATGGGTGGAAGCCACCTATAACCCCATCTTCAATGACGATGGCCAGGTCTACCGGGTCATCAAGTTTGCCTCCGACATTACCAGTCGCGTCAGGGCCTTCCAGCAGACCATGGCGGTGGCGTCCACCACATCCGACGAGACGTCCGCCATCACCGGTCAGGCCAAACGCTCCCTGGACGCGGCCGTCGCCAGCACCGATGATATCGCCAGCCAGATCGCCTCCGCCAGTGAGAGCAGCGACCAGCTTAACCAGCAGGCCGGCAATATCACCCGGATCGTGTCCACCATTTCAGCCATCGCCGAGCAGACCAACCTGCTCGCCCTGAACGCCGCCATTGAAGCGGCCCGGGCCGGCGAATCCGGGCGAGGGTTTGCCGTGGTAGCGGACGAAGTTCGCCAGCTTGCCAAACGCACTGCCGAAGCCACCAACGAGATTGGCACCGTAGTCGAACAGAACGCTGGCCTGATCCAGACCATCCACGGCCAGATGAATGCCATCCGCGAGGGCTCCGAAGTGGAGAAGGAACGGATTGCCAGTGTTACCACAGGGCTTAACGAGCTGGATGCAGCGGTGGAACGCATGACCGACGCGGTCCGCGCCCTGGGCCGGCAGGAATAAGGTTACCGATGGCCAGGCCGGAAACGCCTGGCTTTCCTCGGCCCTGTTGCGTTATGCGTGCTCCATTTACCGTAACCGAATGACGTCACGAAACGCAGTTATTCTCAAGCCTCATTGACGTGTGTCACGAGACGCAATGCACTTTGCTGCATGATCATATCCGCCCGTTTGTTTGGTAACTCTCCGGAATTCTGGCTGAATGCGCAGCGATCTGTTGATCTTTGGACGGCGGCTCAGTCGGTCAAGGAAGAAGTGGATCGGATCAAGCCGCTAAATGCTGCATAATCAGGCCATGAATAGGATTCCAGAATCTCTGCATCGCGGCTTTGGTTCCGTTCCGCAGCCGCGCGTGCGGAGCGGTGGGATACGCATAGGCTTTCGAATTGTCATAAGGAGTGCGGCCGATGGGCCTGAGGGTTGCTGCCAGGCAGGATTTACCAAGGATCGTCGAGATCTACAACGCCGCGATTCCGACTCGCCAATCGACAGCGGATACGGAAATGGTCACGACGGAGGCCCGCCTTGAATGGTTTGAGAAACACCAGCCAGAACGGCGACCACTCCTGGTCTACGAAGAGGAAACCGGGATTGTCGCATGGTTAAGCTTTGAAGATTTTTACGGCAGGCCGGCGTACCAGCATACGGCTGAGCTAAGCATTTACATTACGCCTGAGCACCAAGGTCGCTCGGTAGGGAAGATTCTGTTGCAGGCGGCTGAAGAGATGGCGCCGCGACTGGCCGTGCACACGCTTGTCGGTTATGTCTTCGCTCACAATACGCCGAGTATGCGCCTGTTACAGGTTTTCGGGTATCAGGAGTGGGGGCGAATGCCGGATGTGGCGACGATGGATGGCAAGGAGTACAGCCTCTGCATCATGGGCAAGCGTCTTGTGAGTCGTTCCGGTACCGAACAATCCCCTCCAACCGACCGCTAGATCGCTGCGCACTTTACCGGCGACCAGGCTTCATCGTCATGTACACACAAAAACGAGGAATCACGGATTAATTCGAGCCATATTTTCTGGCCAGTGTTGGCCCAGGTGTTCCTGACATTGACTATGTATATCGTGCTCGGGGTGAGGAAGGCCAGGGCTCCTACATCGAATCCGGATGCTGTTCTTGCGCGACATACCAGTACTAGGAGCCAGATGGCCGGAATCACGCATCTGGCCCTATAAAGAGAACTTTTCACCATGCCAGACGTTCAACATATCAGCACCTACATCCATCGTGCCCCGGAGGATGTCTATGCTTTTGCTTCCAATCCCGAAAACCTGCCTCGCTGGGCAGCGGGATTGGCCAGCTCTGAAGTTAAAAGGGATGAGGGTGTATGGGTGGCGGAAGCCCCCTTCGGTAAGGTGAAGATCCGGTTTGTGGAAGAGAACACCCTGGGTGTTATGGATCATGATGTTGAGCTGGATTCGGGGGTGGTCGTCCATAACCCCATGCGGGTTGTGCCCAATGCTGAAGGAAGCGAGTTCATCTTTACCTTATTGCGTCAACCTGGAATGTCCGACGCGCAGTTCGCAGAAGATGCGCGGTCCGTTGAGAAAGACCTCCAGACCTTGAAAGAACTTCTTGAGAGCACTGCTGAATGATCTATCGTTGCTCCACTCGTTGAGCCCCAGAATAATGCCAGGCACGGATTGGACTTCCCCCCGTCGCCTGAAGCGCCGGGGGTTACCTCGTTATCCGTGTAGTTCGTCGGTAAGGACAGGGATATTTCGGGCATCCGTCGATGGCTGCGGGGCGCTGGACGTCGTAAATACCAGCGTCTCCCCGTCATTTGGCACCCGTAGCCGGGCGCCCAGGTTATCCCGCTCGCCCATGGCCCGGATCTGTTCCCGGGTCACCGGGCAGTGGTCCAGGGATTCGAGGTGGTTGGCCACCACGATGCCGGTGCTGATCCGGGCTACCGACCGGACATCTTCAACCCCCATGATAATTTCCCCGCCAATATCGAAGTTGGCACCGCCTGCGGGCACCACACACACATCCGGCTGGTTCTGCAGGATGCAGCGGCGGACGTCGTCGGTGAGGATGGTGTCCCCGGCGATGTATACGCTGGGCTCCCCGGGAAACTCCAGGAAGTAACCGTGGCCATGGGCCATGAACCGACCCACCAGCCCGCGACCGTGAAGGCAGGGCACCGGAGTCAGCTCGCCTCCCAGGAAGGCCTGGCGCAGCCCCGGCTGTAGCGGCACCACCGACAGGCCCTTGCGCGACAGGAAGTCGGCGTCCTCCGCCATGCAGTACACGGGGATGTCATGCTGGCGCAGCCACTTTGCCCCGGCCCGGTCCAGGTGATCAAAGTGGCCTTTCTGGCAATGGGTGATCAGGCAGTGGGTGACGGTTTCCAGTTCCGCACTGGTGTTTACGGGCAGCCCCACCAGTGGGTTGCGGCGGCGTGACCGGGTGGCGTACTTCAGGGGTGGAATGGCGCCCATGGGAGCCAGCATCGGGTCCACCAGGATGTGGTGACCGCCGATCTCCACGATGATGGTGGCGTTTCTTAACTGCGTGATGTTCATGACGACCTCCTTACTTCAGACGTCATCATTGTGCGGTGACTGGCCGGTGGTTAGTATGGCATTTAACGACATAAATAATGCGGATAACGCCATATGAACATCGGTCTGCTGCTTTACCGGGATTGCCTGCCCGCCGGGCTGTTTGGTTTCTCCGACCTGGTGACGGCGGTAAACCAGCGGGCAGGCCGTGAGCTATTCCGTTGCCAGTGGGTGAGTGAGCCGGGTGGCCCCTTGCCGACTGCCAATGGCATTACTCTGGCCACCGAACGCCTGGGTGAATCCAGACTGGATGGTGTACTGGTACCCGGTGCGTGGCGCGATGCCGGCAATGCCGTGACCGATGCCGATGATGGCCTGGTGGAGGTCCTGGCTCGATTGCCGGCATCAACCCGGTTGTGGAGCTACTGCACTGGGGTGTGCCTGGTGGCCCGTACCGGTCGCCTGGATGGCGGCCCGGCCACCACGACCTGGTGGCTCCGGGAGCTGGCCGGAAGCCGGTTCCCCCGGGTTGACTGGCGACCCCATCAAACCCTGGTTCGCACTGGCCATGATGATACCGCCGCAGGCGTTAACGGTTACCTGCCACTGGGGCTGGCGCTGCTGGAGGAGCAGTGCGGTGGCCAGGCGGTGGAGGAGATCCGCCGGCATATGGTGCTGCCTCGGCCGGAGGACCACCACACGCCCCTGCAGGACGTTCCGGGCCTGTTCCGGCAAAGCCTCTGGTTACGTGAGGTGATCCGTTGGGTGGAGCAAATGCCCGCCCACAGCCTCATCATTGACCGGCTGGCCGAATTCATGCACACCTCGCCCAGGACCCTGCAACGTCGGGTGCTGAAAGAGAGCGGCCACCGGTGCGGCCAGTTGATGCGGCTGGTGAAGCTCAATCAGGTGGGGGAACAGCTCATCAGCACCGACCGGCCCCTGGCGGCCATCGCCGACGGGCTCGGCTTTCCGGATGAGGCCAGCCTCCGGCGCAGCTTCCGGCAGGTATCCGGTATGACGCCACGAGAGTACCGGAAGCATTTCGGGCGATAGGCCCGCCCGTTGTCGATTCGTGACTCGACGTCTCACACGCCATTGTCTGCCTGTAGTTCCGGAAACAGGTCAGCCAGCGACTGGCGCATGCGTTTTACATGGGAGCCCGGCCAGTAGATACGGCTGCAGCCGGGGCATACCAGGAAAGGACCCGGGAGTGCGCGGGATCGTACAGGCACCAGGGCAGTGATCTCGTCGGTGGTGGCCGCCCGCAGGCGGCTGTTACACATCAGGCAGCGGTTGAACAGGTCGTCGGTGGGCGATAGCCCGAAGGTCCGGGCCACCCGGTCGAGCTGGGTGAGGGGGCGGCCGAACGTGAGCAGCAGTCCCTGATCGGGTCGCAGAAAGGTGATCAGGTGCCGGTCGCGGGTCAGCAGGATCCGTTGTTCACAGTTGGCAAGGGCGACCAGGTCGTGGTCGTCGATGTCAGGACTGTAGGTGGTGTCAAAGCCCAGCGCCCGAAGCCATCGGGCCAGTCGCCCGAGCATGGCGTCGACGGCAAATCGCGGTGTCGATTCCGGCTGTTCCGTCATCATGTTGGTCCGCCATATCGGGTGACAGAGCCGTTCCTTTCTCGTAGTCATTCATGCGGCGGTACCCGTTGGGCCGCCGCACAAGGGGCCGTGTTGCCTAGCCGGCTTCTTCGTCGTAATGCGGGTAGGAATGCTTGAGGGTTGCGTGGTTCAGCAGCATCTCCGCCTTCAGGTGCTCGCCGGTGGCGTCATAGATACGGGAACGGACCCAGTAGGACTCGGTGCGTTTGCTTTCCGACAGGGCAACGATCTCACGACGGATCAGGTAGTCCTCGCCCACAAACAGGGGGCCATCGATCATGCGGATTTCCTGGTCGGCGAACAGGCCAACGGCCGGCTGTTTCACCGGGAACTTAGCGGTCTTGCTGGTGTACTCGGCAAGCACGCTGACCATCTCCAGGGGGATGATTGCACGGCCCCAGGGGGAATCGGCGCCGTCGCTGTACCAAGGCGAGCGCTCGGTAATCCGTTCCAGCTTCTGGTTCAGCGAGAAGGGGTAGAGGTTACCCATGTGCTGGTCGGCGTCCATGCGCACCGGTTCATCCTCCGCACCAGTCATGCCGACCTGGAGATCGGACAGGATCACCAGCTTTTCCGGTGGCCGTAACCTGGCCATACGCTGCTCAAGCAATGTCTCGCCGCCTTCGGGACCCAGGCTGGCACTGGCTTCCAGAACCGGTGTGCCATCCGCCTTCTCGGCCCACGCCCGGACCCGTTTCGCGCCGGGGGCGGGTTGCTCGACAAACGCCCGCACGCTTTCACCTTCCACCACCATGTTCTGGAAATGGGCGGAGAAGCAGCCACGCTCATACCACTCTTTTCCCCAGATTGCTTCAAGCAGGGGCGTAAACTGGCTGAAATGGGTCGGGCCTTCGATGGGCCCGGCCTGAAAGCCGAGTTTTTCCGCCATGCTGTCGTCGTGTATGGAGGAGTGGCCGCTGTATTCCTGGTCCGCCAGCATCTGCCGGGGTTGTCTGAGTGGGCCACACAGGTGGATCGGGGTATCGAAACTCATGGGCGTGTCCTTGATTGTTGTAGGGAAACTCGCCGCGTTATTGTACCCGATTTCACAGGTCCAACTCATGATTGAACAGGACATTGCCCAGCCCCAGCACGATGCGATCTACCGCGTCTTCATCGGAGGCGGCGGGGGCCGGGTTTTCCCTGCGGACCGAATGAAGCAGGTCCAGCAGTCTTATCACCAGATCCACCGGCGCGAACTGGTCCGGCGCGGTGGCGATGGACTGATGGCTGTAGGTGAGGGCATGGTCCACGATGACGGCCCGGGACGTACCCAGGCCGACGGTGTCCAGTTCCAGGCAGGACTGGTACCGCTCTTCCCGTTCCAGTCGCAACGCCTCCTGGCAGATCTCACGGGACTGCTCGGGGGAGGCGTGGTCCCGCATCAGGGCGGCCAGTCGTAACTCCACGGTGCCTTCCTGGCACTGTTCTTCGTATTCGTGCTGCACCGTATGCCGCGCCTGGGGCAGGAACTTGCGCACGGCATTATGCCGGGCCTGGTCGATTGCCGGTTGCTCGGCGGTATTGATCAGCGTGGACATCAACCGGGTGCTGTGGGTCAGGTAGGTCCAGAGTTCCGGTGGAATGGCCTCCGGCTCGGTCGGCAGTACCCGGCATATGGACCTGAACTCAAAGTAGAGGCTGGTGACTTCGTGCTCGGGAAAGCCGGAGCAGTGGACGATACGGGACAGGCCCACGCGGTCCATGTCTGCCAGCAACTGGGGCGCCAGCAGCAGGATGTAGTGTTGGGCACCTGGTGAGAGTGGCTTGTCGATAACGGATACCTCTGGGGTTTTCCAGCGCGTCCACCGGTACGCTTCCGTTTCAGTCTATACCCGGAAACCTCACCGAGAAAGCGAAGCCCGAACGGAAAGTTCCGAACAGGTACGCAAATACGGAAACCCGAATGACTCGAACGACGTGATTGCGGAGATCCTGAATCCCGGGTTACCTCAGTGGTGGGGCGCGGACTGGTACACGGTTAAGCTGCTGGCCGGGTCTGGTTACCTTGTAGCCGGTTTCCTATCTGTCGTTCTGAACATGCTGTCGGGCAGAAAACGCGAATGGAGTGGGCGGGCCAGGAGGGTCCGGTCGCTCCGGCAAACGTGCGGGGCAGCCATGGTGGTTAACGACTGCCCCGGACGGGCCGTAGACAACCACAACAAATGGAGTCCCGATAATGAAACCTTCTGTAATTGTTCCACTACTGGCTGCGGTTCTCTCGACGCAGACAATCACGGCGATGGCGATCGACAACGGTCGCTATGCCATCATCTCCCGCCACAGCGGCCTTGCCCTGGATGTGGACGGTAACAGCACCGCCGATGGCGCCAATGTGGTCCAGTGGGAATACACCGGGGACGAAAACCAGCAGTTTAACGTCACCAACCTTGGCAATGGTTACTACACCATTCGCCCGGTACACAGCGACAAGTCTCTGGACGTATGGGAATGGAGCACGGAGCCGGGCGGAGAAATCCGCCAGTGGCAGTTCAGCGGCGGCTACAACCAGCAGTGGGCCATCGACAACGCCGGCAACGGCTACCACACCATCAGCTCCCGCCACAGCGGGCTGCCGCTGGACGTCTGGACATGGAGCACGGCCAATGGTGGCGATATCCGCCAGTGGTCCTCCACTGGCGCCGTGAACCAGCAATGGCGCTTCCAGCCGGTGGACGGAGGTGACGATGGTGACGATGGTGGTTCTGGCTCGAACCCCGGCGGTCCCGTTGGTAAAGGATCCAGCTGTGAATCCACCGGCAGCCGTTTCGTACCCGAGACCATCGTGGTCAACGGCGGCACCTTCGACGGCCAGTGCCAGACTTTCAACGCCAGTTCCGCCCTGGGCGACGGTGGCCAGAGCGAAGGCCAGGACCCGGTATTCCGCCTGGAGAACGGGGCCACCCTCAAGAACGTGATCATTGGCCAGAATGGCGCGGATGGTATCCACGTCTATAACGGCGGCACCCTGGAAAACATCCTATGGATGGATGTGGGCGAGGACGCCATGACCGTCAAGTCCGAGGGCAACGTCACCGTCCGCAATATAGAGGGCTACAACGGCTCGGACAAATTCCTGCAGGTGAATGCCTCAACCAACCTGACCGTGTCCAACTGCGTTGTCGACAACATGGGCAAATTCCTGCGCCAGAACGGCGGCACCGGATTCGAGATCAATGTCACCGTCGACAATTGTGATATCTCCAACATGAGTGAGGGCATCTTCCGGACGGACAGCTACAGCTCCACCGCCCATATCTCCAACAGTCGCCTGCGTAACGCTGGCCGGGTCTGCATCGGAAACTGGGCGAGCTGCACCAGCTCCGGCCTGTCCAACTTCTGACCGGGTGGCGGAACTGCCGGGGGGCGAACACTGCCCCCGGCAGTCATGATTGGAATCAGTCCTCAAGCCAGTCCCCGATGGCCGGCACCACAGACTCGTCCGTCACGATACCCAGGTGCGAGGCACCGTCAATCACTCGTACATCCCCTTCCGTATACCGGTTCACCACCGGCCTGAACTTCTCCGGATAGAAGAGCCCGTCATCGCTTCCAACCAGCACCAGTAGCGGTTGTTTGATGGCAGAGAGCGCTTCCGTGTAGTCCCGGGGGGCATAGCCGGTGTTGAGGCGGTAGGAGTAGCTCAGCGTCTCGGTGCCGTCCCGCACGTCCGCCGGCATGTTGAACCGGATCACGGGCAGGTTGTTGAGTGCGCTGATGCCCAGGTTGTTCAGCAGGGTCAGGCCGATAATGCGTCGTGTGTAGGGGGTGGCCCAGCCGGAACCGTCGGGGCGGATGGTGGGCGCGTTGTATTGCAGCCAGGGCGCCAGCAGCAGGTAACCATCAGCCTGTTCGCCATAGCGGCTGCCGGCGAATCGCAGCGCCAGGCCGCCACCGGAGGAGTGGCCGCCAATCACCAGCGTGGCTTCCGGCCGGTCCCTCCGCACGTGATCGATCAGGTCCGCCAGGTCGTCCACCAGTTGATTGGTGTAGTCGATATCGCCCCGGCGTATCGGGGCGGGGCCATGCCCCCTCAGATCCGGCGTTATCACATTGGCATAACCGCCAGCGCTGATCCGGCGGGCCATTGGCGCCAGGTATCGGCTATGCCAGCCGGAGCCGTGCAGCAGTATCAGCACGTGCTCGGAGTCGGAGGGGTAGAGTCGGTAGGAGAGGGTGTTGCCGTCACGGGCCTGGTAGCCTTCCAGGGGCGGCAGTTCACCGATATCACCGGTCAGCGCCCCGAAGGACAAAGGCTCCTTGCCGACGGGGGGTGCACGATGGGAATCGCTGATGATCAGCCCCATGGCGACGAGCAGGTAGATCATCAAAGATACCAGGACGGACAGGCCGACCCTCACTGCAATCGTTCTCACCGGTGACCTCGTTCAGGCGGTTCATGCTGGTGCAGGACACGACACTACCAGTCAACCTGCTCCACCTGATACCCCCGGTCTTCCAGCAGGGCCAGGACACCGTCGTCTCCGACCAGATGCAGGGCCCCGAAAAGGACCAGCTCAATGTCCCCGGTGCCCAACAGGCGTTCGATCTCCGGTATCCAGTCGCGGTTACGGTCCACCAGGATCATGTCGTACAGGTCCGGAAACCGGTCTACCCAGCGTTCCAGGCCCGCGGCCGCCAGTTTTCCCGTATCGCCGTTACGCCAGGCGGTGCGGATGGATTCCATGTCCCGGGGGAGTTGCTTCATTTCCAGGATGGTATGCCGGATCAACTCGTCTTCCTGCCCCTTGCCCATATCGACCAGGAACTGGATCTGCTGGTCCGGGGATTCCAGGTAGCCAAGTTCCTTGCCGTCGTTCAGCGCCTGTAGCCGGAAATACTGGTCCACCCCCGCCTCAGTAAGGCCAAGTTGCTGAAGTTCGAGTACGGATAGCGTCATCGACAGCATGCCGGGTTTTAGCCGGAAAAGCGGGGCGGTGGGTATGTTTCTCTCTTCCAGGTAATCCCTGAGCAGGTCGACGGTGTCATCGGAAAGGTGCTGGAGCACACTGTTGTCACCGGAGTAGGTGGTGGCCATCAGTATTTTCCGCTGGTACTCGGTGGTCTGCAGGGCCGCGATGTCGGTTTCCAGCACGACCATGTCCGAGTCCTGGTAGGCGCTGGTGAAGCCGTCGGGAAGGGGATAGTCGTCCTTGCTCAGGAGGTGGATGGTGCCGCCGACGTAGAGGTAGTGGTCGCCTTTCGTGACCTTCCAGACCGATGTGTCGGCGTGGGCGGAAAGGGCCATTGTCCAGAGCAGGGTGCCTGTCAGAAGCAGGGCGATAGGGGCCAGCCAGTGCTTTTTCATGGTGATTCCTTGTGGTTGTTTCCCTTGCGGCCAGTTTACCTATACCAGTCTTGATCTCGATACCATCCGGCCCCAGATCCTTTAATAAGGCAAGACAAAAAACTGGTCAATCAAGGGAGGCGGCCATGTACTCCAGGATTTTGGTACCTGTTGATCTCGCCCACATCGACAAGCTTGCCAAGGCGCTGAATACGTCCATCGACATCGCCAAGCACTATAATGCGGCCCTGCACTACGTCACGGTGACCAACCGGACACCATCGTCCGCAGCCCACAGTACCCGTGAGCTGGAGGACGAGCTGCGGCTGTTTGCGGAGGAGCAGGGCAGGGACCATGGCATCGATACCAGCTACTCGTTGATCGAGTCACCGGATACGGTCGTTGAGCTGGAAAAGCGGCTGGTTGAAGCGGCCGACGAGACCGGGGCAGACCTGATCGTCATGGCTTCTCATGTGCCTGGCATTGGCGACAAACTCCATTTCATCCGGTCCAATGCGGCCAACCTGGTGCGGGATGCGAAGATCTCGGTGTTTGTGGTGCGTTGACAGAGACGGGGCAGGGTGAAGGTGGTTCCTCTGTATCCCGGTCATGGGAACACAGGCGTGGCCGGAAACGGGAAATTCCCGGCCACGTCAGGGGCAGGTTCAGCGACTAATCTTCACCAAGGGCCCTGAACTGGTCGACATAAGGCCTGACGACCTTGATGTCCTCCTGCGAGGCACGGTCGGCGGCGGCCAGCATATTCCTCATGTTCCTGGCCATCTCATTCATACCGCGCTGTGTGGCTTCATGGGCCTCGGGGTCGATGTCCGGATTGGCCATGGACTCAACCATCTTCCGCTGCTCCGGGGGCATGTCCTGGATCGAGATCGCCATGGTTGCGATAAACACACGGTCCCCTACATCTGCCCATTGCTCGATGTTGTCAAAACCGTGGTCTTCCACAATCTCTTCCAGGCGATCCCTGGCTTCCGGGGAGTCGTCCAGGGTGCTCAGTGAACTGGAGATGGGACGACCCATATCATGGTTTTCGGGTTCCATCTCGGTGTCCAGTTCCGGAAATTCCTCCCGTAGCTTTTCAGTGTCGTGCATGCTGTCGATAAACGACTGCACCTGGTCCTCCGTGAGGGACGCGGCCTGGGCGAGGCCGGAGAGCATCAGGCCGAAAAGCACGGCGGTGCAGAAACGAAGGGTGGCGGAAAGAGTGGGCGTAAAATCAGTCTGGGTTTTCATACGGGTCTCCTTGTGTCACGTCTTCGGCTCTTCCTCCCTGAAATGGGAACAGGCTGAGCCGACCCGATAAGGACCATACCACGAGTGGCAGAAAAAACATCAACTGACTACAACCGGAACCCTGTCAGCCAGGTCAGGACCGTATCCTCGTGTGTCTGGATCCACGTGGCCGCAACCACCTCAACGGGTGTTCCGCCTTGTAGCTCCCTCAACATGTCCAGCAGTTCCGGGTTGCTGATGACGAAATTGTCCAGCAGTGTCGCGAGCTCCCTGGAGGTCTCAGCCAGGTTGCTCCGATAGGCGACCCTCAGTCGAACTTCGGGCCAGGAAGTGCCCCGGTCGGGCAACTCCGATTGCCGGGCACTGATGATCTGTTTCCAGAGCGCCTTGTCGTGGGCCGGCTCGTCAACCAGGCGGATATCCGGGTTGGTGAAGAGGGCGTCGGGGTAGTAGCAGAAGAATAACGTTGGCACGCCTTGCCGGCTATTGCGGTCCAGCAACATCTGTTGGACATCGCGATCGAAGACGTGGAACTGGTAGAAGCGGTCCAGCCCGTAGGCCTGTAACCGCCGGCGCTCGATGTCAACGGAAGTCCAGCCGTCGGTGCCGATCCAGATATCCCCCTTGCCATCTCCGGTCATATCGAACCGGCTGGCCATGGTTGGTGAGTTCAGTTCTTCCAGGGATAACGGTTTGCCGTTACCCGCGTTGCCCGCTGTGTAGCACAGTCCCTGTTTGCCGGTGACGGACTGCTGGCCGAGGCTGACACTGCCAAAGGCACGGACGTAGCGACGAATCAGGTCATGGTTGTTTTCCTCCCAGATCTCCGGGTGAATACTGATGCCACCGTCCTCGTCATCCATGGCCACGAACGCCTGCTCGGTGGGTACCGGTGAAGCGATACGGGCGCGGAACTCGGTATGCTGATCAATGATACCCGCCAGGATGTGTGCCTTGAGGCGGGCTGATTGCCAGTTCGGAGCCACCACATGGACGGCTTGGGTGGGATCATCGGTACTGGCCATGAGTGGCGAGTTCTCTGCCGTTGGCGGACGGTTCAGGGAATCGTACATCAGGCCATAGCCAAAACCGCTGAACAGGAAGACAAAGATCCCGAAGATCCAGTAGGAGCGGCCGCGGCTGTGGAGGGATTGTGCCCGCTCATCAATAACGGTCTGGATGCGGTCCTGGACGGCCCGGACCTGGGAAGAGTCCGCATTGTGCCCGGCGTGGCTATTGAGGTAGTCCAGCATATGGGAGCAGGCCTGGCCGTGGTCGTGGCGCACCTGGGCGTACTTGTCCCGTTCGTGAATGATCAGCAGCAGGTAGATCATGGAGGTGGCCACGATCAGCGCAAATATCCCGGCCGACAGGCTGTCCGGTCGAAAGACCAGGGAAAAGAATACGTTGGTGGCTCCCAGCAGTATCAGGATGATCATCTCCTCTGCGGGAATTCGGTCGCTCTCCAGGGTCATCAGTTTGTCACCGACACGGAACAGCGCCAGCAGGTCAGCCCGCGCAGCCTCGTCACGTCTGACCAGCGGCACCAGGGCATACTTGAGTTTTTCCACGTGGCCCTGGGTGTCTGCCAGGGCAGAAAGGCTGGTAAAGGCCCGCAGGAAGCTGTGCATGTGCCAGAGTGCGTACTGCCGGATATGTCCGAGGAAGGTCTCGCGGTCCCCGCCATCAGCGGTGACGGAGGGGCGCTCCAGGACTGCCAGCAACTGCTCGTGGAACTCCCCCAGCAGGCTTTCCCGTTCCCGGTTCAGGGATGTGGTGCGCTCCAGGGCGAAGGAGGCCAGCAGGACAAAGAACACTGTGGATACCGCCAGCAGGTCATAATAATGGTCGATGGTGAACAGGGGGGCGAACAGCAACCAGATCCCGATCAGACAGACGGAAACGAACAGGACAAGCAACGAGGAACGCAGGGGGTAGCGCAGTCCCAGGAAGATGTTGGAGGAAACGATCAGTACCGATGCGATGGCCTCGTACTGATTGAGGAATCGCCCCTGCATGAGGGCCAGGATGATCACCGCACCCACCGGCATCAGGTACCAGAGGGCGCTAATGGAGGCGTTCTTGGCATTGAACACCGACAGGTCGTAGAGCAGGCTGCCTACACCCAGAATAACGAAACCGACGAAACCAAGCAGTAACAGGTCTGACGTGGTGGCTTCCGGTACCGGATCGCCCGATAACAGGAAGGCAGCGATGAGTAATGGCGCCGCAACGGTACGCACGCCAGTTTCCGTCAACAGGCCCAGCCTGAAGCCATCAAGCCCCAGACTGCGATCTTCCGACAGGGCCTGCCAGGCATCCATACATTTCATGCGGAAGAAGCAGTTAACCGCCATGGCCAGGCCGCCCAGGCCGGCAAGCCCCATGGTATTCAGCATCGGGCTGTCCAGCAGCAACCAGTCCGCGACATCGAAGTTTGGTGTGGTGAGTACCAGGAATCCGGCAAAGGCCGCCCCGGAGAATATGTAGTCGTTGATGGAGGTTTTCCGCCGGTCCCGGCGCAGGGCGCTATCGATGTAGAAAAACAGGATGGGCCAGGTTTCGAACACCAGGATGGCAATGACATCGAAATCGGTTGTCACCTCCAGCGCAAAATACAACAGCAGATGATTGGCGCA
Source organism: Marinobacter shunpengi (assembly GCF_045449715.1). Taxonomy (NCBI): domain Bacteria; kingdom Pseudomonadati; phylum Pseudomonadota; class Gammaproteobacteria; order Pseudomonadales; family Marinobacteraceae; genus Marinobacter; species Marinobacter shunpengi. The sequence goes on along the minus strand of NZ_JBJJLA010000015.1, from coordinate 55,572 downwards.
GATCAGGAAGCCGGACATGAGGGTCGGCAGAGACACCCGGCGGAGGTTACTCCGCTCCAGGAGCTTCGGGACAAGTCGCCGGTCCTGGCGAAGCAGCACTACTGCGGTAAAGGCCAACATGCTCAGCGCAGCCAGCGTATGGGCCACGGCCGCGACGTAGAAGGTTCTGAGCTGGTCAACCAGTTCGTTTACCAGCGGTGGGTATAGCATCCACAGGCCTACGGCCACGATCATGAGCGTTAATGGATGGCGGAAAAGACCGCTCAGGATGTGGGGCACGTCGCCTGTCCTCCTGACAGTAGGCTATGACTAAAAGCGCCTATCATACCGAAACTGGGCCGGGGATCAGTGGGCACTTTGTAAAACGAGGGCATCTGGTGGAAAGGTCATGATCAGTTTCCGCCATCCGGTGAGATGGAAGCTGGTGTCAGACAGGGTGAGTAAGGGATGGGTAGCCAGGCACCGGGAACGGACGGCGCCATGCCCGGTGTAGGGCATGACGCTCGTCGGGTGCCTGGATCGGACAGGTATTGCCGGGCTTACGCCAGTCGGGCGTAGGCGTGGCCACCGTCCACGGCGATGGTGTCACCCACCACATAGTCGCCGGCCCTGGAGGCCAGGTAGATAGCAGCGCCGGCCATGTCTTCGTCGTTACCCACGCGGCCCGCCGGTGTCTTCCTGGCCACTTCGTCGGCCTCGTCCCGGGCGGTGCGGTTCATCTCGGACGGGAAAGGCCCGGGGGCGATACCGGTCACCACAATGCCATCATTGATCAGCCTGGCGGCAATACGACGGGTCAGGAAGATCAGGCCGGACTTGGAGGCATGGTAGGAATAGGTTTCCCACGGATTCAGCCGGATGCCGTCGATGGAGCAGATGTTGATCACCTTGGCGGGCTGCCGGTCGGAGGCGCCGGCCTTCAGCATGCCGTGCAGGGCCTGGGTCAGGAAGAACGGAGACTTCAGGTTCAGGTCCATGACCTTGTCCCAGCCATGCTCCGGGAATTCCTCGAAATCCGCACCCCAGGCGGCGCCTGCATTGTTCACCAGGATATCCAGGTGATCCTCCCGGGACTTGAGTTCTTCGGTCAGCGCCTTGCAGCCATCGACGGTGGACAGGTCCATGGGCAGGGAAATGCAGCGCCCGTTACCCTGGGACAGTTCCTCGGCGGCGGCGTTGCACTGCTCTGCCTTGCGGGACGAGATATAGACCTTGGCGCCCTGGGCGATAAAGCCGGCGGCGATCATTTTCCCGATCCCCCGGGAGCCGCCAGTGACCAGGGCAACGCGGCCTTCCAGTGAAAACAGATTCTCGAACATGCCTGTAACTCCTTGGTTTGGTTGTTGATTTGAGCGTTATTCGCAGGGAGCCTGTATGGTCAGGGCCAATTTGTAACCTTCGCCTGGCCCTGAGTTCTCCATTGTTGTAGCGGGACAGCATAGCCCAGGACAGGCTATTATTCGAGCGGTTGCTCGCTTTTTCTGCCTCCGGTGCTTCGCTTCGGGTAGAGGGGGCGTGATAGATAGCCTGTAGTGTTCCGGCCAAGGTCGGGAACGGCGAATTTCCGGCGGTAGGCACCGGGAGTCACCCGGGCGATCCGCTTGAACAGGCGACGAAATGCTGCCGGGTCCTGGTAGCCGACGTCCCAGCCAATCTGGTCGATGGCGGCATCGGTCTGTTCAAGCCGTCGTTTGGCCTCCTCGATGCGAACACGCTGCACGTAGTCGATAGGAGAATAGCCGGTGGCCCGTCTGAACCGACGCTCCAGGGAACGGGGCGACAGGTTCGCTATGGCGGCCATTCCTGCAACGGGACCTGCGTCCGTGAAATGCGTTTCCAACCAGTGCTGGGCCGCCCGGATCAGTGAGTCGCCATGCTGGACCGGGGGCAGAAACGGGAGGTAGGGCGCCTGGCCTTCGGCATGCTGCTCAAGCATTTCGAACTTCGCCATGGCCCGGGATGCGCCCGGGCTGACAAAACGGCCAATCAGGTAGAGGACGAGATCCTGCCAGGATGCCCCGCCGCCAGACATGACCAGTTCCTCTTGCTGTCCCGCGGTCAGGAGCACTTCATTCAGGCACAGTTCCACCTCGGGGAAACAGGCCCTGACAACGGGCTCTATGGCCCAGTGCGTGGTGGCCCGCTGGCCATCAAGCAGGCCGGTCTCCGCAAGGATGACCAGCCCGGTGCAGGCTGAACAGAGCACGGTGCCGGTACCATGCATGGCCTGTAACCACTCCACCAGTTCGGGATGCCGGCCTGGCCGCCAATTCTGGTCGACCGCCATGGTCGGTACGATGACGATATCGGTGCTGACGACATCACGGAACGCACGCTGGATGGTAATCGGCAAACCGCTGGCGGCTGCCATGGTGGTCTGTTCAGCTCCAACAATCTCCACCTGGAACGGGCTGACCTCCGGAATGTCATCATAGAAGCTGGCAAGCACGGGAAAGGCGTTCAGCACCTCGTAAAGGCCGGCAACCGGCATCGACAGGGTGCCCGGAACGGCGACCAGGGAGACATGGAGTGGTGCCCCGGGTGCCATGTTTGTGCTCCTTTGACGGAAATGGACCGGTCTGGACGAGTTTGGCACTTCCTGATCGAGGCCTCAATGGCCACGATTATCAGGGAAAGGCGCCAACAGGCACTCCCTGCTCCGGCGCCGGATGAAATCGGCAGGAGGAAACCGACATGAAGGCAATCAATGACGCCAAACTCGACCAGTTCGTACAGCAGGCCATTGGTGACCTGGCCGCCGGCTTCGGTGGCGTGATGGTTAGCCTCGGGCATAAATGCGGTCTTTACAGGGCCATGCACAATGCCGGCCCCCTGACCGCCAGGGCACTGGCCGAACGTGCAGGCTGCGCCGAACGGTATGTGCGGGAATGGCTCAACAGTCAGGCTGCAGGCGGATACGTTGAGTATGACAGCACCGGAGAGACCTACGAACTGCCCCCCGAGCAGGCCATGGTCCTTGCCGACGAGGACAGTCCCGTGTTTGTGCCGCCAGCCTGGGAGGTACCGGCTTCGGTGTGGTTCGACGAGGACAAACTGATCCATGCCTTCCGCACGGGGGAGGGCATTCCCTGGGGGGAGCATCACCACCGGCTATTCTGTGGTAGTGCCGCCTTCTTCCGGGCACCATACCGGGCCAATCTGGCGTCCAACTGGTTACCGGCGCTGGATGGGGTGACCCAGAAGCTTGAAGCCGGCGCCAAGGTGGCCGATGTGGGGTGTGGATATGGCCATTCCACCATCATCATGGCCGAACATTATCCGGACTCCAGATTCGTCGGCTTTGATGCGCACCCGGATTCGGTTGCCGCCGCCCGGGAAAATGCCAGGAAGGCCGGTGTGGATGACCGGGTGAGCTTTGAGACGTCCACCGCCAAAACGTTTCCCAAAGGCGGCTACGACCTGGTGTGCTTTTTTGACTGCCTCCATGACCTTGGTGATCCGGTCGGCGCCGCCCGCCACGCGGTTGATACGCTGGCGGAGGACGGCACGGTCATGCTGGTTGAGCCCTTCGCCCACGACAGGGTAGAGGACAATCTCAATACCGTAGGCCGTCTGTTCTACTGCGGCTCGACCACAATCTGCTGTCCCCATTCGCTCTCGGAGGACGTCGGGCTGGCGCTTGGTAACCAGGCGGGAGAGACCCGTATGGCGGAGGTTTTCAGGAACGCCGGCTTCAGCCATTTCCGTCGTGCCACGGAAACGCCGTTCAACATCGTTTACGAGGCAAAGCGATAACCAACAAGGAGTTAAGACCGGTCAGCGGCCCTAATCGGGGACACTATCACTGATCTGGTTTTTCAGGGGCAGGACCTTGCAGCGTCCTGCTCTGACCAGCCCTCTCAATAATGATCGTCTGTTCTTCGCCTGTCCTGGCCTGCCCCATGAGTTGCAGGGCGTGGCGGTGGTGCTCCACGTCAGTTCCATTCCAGGACACCAGGCGGTCCCCCCACTGAAATCCGAATTCCGCAGCGGCCGATGCCGGTTGAACCCCGATGACAAAGGTCTGTTGCTCATCGTTGGTGGCAGTGGACAGCCCCCAACGAAGCTCACGCTTGGAATGGGGGTAGCCATTGCCGTCCAGACGCCAGTCCATAAAGGCAAACCGATAGCGATGAAACACCTGGCGCCGGAAATGCCAGGTGTTGTCACGGCCAAAACCAATCGCCTGCTGCAGTACGGTCAGGTCGAGTTTCCAGCCATTGCCGGCGTTCTGAAGAAACCAGGGGGAGCACTGGCGTTCATCCATGCCGTACCGGAGCACCGCAAACTGCCCGTCAGTGGATGTCAGTACCTCTCCTTCGCTACAGGCTCGATAGGCGCGAACCACATTGTCCATCTGGGCCGGCGTCATGGTCCATTCGGCGAGCATCCTGCGGGTGGCCCCGGTGTAGATTGGCAAGTCGGGGTTATCATTCCGGTTGTCCATGGCGTGGAGATAGGCGTCGACAGTCTGCCTTGGTCCGCCCTGGGGGGCTGCCATGCCTGATGGTTGCGTAGTGTCTGACGAAGGCCGGCCCTTGCCCAGATCGGCGTCCACGGTCGCGCCCGCGCCGCCGGTTGCCGCGGGCAGGGTAGAGGGATCAAAGGCCTGGTTGGCTTCAGCCTCCTGGGCGCGGGTCACGATCAGTTCGGTGGTGGCCACGATACCGTCGGCAACACGTCCATCGCGGAAAAAGGGCACCATCTGCCGGTGTTCGAGGTAGCTGATCAGGGCGTCGGGATAGACACCTTCAAGGGCCTGGGAAACTTCAATCCGTACCTGGTCCTGTTCGGGGTCCAGCAACAGCAGAAGGCCTTTACCGTTCTCGCTGCGACCACCCACCGCAAGATTCTCAAACCACTCAACGGAACGTCGGTTAATGTCGGCGTGGCCGTCTTCAATCACCACGCGGTAGTCGATGCCGTGGTCCTCCAGCAGATGTGCGTGGTAGTTCTCCAGATAGGCGGCCTGGCCTTCGCTCAGCAGGCCGGTATGGTCTTCAAGCCACGAATCAGGCCGGGAACAGGCGACAAGCAGCAGTAGCGCCAGGGCATTAATCGAAAACCGGAGTAACGGCATCCTCTGCCTCCTCATCGGCTTCAAAGTAGGCCTTGCGCTGAAGCTGCCCAAGGCTGGCCCAGAGGTTACCCGGTATCCGACGAATGGCGGCGTTATAGGCCTCCACGGCATCGTTGTATCGCATGCGGGCAACGTTGATGCGGTTTTCCGCGCCCTCGATCTGCGCCTGAAGGGTAAGGAACTGGTCGGAGGAGTGTAGTTGCGGGTAGTTCTCCACCACCGCCATCAGGTGCCGGGACTGGACAGAAAGTTGTGCCTGGGCCCGGGCGATACGCCGCAGCGTTTCCTCATTCTTCGGTGCCTCGCTGGCAGAGGTGGCGGTGGCCTCTTCGGCGGTCGTGCTGGCGCTGTTTACAGCCTCCAGTATCCGGGAAACATTGGCATTGGCCTGCTGCGCCCGGCCTTCCACGACGCCCTGCAGGGTTTCCTGCTCATGTTCGAGATAACGGGAGACGGTGGCTACCAGTGAGGGGATCAGGTCATGGCGCCGCTGGTAATTGCTTTCCAGTTGCGCCCATGAGGAGTCCACTGCTTCTTCCTTGCTGATCAGTTGGTTATAACTCCAGAGAAGTCCGGCGACGATCACGATTGCAAGCACAAGCATGATGATCGGTTTGAGATCCCTCGATCGGTTACGTTCCATGAATCCGGTCGCTCCGTTATCAGAATTTTTGATAGCGATAGCCTATCTGATCCCTGTCCCCATAGTCCATCGGGGCATCGCTCTGCGACATGGAGCCTGATGGTACTTGGTCAGCCCCGGGCCGCCCGCGCCGCATGCAGCTTCTTGTAGCTGTCGATCAGCCGCTGGTGTTTCTCCAGCCCTTCAAGCTGCATGTTGGTGGGTGTCAGTCCATGGAAGCGAACGGTGCCGTTCACCGATCCCACCACCGCGTCCATGGTATCGTCACCGAACATGCGACGCAGGTTGACGATGAAGTCGTCCAGCTCCAGCTCGTCATCCAGGGCGATCTCCAGCACCGCGTTCACTGCCTGGTAGAACAGGTTGCGTTCCACGGTGTTGTCGTTGAACTGCAGGAAGGCTTCCACCCGTTCCAGGGCTTCCTCGTGCTGCCCCAGCGCCAGGTTGATCAACAGCTTCAGTTCCAGGATGGTGAGCTGGCCCCACACCGTGTTTTCGTCGAACTCGATGCCGATCAGGGTGATGATGTCCGTGTAGTCGTCCATCTGGCTTTCTTCCAGACGCTCTACCAGGTCATTGAGCTGGTTATCGTCCAGGGCGTGCAGGTTGAGGATGTCCTCGCGATAGTCCAGGGCCTTGTTGGTGTTGTCCCAGATCAGGTCCTCCACCTCGTAGACCTCGGAATAGCCCGGCACCAGGATGCGGCAGACCGGCGCGCCCAGGTCATCATGGACCATCATGTAGGCTTCCTTGCCCAGGTCGGCGAGGATGCCGAACAGGCGGTCCGCTTCCTCCTCGTTGGTGCCTGAGAAGTCCCAGTGGCTGAATTCGATATCCGCCCGGGCACTGAAGAAGCGCCAGGACACCACGCCGGTGGAGTCGATAAAGTGCTCCACGAAGTTGTTGGGCTCGGCCACCGCCTGGCTGTTGAAAGTGGGCGGCGGTACGTCGTTCAGGCCCTCGAAACTGCGGCCCTGCAACAGTTCCGTGAGACTGCGTTCCAGGGCCACCTCAAAGCTTGGGTGTGCCCCGAAGGAGGCAAACACACCGCCGGTGCGCGGGTTCATCAGGGTGACACACATCACCGGGAACTGCCCGCCCAGGGACGCATCCTTCACCAGCACCGGGAAGCCCTGCTTCTCGAGCCCGCGGATGCCCTCCAGGATTGACGGATACTGCTTCAGTACCTCCAGCGGCACATCCGGCAGGACGATCTCCTCCTCGATGATCTGTTTCTTCACCGCCCGCTCGAAGATCTCTGACAGGCACTGCACCTGGGCTTCATGGAGGGTGTTGCCGGCACTCATGCCGTTGCTCAGGAACAGGTTCTCGATCAGGTTGGAGGGGAAGTACACCACCTCGCCATCGGACTGGCGGACAAAGGGCAGGGACACAATGCCACGGTCCGCCCGACCGGAGTTGGTATCGATCAGGTTGGAACCGCCCAGTTCGCCGTCCGGGTTGTAGATGGCCAGGCAATGGTCGTCCAGGATGCCCTTGGGCAGTTCATCATCCGGCCCCGGCTGGAACCATTTCTCACTGGGGTAGTGGACGAACTCGCTGTTGGCGATCTCCTCCCCGAAGAACTGGTCGTTGTAGAAGAAGTTGCAGCTCAGCCGCTCAATGAACTCGCCCAGGGCCGAGCACAGGGCACTCTCCTTGGTGGCGCCCTTGCCATTGGTGAAGCACATGGGCGAGGCGGCATCGCGGATATGCAGTGACCATACGTGGGGCACGATATTACGCCAGGAGGAAATCTCGATCTTCATGCCCAGCTCCGCGAGGATGCCGGTCATGTTGGCGATGGTCTGCTCCAGGGGCAGGTCCTTGCCTTCGATAAAGGTGCGGTGGTCTTCGTCCGGCTCCTCCATCAGCAGGGCCTGGGCCTCCTCGGCCAGGCTCTCCACCGGTTCGATCTCGAACGTCGGGCCGGTCTGTACGACCTTTTTCACCGTGCAGCGGTCGATGGAGCGCAGGATACCCTGTCGGTCCTTGTCGGAGATGTCCTCCGGCAGCTCCACCTGGATCTTGAAGATCTGGTTGTAGCGATTCTCCGGGTCAACGATGTTGTTCTGGGACAGCCGGATGTTGTGGGTCGGAATGTCCCGGGCCTTGCAGTACACCCGCACGAAATACGCCGCACACAGCGCCGACGATGCCAGGAAATAGTCGAACGGGCTGGGCGCCGAGCCATCGCCCTTGTAACGGATAGGCTGGTCCGTAACGACGGTAAAGTCGTCGAACTTGGCTTCCAGGCGGAGGTTGTCGAGGAAGTTGACGTTGATTTCCATGGTGAAAGATCCGGAAATTGGAGAATGTTGGCGAAGCGGTGCCATTAATGGCGGCCATTATCCAGTTTTTGGGGCCTTCCGTCTTGTGGGGTTGTGCGTAGAAAAGCCTGTTGGCACAGGGCCCACGTAGAAACCACCATGTCTCTTGACGGTACCGTGGCGCGGCCTCAGACTGATTTCACTTACCCGGAATACCGTTATGAGCGCAATCGGAACCCGCAACTTGCCCCGATGGCAGTCCCTGCCCGCAGGGATGGCCGTGGCGGCGCTTGCGCTGGTTTTCCTGTGTGCCATCACCCAGGCCAGTGCCCGGCCCACTGATACCGGGCCAGCCTTCTCTCACCAACTGCATCACCTGGCGGTTGCCAGCCACAGCGCCCTCCTGAGTGTCACCGAGCCGGATAAACTGGCCAGCGATCTGCTGGACAACGACCAGATACCACCGATGTGGGCGCCAACGCCGGATATTCGTCCGGGTTCCAGGTTGGCATCCCCTGTACCCGGGGGAGCAAGTCCTGGCCTGCTGGCCAGCCCAGACTATCTCATTCCCCCGCTCAGGGCCCCGCCCATCGGGTAATCCTTCGTCGTTACCACTCGCCTGCCTGGCCCCGGCCTGGCGGCGTCAACACGCTTGAATCAGGGATTACCCATGAAATCGTTACGCTCACGGGCCGTTGTCTACGGCCTGGTGATCGTGCTCGGGCTTCTGAGCGCGATCCCGAACCTGCTGCCGGCTTCCCTGGCAGAAAGGGTGCCGGCCTGGTACCTGGATAACACTGTCTCCCTGGGACTCGACCTCCAGGGCGGTTCCCACCTCTTGCTGGAGGTGGATGACCGTGAATTGCTCGCCGCCAACCCGGACCTGCCCCCGGAGGAGGTCACCCGGGATGGGGTGGAACGCAGCCTTGAGGTGGTACGGCGACGGCTGGACGAAACCGGTCTGGTGGACCCGACCATTACCCGCCAGGGCCACAACCATATTCTGGTGCAGATGCCGGGCGTGGCGGATCCGGCCGAGATCCGGGAACTGCTGGGTACTACCGCGAAGATGAGTTTCCATTGGGTGACCAGCCGTACCGGCGACGACACAAGCTTCATGGTGCCGGACACCACCGGCGAGCGTGAGTACCGTCTGGAAAAGCGGCTGGCCATGGCTGGAGAACACATTCGGGATGCCCGGATGGCTTTCAACCCCGATACCGGAGAGCCCGTGGTGAATTTTCGGCTGGACGGTGAGGGCGCCCGGCAGTTCGGTGCCATGACCCGGGACAATATCGGGCGTGCCCTGGCGGTGGTACTGGACGGCCAGGTTATTACCGCACCGGTGATTCGGGACGTGATCCCGGGGGGCAGCGGAGAGATCAGTGGCGCCTTTACTCCCACCGAGGCCACTAACCTGGCACTGTTGTTACGGGCCGGCGCCCTGCCGGCACCTTTGCATGTGATTGAGGAGCGCACTGTCGGTCCCGACCTTGGCAGCGACGCCATCGCCATGGGGGTAACCACCGGGCTTGCCGGAGCCACCCTGGTGTTCGCCTTCATGGTCGTCCTCTACGGCCGCTGGGGGCTGATCGCCTGCCTCGGGCTGACGGTCAACGTGGGCCTGGTGTTCGGTGTGCTCAGCCTGCTGGGCGCCACCCTGACGCTGCCCGGTATTGCCGGCATCATCCTTACCGTCGGCATGGCGGTAGACGCGAATATCCTGATCAATGAGCGGATACGTGAGGAGTTGCGCAGGGGACGGCCCGCCTGGATGGCGCTGCGGGAGGGCTTTGCCCGGGCCTACGGCACCATCATCGACTCCAACGTGACTACGTTGATCGCGGTCAGCCTGCTGTTTCTGTTTGGCAGCGGACCGGTCCGTGGTTTTGCCCTGACCATTGGTATCGGGCTGGTGACCTCGCTGTTCACGGCGGTGGCCTTTACACGGCTGGTCATGGAAGGGTGGATTCGCGGTCGCGAGCGTGAGCCTCTGGCCATGCCGGGCATAGCGGCCCTGGAGCGGCTCAGCGAGCGGGGCGTCAATGTCATGCGCGGCCGGTATCTGGGGCTGGCGCTATCAGGGATATTGTCGCTGGCTTCGGTGGTACTGTTCTTCCAGCCCGGGCTGGACTACGGCGTTGATTTTACCGGCGGCACCCTGGTGGAGGTGAGCGCCCCCGGCGTGGCTGTGGAGGACCTGCGTAATACCCTGCAAGTCCGGGACCTGGGGAGTGCCTCCATCCAGGAGGTGGGGGGCGAAGGCCGGTTCATGGTGCGGCTGCCGGTGGAGGAGGGCGGTACGGAACGGATCACCCACCGGGTGGATGAGGTGAAGCAGGCGGTTACGCAGGTGCAGCCGGATGCTGGGTTCCCGAAAGTCGACATGGTAGGTCCCGAGGTCAGCGGCGGATTCAGTGACGCCACCATACTGGCCGTCCTGCTGGCGGGTGTTGGTATGCTGGGTTACCTGTGGGTGCGATTCGAGTCGCACTTTGCCGCGGCCGCCACCCTGACCATTGCCCTGGACCTGACCAAGACCATTGGCTTCTTTGCACTGACGGGCGTGGAATTCAACCTGACGGCGGTTGCCGCGCTGCTGGCGCTGATCGGTTACTCGGTCAACGACAAGGTGGTGGTGTTCGACCGCATCCGGGAAAACCTGCGTGAGCACCCCGATATGCCCATGCTGGACCTGCTCAACAAGAGCATATCGTCCACGTTGACCCGCACGGTGTTCACGTCGGTGACCACGTTCCTGGCGATCCTGCCCATGGGGATAGCCGGCGGTGCCGCGGTGTCCAGCTTTGCCCTGCCCATGCTTTTTGGCATCGTTATTGGCACCAGCTCGTCGGTGTTTATCGCCTCGCCGATTCTGTATTACTTCAGCCAGAGACGCGCCCGCCGGGGCCTGCCCCAGCTTCGTCCGACGGCGGAGGAAGTGCGCCGGGAACTGGACCTGATTCCCTAGTAACTTTCTGATCTCCTCATCACAAATGGACGGGCCGGATGATGTATTGCCTGTAGGTAATGACCAAAAATGTGGTAAAACACCGGCCTGGACGTGACTGATGTTGCCTATCCCGGTTTTCTGTTGGGCGGGTAGCCCGACGTCTCTACCCATACCTGGTGCGGTATGAAAAATCATGCAAGGAGAGATAACCATGAGCCATGAAGGAACTGCCTTCTCACCCAGGCCGCTGGCCAGGGCCATTCACTTCGGATTGCTTGCGGGCAGTGTCGCCGGCATCGGCCTGCTGGCGGGCTGTACCGACGGCGGTAGCGGACGCTTTGTGGATGCGGACAAGAACACGATCGGTGATCCGGTCAAGGGCGAACTGACCTCCGGCAGCGAGATCAACCTGAAGGACGGTTCCCGTCATGGCCGCCACTGGATGTGCGGCGGAGATAGCGACGCCGGCGTACTGTACCAGGTGAAGGCGCCGTTCCTGTCACAGGTCTCGCTGTACGATGACAACGGTGACTGGCTGGGCAGTGCCCGCTCCGAGCTGGAGGGTGAGGCCGGGCTGCTGCTCAGCGCTGACGAGGGATGCGTTCTCGTGGTGATCAGCGGCGAGGACCAGAACGACTATGGTCCTTATGCCCTGGAGCCGGAAAAGGCAGCAGCGAGTGATGAGCTGGCGGATGGCCGGACGATTGCCGGAACCGCCGGGGAGGAGTCCCGCCATGCCTTCACGGTGGAGGAGGCCTCCCAAGTTGCCCTGCGTCTTACCGGTGGCGGCAATGCCACGGTGACCCTCGGTAGTGAGGGGCAGGCTGCCAGGGCCTATCGCTGCGGCGACAGCCAGCAGACCCTGACCACCTACCTGGAGCCGGGTGCCTATGAAGCGGTTATCTCCCCGGACGGGCGCAGGAAACTGCCGATGGATGAGCGCTGCGAGGATACCTTTGCCAGTACCGGAGACGGCTACCGCCTGTCACTGGACATTTCCGGCCTGGCCAAGGGCGAGCGTAACGGCGGCCCGTTGCGGGGCGGAGATCAGATTACCGGTACCCTGACCGGACCTTCGGCCGTCAACGAATACACATTGGATATCGAGGAACCGACCCAGGTGAACCTGCTGGTGTCCTCCCTGGAATTCGACGCCATGCTGAAACTCTCGGGTGGCGAAACCAACATCGAGGTGGACGATACCGATGGCAGCACCGATCCACTCCTCAACACCTTATTGATGCCGGGCAGCTACCGGGTGCAGGTGGCTGGCTTCGATGACGAACACGGTGCCTATTCCATCGACCTGGCCACGTCGTCCTTTGACGGTGAGTTCAGGAACGGCGGTGAACTGCCCGTTGGCGAGACGCTGCACGGCATGGCCGACGGCTCGGGGGTGAACGCCTACACCCTGACTCTGGAGCAGGCGTCCGACCTGAACATCGGGGTCTTCTCCTCTGCCTTCGATACCATGCTGAGCCTGTCAGGCCCCGGCGTGTCCGTCACTGATGATGACGGCGCGGGCGATACCAACTCACGGATCTCCACGGTTGTGGGGCCGGGTGAATACCGTGTGGAAGTGTCCAGCTACGCCGGCAATGCCTCGGGCGCGTTCCGCCTGGAAGCCAATGTCACCCCCTATGACGGTGAGATCAGCGAGGGCTGTGAGGAAAACCAGGAAGGCGTCTGCACCCTTGAGCCGAACACCACCATCCGAGGGGTGCTTAACGATGGCAGCCAGCAGTACGATTTCGTGCTGGAGCAGCCGTCACAGGTGGTTGTCAGCATGGATTCCAGTGCTTTCGATACCCTGTTGGCCCTGGAGGGTGAGGGCACCAGACTGAGCGACGATGATGGCGGCGGCATGACCAATTCCCGGATCAGCACCATGCTGGAAGTCGGCACCTACCGGATCACCGCGGACACCTACGATGGTGTGGGGCCCTATACGCTGAGGCTGCAGTCTACGCCAGCACAATAGTGGTGTGAACGGGCCTGGCCAGGTGCGTTTGATGGCGCCTTGCCGGGCTCGACTTTTCCATCCATCGGGCGCATTTGCCTCAGCGGGTGCGCCCCGGTTCCCGAACCTTACTTCCATGCCTTAGCCGGTGCAGAAGTGGCTCCCGAAAGCGGCGTTAGCCCCCGTTGGCAGCAGGCATCGCCTCATCCGGGCTGCTACTCAGGATTGCCAGCACCTTCTGAACATGCTCCGCCGTCTCATTCCCCAGCGGGGTGAGATATCCGCCATCCCTTTGCGTAATCAGGCCTTTCCGGTAAAGACGTTCCGCCGCGTCCACCAGCTCCAGTGGGGCGGAGTGCTGGTGCACTTTGATACCTTCCCGTGAGGAAGCACCGTCAAACATGGCCAGTAGATTGAGTTCGCTGAGGTGGTCGTTGTTAAAGGGCATAGCGATTTCCTTTTACTTGTTGTTTTGGCGACGAAAGTCGAGCCAGGAACAGGCCATTGGCTGGCACTGCCGCCTTCCGCAGTGTCGTCCAGATGCGACTTTTTGTCCATGGGAACTCACAGCCCCAGAGCGCCCCGTCGCAGCCAGTCGTGTACAAACGCCAGTTTGTGACGGGCATGCTCCGACAGCACGAACGGATAGAGATCCGATAGCCCCATGGACCGGTTGACATGGTTGATACCCACTGCCAGCGCTGCGGCAATATGGATCAGCCGCTGGGCGTCCGGTTCTGAATAGGGGTCCCAGTCCGGACCTGGTATCTGGGCGGATGACAGGCCGGTGGCCACGAAACTGTCGGCAATGTCGGTCAGGTGCAGCAGGTGCGCGGTGGTTTCTGCCCAGTCCTCATGAGGGTGGGCGGAAGCGTAACTGGTCAGGTAGAAACGCCGCCATTCCGCCGGAGGGCCGTTTTCATAGTGATACTGAAGGGCAGCCGGATAATCGATCCGCTCATCACCGAACATGGCGCGGAAAGCGTCCAGGAAATCGTCCCGCAGGCTCAGGCGCCACCAGAGCATATGGGCAATCTCGTGGCGCATATGGCCTATCATGGTGCGATAGGGCTCCTGTAGTGCCTCGCGGCGTGTCGTCACCAGAATGGGATCCACCTCGGCCACACTGATAGTGACCACGCCCTGAGCATGTCCCATGGGGACCGGGGTTGGCCCTTCCGCCAGCAGGTGAAACACGGGGCGGGCACCTGGATCTTCCGGGCGGAACCAGTGCCAGCGCCCAAGATTGTCCAGGGCCCACCGCTTGGCTGCCTCAGTCAATGCCCAGTTGGGGACGGCGTTCTCGATGGTAGGGTCCGGTGCCAGGGCGGTCATCGCACAGGAACGGCAGAAGGCACCGGCTTCCGGCGCGATCCAGTTACAGGCGATCCGGTCGCGATTGGCACAGAACGGCGGTGTGGGCAGGAAGGCTCGGGCCTGGGGATCATACGCGACCGGCGTACCATCGGCCGTCGCCAGGTTATCGAACCAGAGGGAGCCTGAACCAACGGGATTGGCGAAGATGCGCATGGTGGTCGCTCCTTGGGGGCTTCAACCACCATACTGCGGGACAGCCGCGCCTGTTCACAAGCCACCTCTGCAAAAGATTCATTGCATGATGGACAGGAACGGCGTCCAGGGGGCGCCTGGTCTTCAGGCTACAGCGCTATCCCGAGGTTGCGCAGATAATCGTCGTAGGTGCCGCTGAAGTCGGTGACGCCGTCCTCTGACAGTTCGATGATCCGGGTCGCCAGGCTGGAGACGAACGCCCGGTCGTGGCTCACGAAGATCAGCGTACCTGCGTAGTGCTCCAGGGCGAGGTTCAGGGCCTCGATGGATTCCATATCAAGGTGGTTGGTGGGCTCGTCCATGACCAGCACGTTGGGTTGCTGCAGGATCAGTTTGCCGAACAGCATGCGACCCTGCTCGCCACCGGAGATGACCTTTACCGGTTTGATAATGTCATCGGCGGAAAACAGCATGCGTCCCAGGGTGCCCCGCACCAGTTGCTCACCACCATCGGTCCATTGCGACATCCAGTCATACAGGTTGTCATCGCTGGCAAAGTCGTCGCCGTGCTCCTGGGCGAAATAGCCCACCTCGGCGGCGTCCGCCCATTTGACGGTGCCGGTCCGGGGCGCCAGGTTATCCACCAGCGTGCGCAGCAGGGTGGTCTTGCCAATACCGTTGGGGCCGATGATGGCCACCCGTTCGCCGGCTTCGATCTGCAGGTTGAGGTTACGGAACAGGATGTCCTCCTCGAACCCCTGGCTCACCTTGTCCACGACCACCGCCTGACGGTGCAGCTTGCGGCCCTGGTCGAACCGGATAAAGGGACTCATACGGCTGGAGGGGCGGATTTCCTCAAGCTGGATCTTGTCGATCTGACGGGCCCGGCTGGTGGCCTGCTTTGCCTTGGAGGCATTGGCGGAGAACCGGCTCACGAAGGTCTGCAGCTCGGCGATCTGGGCCTTCTTCTTGGCGTTGTCCGCCTGGATCCGCTCCCGGGCCTGGGTGGCGGCCGTCATGTACTCGTCGTAGTTGCCCGGAAACTGACGCAGTTCGCCATAGTCCAGGTCGGCCATGTGGGTACACACGCTGTTCAGGAAGTGCCGGTCGTGGGAGATGATAATGATGGTGCTGTCCCGCTCCATCAGGATCTGTTCCAGCCAGCCGATGGTGTTGATGTCCAGGTGGTTGGTGGGCTCGTCCAGCAGCAGGACGTCCGGGTCGGAGAACAGGGCCTGGGCGAGCAGCACCCGCAGTTTCCAGCCGGGTGCGATCTCGCTCATGGGGCCATTGTGCTGTTCCAGCGGAATGCCCAGCCCCAGCAGAAGCTCCCCGGCCCGGGACTCAGCGGTGTAGCCGTCCAGTTCGGCGTACTCATTCTCCAGCTCACCGACGGCCATGCCGTCCTCTTCGGTCATCTCCGCTTTGGCGTAGATCCGCTCCCGCTCGGCATGCACCCGCCACAGCTCCTCATGCCCCATGATGACGGTATCCAGCACGCTGTAGTCTTCATAGGCGAACTGGTCCTGGCGCAGCTTGCCCAGACGGATACCCGGCGACAGCATGACCTGTCCGCTGCTGGGCTCCAGCTCCCCACCGAGTATCTTCATGAATGTGGACTTGCCGCTGCCATTGGCGCCGATCAGACCGTAACGGTTGCCCCCGCCAAACTTGACGGAAACGTTCTCGAACAGGGGGGTTGCCCCGAATTGCATGGTGAGGTTCGCGGTGGAAATCAAAAGAAACCGTCCTGGGGGAAGGAGGGCAGCGCCGCCCGTTGAGCGCGACGTTGCCCGAAAAATTGGGCGCACAGTGTACAGCGTGGCCGACCGGAGTCATAGCCTGCCGGGTACGTACATGCCCAATCCCCGCATGGGTGTCCGGGCAACAGTGACATTGATATAGGCACCAACGTGAGGACGGTTCATGGTCATCATGAAGGACGGGGCCCTCGACAAGAACATGCTTCGATAAACCGGACTGTCTTGTCATTCCGTAGATCAGGTCTCGAAAACTACCTATGACATTATTTTACAATCATTCGCCTGTACTGAATGTAATGTGGCGCGTCTGCCATCCGGCCATCGGCCGATGGATGGATGCGCTACCGAAGGATCAAATTGACGGTCCGAACGGACAGCAGGGGAATACGATAGTGAACGTTGCGATGGAACAGGCCGACAATATCAATCTGGATAGCTGGAGTCTGCCAAGCTTTGACGTACAGCGCCAGAGTTGGGATGTACCGCCAAGGCAGGAATGGCGCATTGAGAGCAAATTCCGCCAGACCTGCGCCCGGGCTAAGACCAGCGCCCTGTTCAGACGCTTCAACGGCCATTACCTGGCGATACAGACTCACCGCCGCAAGCGGGAACTGCCTGAGCAGGTCATTGACCTGACCTTCGTGGAGTCGCAACCGAGGGAAGTGAAGGATCATCGCTACACACTCTGGTTCGTGGCCACATGCCTGCTGACCATACCCGCGATCATCTACTCGCTGGTGCCGTTCTCCCCGTTATGGCTCGGGGCGCCGGTGGTTGTGGCACTATTGCTGATGGTGGCGGCCGTAGGGCTGAGGAAACACCACTTCGATTTTCTTGCCCTCAACAGCGATGTTGTACTTTTCCGTGTCGATGCCCTGAATTCCGACGAAGAGAGGGTGAAGGCCTTTATCGAAACGGTCTGCGCCGGGATCGAGCGGGGGCAGCGTGAACTGCCCGAGGGCAAGCAGAGGCTTCCGCTGGCGGTGGCGGAAATGCGCCGGCTGTCCAGGGATGGCGTGATTACCGTTAATCAGTACGAGGCTATCAAGCGGCACTGGTTTGCGTTGTAGTCACTAGCCACAGGCTTCAAGAAGAAAACCCCGACCATCGGGCCGGGGTTTTCCAGGGGAAACCGGACGCGCCGTTTACATCATGCTATCCACGCGCTCACGGGTTTGCGGGTTGCTGCTGTAGGCTGCGGCAATCTCATTGTAGGTCCGGACATTCAGGTCTTCGTCCTCAATGACGCCAATCATTTTTTCGTTGGCTTCCTGTTGCAGTTTCTGGGCCTGTTCCTGATCACCGGCGGACTCGATCTTGGCCATGTACTCGTCCCGGATGTCGTTGATACCGTCCTGGGCTGAAGCAAACTTCTGCAGCTCAGCGTCCTCAAAGTCAGCGGCAGCGCCCTGCTGACTTCCCATGGTGGTACCACCCTGCTGTTGTCCGCTTTGCTGCTGGGTTTCCTGAGCGAGGGCAGGGCCCGCAGCGAGCAGTGCCATGGATGCGGCTAGGGAGGTCAGAAGCTTGGTCATAGTAATCTCCTTAAAGAGTGTTTGTGCAATTCTGGGTACGAAAATTTGGGACGTCCCAAAAATGATTGCACCTGGCTACCTACAAACCCTGTGCCAGTTTGCACGGTCACGGAAATTCTTAATTTAATGCATAAAAATCAGATAGATAAGTAGAATTTGGTATTAATCACCCTTAATGCACTCTGTGTCATTCTGCCACATGAGGCGGTTATGGTGTGGCATCGGGGCAGTTGGTACTCGGGCGCCGGCGACAGTAGCCGGTTACGTCACGTACTGCACCTCTGAAATCCCCCTGTCTTAAAAGTGTCGACATTATTTACACTTGTGAGATGAAAGGGACTGGAGAGATGTCGGGATCTAGGGTAGACAAGGCTTTCGGGGGACTGGCGTATTATTTGCTTATTGTGCCGCGTCAGGGCGGACGTCTCCGTCTGACTTTGCATGGTGATAAAAAGCTATAAGGAGATAGTATGAAAAAGTCTACCGCATTGCTTGCAGGCTGCCTGATGTCATTTTCGGGTATGTCGAGCGCGGCATTGATTAACTTCACCGGGTCAATTGACTACCACAACGACGTTATTTACACCTATTTTTCATTGGACGCTGACGCCACTGATGTCAGAGTCTGGACCGATTCGTTCATGGGAGGGGCTAACTTCGACCCGATTACGGCACTTTGGGAGAGCGATGGCACCCTGATCAACGAAAATGATGACAACGACGATATTGATCCTGCCACCCAGACTCATTATGACTCGGGTTTCAGCCTCGACTTTCTGAGTGCGGGTGACTACGTTTTCACTGTGGCCACCTATAACAACTGGGCAAGCGGGAACAACCTCGCGGATGGTTTCAGTTTTGATAATGAAGCACCGATAGCTCTCAGTGACTGGACTCAACCTGCTAACAGCTCTGACATGGGACCAAACTGGAGTGTCTGGCTGGATGGCGTTGATCGTGCTACCAATCCTTCCGATCCCTCTGATCCCGCGGCAGTTACTGAATCCAGTTCGCTTGCGCTGCTGAGCCTTGGGCTGCTGGGTTTGGGTGTACGGCGGTTGGCTAAAGCTAAAGCCTGATTATTGCCTGGAATAATACGAAAGCCACTACGCTGAACAGGTGTTGTGGCTTTTTCTTACTTTGTTTTTAGCGGGTTACCCGAGAGGCGTCTGCTTTTCGCCCGTACCACTTCCGTCAGAAAATCCATCAGGGCGTGTATCCGCACTACGCCCCGCAGGTCCGGATGCATCAGGAACCACAGGCCGTATTCCAGCTCAGGGATGGGGGAGGTGAGCTGGACGATGTCCGGGTCCATGTCTGCCAGATAGCATGGCAGTACCGCCAACCCCATGCCAGATCGGATAGCGCTGAAGATACTGACCAGGGTATCGACCCGGTAGACACAGGAAGCCTTCAGTTCATTGTTGTCCATCCACTGATCCACTGCCGAGTCCTGCAGTCTTGGCCCGGCACCAATCCATGGTTGGCTGGCGAGGTCCTGGATGGGCGCTCCCGGGTTCAGGCCAAGGCTGCGGTGACCATAGACGGCCTGGCCAATCTTGGTCAGTGGTCGCCCGATCAGGTTCTCCGGCGGGCGGTTTGAAGGGCGGATGGCGACGTCGGCTTCCCGGCGTGTCAGGTTGAATAGCTGGTTGGAGACGGCAACGTCCAGCACGATTCCCGGGTACCTGTGCCGGAAGGCCGTGAACATGGGCGCCAGCACTCCCATCAGCAGGGAGTCAGTGGTGGTGACCCAGATTTCGCCACTGGGTTCCAGGTCACGACCGGCAACCTTACGCTCCGCAGCCAGGGCGGCCTCATCCATAATCCGAGCGGTAGCCGCCAGTTCCTCTCCCGCCAGCGTGGGCTGGTAACCGGTACGACTCCTCTCGAACAGGGTAACGCCCAGGCGTTGCTCGATATCACCCAGCCGGCGGAAGATCGTGGCATGGCTGACGCCCAGGGCACGGGCCGCACCGGACAGTGAACCGCCGGTCACGATGGCCAGAATGACCTCGAAGTCGTTCCAGGCAAGGTGACTGCGGGCATTATCGTTCCGTGCGTGTGGTTGACGGGCCTGATTGGTTGTTCGTTTTTGCAAAGTTCGTCTTCACCTTTAGGGAATAGTTTGCAGTTATGAAGCATATTAGCATGTGTCTGAACCCATGAGACAACCACGACGTCCGAAGGGACGGCGTGAAGGAGGGCAGGGCCATGATCATTTCAGCTGAGGTACAACACGTTTATCCGGGCAGCGCGACGATGCGCAGGGAGAACGAAGCGGAGAAGCGTCCCGTTGACAGTGTGCCTGGTGACACCATCCCGCCCCGATACCGGGACGGGCGGGGAGGCGTAGCACTGGAACGGGTCCAGAAGGACCGGCGGGAAGCGAGGCGACAGGTTGTGCGGGCTATGATGCGTCGCCTTGGGGACGTGTGGGGTTGATCGCTATCCCGGAGGGAGTGAGAAGAAGTTGCCGTGAAAGCCAAACGGCACCGCGTGTGGCACCTTGATCCGCGCCAGCTCCGTGAAATCGGACGCATCCAGTACCAGCAGGATCGAATGGCCGGCTGTGGTGTCCAGCACCAGGGACAGGATCACCCCGTCATCCTCGTCCCGGGTGCCTGGCCTCGGAACGAACACCGGCTCACCAGGGTAACAGCCGACTTCAGACCAGGTGTCGGTTTCACCTGTCTCCAGGTCGATCTTGTGCAGGGTGTCGAAGAAGGATGCCCCGGGACTGGTACCCGCGGCATACACATAACGGTAGGCCTGCCCGGCGCGCCCTCGGTAGTCAAAGCGGGGCAGTTCCACTGACGCCTCAGCCAGGGTATGCAATGAAACCGCGCTATCACCCGCAAGATCGACAGTACAACGTGTCAGCCTGCCGGTCGCGGTGATGGATGCCCCCGACCTGAGATGGTCCAGATAAAGCTGGTTAACCACCGAGGCATCGGGAAAGGCGATCAGGTCCACGTTTAGCTGGCCGTCCTGCTCAAAGGCATTAACGTGGTGAAAGCTGAAGAAGGCGTCTGCCTGTGCGGTTTTCACCACCTCACCGGTATCCTTGTCGATGATGTGGAAGCGTGTTCCCCGCTCCGGCTCCCATCGATAGTTCTGAATAAAGGGACGGTTGCGAAGCAGGAAGCTGAGTGGATTGGTGACCAGCGGGAACTCGGTCAGTATCAGGTAACGGTCACTCATGCCGAACGAGTGCATATAGGCGGGTCGTTGGATGTCGATGGCGGCAACCACCTGAGCGTCCGTCGACCCCACATCAATCCGGTACAGACGGTACCGGCTGACCCGACCGAACTCCAGCAGATAGTTATACTGGCACTGGCGCCTGGCATCGAAGTGGGGGTGCGCCGTAGTGATCTGTCCGGGCAGGGAGGGCTGCAACGCCTCGCTGTCCAGGGTGGCCAGACTGTCCGGATCGAAGGCGACCGGATGGGGCGTTTCCGTCAGCGCCACGGTATGGTCGCCGATCCGGCTGGTGTTGACGTTGCCGTTGTCGCCGGACTTAGGTCTGGAAGACAGCCGGAGCGTCTGTAGCATTGTTGGCCGCGGGTTGGTGGCAAACTCAGGCCGCCGGATGGTGCCGGCGGCCCCGGCCTCCCGGTAGGCGTTGCTGCGCAGGTAGCGGTTGGTATACACCACACGGCCGTGGTGGAAACGGAACCGGTGCAGCATCGCGAGCCCGTCAAACCAGTGCTTATAGGAGGCTTTTCCCACCTCGAACCGTGCCGGGCCCGTGCGAAGCAGGTCGCCTTCCAGCCATTCCGGTAGCTGTCCGTGGCAGGGCAGTTCCGTCTCATCCAGTTCCTGATCCAGCGTGCTGAATCCCAGGGCACTTCCGGTTGTTGTCATGATCCTGTCTCCTGTTAATCACACGGCACACTAAGGGCTGGTGGTTGGCGTTTGGTTAAGTGGGGTTGACCTGTCGAAGGGCCAGCGCAGGATGCCCGCGCTGTACAACGCCCACCAGACGGCCAGTGGCTGGAAGGCGAGCCGTAGCCAGTAATACCACTGACTGCTGGGCAGGCCGTCGACATTCAGCCCCTGAACGGCGTTATGGACATTGGCTGGGAACACGGCAATGAAGTACACCGCCAGCAGCAGTCCTGCCCATCGTCGCAGCGCGGGAAGCAACAGCCCCAGGCCACCGGCTATTTCGCAGAGTCCGGTCAGTGCTATAACCACCTCCGGCCACGGCATCCAGGTTTCAATCATGGCAAGATACCGCTCAGGGGTGAGCAGGTGATCCACGCCAAAGAAAACCAGTGCGATGGCCAGTGCGAGCCTCATGCAGGCGCGGCCGTCACGCAGGGATGGGACGCCCAGCTGACCGAAGAGCCAGGCAAATCCGGTCAGAACAAGCAGGGAAAGGAAGAAGATCATGGTTGATTCCGTATAATGTAGACACCGTAAACATAAATCCGAAAAGTAGGCACTGTCAACATTGAGCTCTAAAAAGACTGACTATCATCACGGCGACCTTCGTGGGTCGCTATTGAACGCGGCTCGGGAGACACTTGAACAGAAAGGTGTCAATGCCCTCAGCCTGCGTGAACTGGCACGCCGTACCGGGGTGTCCCACGCGGCGCCATACCGGCATTTCGCCAACCGGCAGGATCTGCTGGTGGCATTGGCGGCGGAAGGCTTTAACGAGCTGGCCCGTCGGTTACGGGCGGAGGAAGGGCAGGGGGATTCCCTTAAGGCCATGGGGCAGGCCTACGTCCGTTTTGCCGTCAGCAACCCATCGCTCTATAAGCTGATGTTCAGCCCCGAACTGGACCGCAAGAAGCCTGAATTACTGGCCGAGGCCGCCGGGGGCGCTTTCGGGCTGTTGCAGGACCATACCGCCACCAGCGAGCAGGACCCGAGCGGTACGCTCGCCGCCTGGTCCATGGTCCACGGCCTGTCACAGATCCTGATTGACCGCCTGATTGCGGATCATCTGCTGGAGCCGGACCAGCTACCGGCGCTGGTTGAGTCTGTGCTCGGGCACCTGGAGATGCCCGGGTAGGGACGAGCGCATTTTCATCGCTTCACCCTGTCGAAATCCCCTCTGCTGATTCGACCAGTCAGTAGGAGCATTGGCTGACCACGATAAAAATGCAGTGGCAACCGATGTCCGGGTCCATCGATAAAGGAGCGTAAACCATGACCACCGAATCCCACCCCGTTGTGTCACAGGAAGAATGGTGTGCTGCCCATGCCGCCCACCTGGCCCGTGAAAAGGCGCTGACCCGCCAGCGGGACGCGTTGCGGGCCGAACGCCGGGCGCTGCCCTGGATGAAGGTCGACAAGGCGTATGTATTCGATAGCCCCCATGGCGAGAAACGCCTGGCGGATCTGTTCGAGGGCCGCAGCCAGCTGATCATCAAGCACTTCATGTTCGGCCCGGGCTGGCAGGAGGGCTGTGTTGGCTGTTCCTTCGAAATGGACCACATACAGGCAGCGCTGCAGCACCTGGAGCAGCACGATGTAAAATTTGCCGCGGTATCAAGGGCGCCGCTGGCCGAAATCCTGCCGTTCAAGGAGCGCATGGGCTGGCACTTTGACTGGCTGTCGTCCTACCGCACTGACTTCAATTACGACTTCCACGTGTCCTTTACCGAGGAACAGGTGAAGGTGGGCAATGGCTACTACAACTTCACCGAGACCGACATTCCGGTGGGGGAGCTGTCCGGTTTGAGTTGCTTTTTCCGCAACAGCGCCGGCGACGTCTTCCATACCTTTTCCGCCTACGGCCGTGGTGCAGAGGAAGTGCTGGGCACCTATATGCTGCTGGACATGACGGCTAAAGGGCGCAACGAAACCGGCCCCAACTTCAACCTGACCGACTGGGTACGGCACCACGACCGGTACGATGCCGGCGGCCATGTTGATGAGACCGGACGTTACCGAAGCGAGGTGGGTTGTTGCCACGAGAGTGAGTAGAAATGGCCAGGATCAAAAGCCCACCATGGCCGTTGTTGGCAAGTGGCGGGCGAGGTTGGAGCCTGATTAGGCATCCTGTTGATCTGCTCTACTGCTCATCACCAAACGCCGAGCGATGAAACTCGGCGGCCGCCTCAACTTCCTGGACGCCGGGTTCCTTGAGTATGGGGGCCTCTCCGCCGGCGAGCACCTCCAGGACCGCATGGACGCCCCGGCTCAGGGATGTCAGGTTGTACCCACCTTCCAGGATGCAGGCCAGCCTGCCCCCGCAGTGCTTGTCGGCGATGTCACGGACGATGCTCGTCATGGCCTTGAAGCCGTCATAGGTGACGTTCAGGGCCATGTCATTGCGATGGGCGTCAAATCCGGCCGATACCAGGACAAGATCGGGTTGATAGTAATCGGCGGCGGGCACAAGGATGTTCCGGAAAACTTTCTCGAAGGCAATGTCTCCGGCGGTTTCCGGTAGCGGTACGTTGATGGTGTAGCCCTCGCCAAGACCGACACCCACGTCCTCCAGGTGCCCCGATCCCGGATAGAAAGGCGCCGCGCAGTGAGTATCGAAAAACAGCACGTTGGGGTCGGCCCAGAAGATATCCTGGGTACCGTTGCCGTGGTGGGCATCCCAGTCAATGATCAGAACGCGCTCACAGCCGAGCTTGGCGTGGGCATGGGCAGCCGCCACCGCGACGTTATTGAGCAGGCAGAAACCGCGGGCACGAACCGGCTCGGCGTGGTGACCGGGTGGTCGTACCAGGGCGAAGGCACTGTTCGATTCGCCCGCTACCACACTCTCCACCGCCGCGATGGCATTGCCGGCCGCTGCAGTGGCAGCTTTGATGCTGTCTGGTGACACGGCGGTTGTGTCCCTGTCCAGCCAGGCCCGCTGGCCTGCAAGGGAGAAAAGATGGTCCAGATAGGACGTGGTGTGGACCCTGGCGAGCTGTTCGTAGCTTGCCGGAGGCGATCCGTATCGAAACTGGACGCCGGCCACCGGGTGGCTGTCCAGGTAGGCTTTCAACTCTGACAGCCGGCCGGGGTGCTCCGGGTAAGTCCACTTGAACTCCAGCTTCTCGAGAATCGTGCGGACACGCTTCTCCACCCGGCTGGGCATGAAGGGCAGCTCTACCTGGGGGTCGTGCCCCAGCATTACCTCGTCGTAGAAGACACTGACTGTACGGTCACCGATCACAGGCCCCCCTTTTAGGCGTACTTTCTATCTATCTCTCATGAGACTAGCCGCAATGGGACTGAAATGGGAGGAATTGGCGCGTTTACGTTATTCTGCTGCCCCGGTTTGTACCTACCAAATAAATTAGGTGATTGGGCCGGAGTAGGTTACTGTGCAGGGGTAGAAAAGATTCGTTACGAACTTAAAAAATATGACGCTTATCTGGTAGTTGTTGGTAGTACACCGTCCTGTTTTCGAGTCCTCTTATTTTTTCCGCACAGCGCTGACCAGCCATCATTCCGATGACCTGGCGGCAACCAGAATGATTGATCTCAGGATATCTTGATATGTCTAACACTACCGGTACGGTTAAGTTCTTCAACGAAGCAAAAGGCTTTGGTTTCATCACTCGTGAAAGCGGCCCGGACGTATTCGTCCACTTCAGCGCCATCCAGAGCAGCGGTTTCAAAACCCTGGCAGAAGGTCAACAGGTTGAATTCAGTGTCAGCCAGGGCCAGAAAGGCCCCCAGGCGGACAATGTTGTTGCTATCTGAATAGCGACGGCATGACCAGAAAGGCAGCTTCGGCTGCCTTTTTTTGTTGCCATTTCAAGAGAGCCGCTACTGGCTGATTGAGGCAACAGCCTGCTCGACCCGTTCGGCGCCTGCGCTGATCCGGCGGACAATATCCTCTACACTGGCCACCTCGGCCCTGCCGGTTTCCGCAACCCCGGCGACCTCGCTGATCTTGCTGACGACTTCCGAGGTCAGGGTCAGGTTCTCGTTCACCACTTTCTCGATCTCGGACGTGGACTCACCGGTACGGGCCGCCAATTGCCTGATTTCATCAGCGACCACGGCAAAGCCGCGCCCCTGATCGCCGGCCCGGGCCGCCTCGATGGCGGCGTTAAGCGCCAGCAGGTTCGTGCGATCCGCCACTGACGCGATGGTGCCGATGATCCGCTCAATGCTCTTGGACTGGGCATCGAGTTTTTCAATGACCGCTGTCGCTACCCCGATCCGGTCACGGATGCGGTCCGAGGTTCTCAGTGATGCAGCCAGCGACTCGGCTGCCTGCGCGGCATTACGGGAGGTTTCGGTGGCCGTGGTGGATGCCACTCCTGCGGCATTGCTGGTGCGTTCTGCCTGTTCAACGTGGTCGGTGATGTCGCTGGCGAATTTGACCACCTTCCAGACGTTCCCATCTTTATCGAGAATCGGGTTATAGGAGGCTTCAAGCCAGAGCGTCGAGCCATCCGCCCGCACTCGCTCGAACTTGCCCGATTTGAATTGGCCCTGGCGAAGCTGGGCCCAGAAATCCGGGTTCTCCTGGTAGAAATCCGGTTTGCAGAATATCCGGTGGTGTTTTCCCCTTACGTCATCCAGCCGATAGCCTACCGCATTGAGAAAGTTGTCGTTCGCTACCCGGATTTCACCATCGGGGGTAAATTCGATCACCGCCATTGAACGGTTAATGGCGTTGAACACGGCGGCCTGGCGGGTGGTTTTACGGTGCTCCGCCGTCACGTCATAGGCCAGCTTGATGATATGGGAAACGCGATTCTCGGGGTCCCGTATCGGGAAGTAGCTGGCCTGCAGCCACAGCTCCGCTCCGGTTTTGCTCTTACGCGGGAAGGTCCCGGTCTGCTTCCTGCCCTCTGCAAGCTGATGCCAGAATGACTGGTACTCCATGGTGCTGGCATGGTCCGGATCGCAGAATATCCGGTGGTGACGGCCCTGGATCTCTTCCAGTTCATAGCCGACCACATCAAGAAACAGTGCATTTGCCCGCAGTATGGTGCCATCGGGCTTGAAATGAATACAGGCCACGGAATCCTCGATGGCGTCAATCGTGGATTCCAGTTTCTGTATCCTGGCTTGCTGGACTGCTAGTTGCTGCTTACGGCGGTTCGCGAACATCTACGGGTTACCTGGCGCGGTTGGGGCTAAAGAGAGTAAGGGGGTAGAGGAAACAGGGGTGATCCGTTCTCTCGAGGCAAGCATTACGCTGCTGGTAGCTCGTTGGTTCGCCCGGAATTGTCAAGCTTTGTCATATGTTCGCAAGGCGTTTGGCGCAGGTGGCAACGGGCCCGATCTGGTCAACCCGTTGCTTCCTGCCTGCTACTGGCACCATGGCCAGACGTGACTCTAGAACCCGTACAGGGCCTTCAGGTGCGCCATGAACTGACGGCGGTCTGCGGCGGCGTCCGCACGAACCTTCTTCACATGGGGACGTTCCTCCATGCGTGCACAGTAGGCATCCAGCCCGGGCACGTCCGATAGTGGATCCCGGTCCAGGAAGGCCTTGCCGACGTTACGCACAATGGGCAGGTTCAGGATCGCCGCGATATCCGCCAGGGTGAACTGGTCGCCATAGGCAAACTGTTCAAAGGTCGACAGCTTCGGCAGCGCTGCGGCGGCCTTGTCCAGGCTACTCTCCACTTCCTTCAGCACCACCGGGTCGGGAGTGGAGCCGGTCAGCAGGTTGGGAATCAGGCGGCGGGCCACCAGCTCGAAGTAAAGCTCGATGAACTGGGACAGTTCCTGCACCTTGGCAATATCAAAGGGCGAGGCTGGTAGCAGGGAAGGTTCCGGGTAGGCCCGTTCGATGTAGTCCAGTATCGCACGGGATTCGCTGATAAAGCCTTCGTCGGTTTCCAGTGCCGGCACCTTGCCCATCGGGCTTTTGTCCAGGTACTCGGGCTTGTACTTCGGACCGACGCCGGTATAGGAGAGCACCTCTTCGAACTCGATGCCCTTCTCGAGAAGAGCGAGCTTGGGGACGTTGTAGTAGTTGCTGGCGGAGAAGCCGTGGAGTTTGAGCATGGTGGTTTCCGTTATTGGTGTTGGCAGGTTGTCGATTGAAAGGGCACAGCATAGCAGGCTTTTGGTGACCGGGCTCAAGCCCTGTCAAATCGTTCCGGGCGGAAAGGGGCGAGGTCGACGGCCGGGGTTTCCTCGTCCAGCAACTGGCCGATGACTTCCGCAGAACCGGCCGACAACGTCCAGCCGAAGGTGCCGTGGCCGGTGTTGAGTAGCAGGTTTCCCTGCCGCCCCCAGCCCAGCAGGGCAGGGCCATCGGGAGTCATGGGGCGGAACCCGGTCCAGGGCTCTGCCTGGCCAAGGTCGGCGGCGCCGGGAAAGCGGGAGGTGAAGGCTTCCCGCAGTACTTGCAAACGCCTGGCTGGAATCCCGCGATTGAAGTCGGCCAACTCCACAAAACCGGTCACCCGAACCCGGTTCCCAAGACGGGTCATGGCCACCTTGTAGCCATGATCCACCACGGTGGACAGGGGTGCCTTCGCAGGATCATCTATGGTGCCGGTAAGGGAATAACCTTTCACCGGATAGATGGGCAGGCTGAGGCCAAGGGGCCGGGCCAGATCGCGGGACGCGCAACCGGCACAGAGCACCACCTGGTCGGTTTCCTGGTAGTGTGCAGGTGATGGGGCTTCTTTCTTACCTGCCCGGTGCTCCTCGGGAGCTCTTTGCACCCAGGCGCCCCGTATGCGCCCATCGCGCAGGTCCCAGTCCTTGATAGCGGTGCGGTATTGGAACTCTACGCCACGGGATTCACAGGCCCGGGCCAACGCCTGCGTAAAGCGGTGGCAATCGCCGGTGCCATCACCGGGCATTCGCAGACCTCCCGTCACGGGCCCCGGGCCCTGCATGCCGGGCTCCTGTTGCCGGACCGCCTCGGGGCTGAGCCATTCATGGTCAACGCCCAGTCTATCCAGTACCTGGGCTTTCTGGCGCAGGGCCGTGCAGGCGGCCTGATCATTCGCCACTTCCATCAGGCCTTCATGTTGACCATCGAAGCTTCCTTCGGGGGGCTCCTCCAGCGCCTGGAAACAGTGCCGGCTGTACTCGGCCAGCTCCAGCAGGGCTGCATGGCTCTGGTTATAACGGTGATGGCTCAGGCTGCAGCGGGCCGTCATGGCCAGGAATTGCAGGGTGCGCGGCGACCAGGGCGTGGTGATCTTGAAGGGGCCGTACTTGCTGAACAGCCCCTTCAGGGCCTTGCCCACCATATCGGGCGCGGCCCAGGGATACACATAACCGTAGGAACGCTGGCCGGCATTGGCCCGGCTGGTTTCCAGGGCCGCGCCTTCCAGCGGATCGACCACGGTGACCCGGTGCCCCCGTTGGACCAGCGACCAGGCGGTGGTCACACCGACCACACCGGCGCCGACGATCAGTACGTTCATTGGACTTCTCCTGATCCATCGAAAGGTGGATTTGGCTGGCTGTCCGGATCACCTGGGAGGCGATCAGACACAGGTGGTCAGTTGCCAGTCATTATGGGTCAGGGGCACCGCTTCCCGCTCGCCCACCAGCACGGTATTGCTCATGCCGATGCCCCATTGGCCGGGCAGGCGCAAAAATACAGCCGCGATGTCGGTGTGACAATACCGTTGATGGCTTCATGCCGAGCATGGTGCGAAAGGTATTGGAAAAGTGGGATGAATCGGTAAATCCTGCCGCGATAGAGGCTTCCGTCAGCGAGTTACCCTGGGCCACACCCACCGCAGTTACATATAGCCTGTGCCATTGACGGTAGCGACGAATCGGCACCCCCAGGTGCTTCTTGAACAGTTGCACCAGGCGGGGTACCGACAGGCCGACCTCACCTGCCAACTCCGTCAAAGACAAGTTGTCCGCTACCGACGACTTGATCCGTTGCACCACCTGTTCCACTCTCGGATCCACGGGCGATTGGTTGGCCGTATCCTGGGGAAAGAGCTGGTCCAACAGGGCGTAGAGTGCTTCAGGTGTCGGGGGATCTCGGAGCACATCGGCAAAAGCCCCCTGGAAGGACTGCTCCTCCTGAAGGCAAACATACATACCATCCTGAACCTCCGTCATCACCGCTGCCAGGTTGGCATAGTCCTGCCCAAAAGGATCCAGATAGCACAAAGCGATAACCCCATTGCCCGAATCAGTGCATACCTGTTGTCCCGACCTGAAGAGCACACTGTGGCAAACGATGTCCACGCCACAATTCTCAGCCTGCACCCGCATAGGCTGATCGAGACTTACCGCCAACATCGGAGCAGCCTGGGAAGCCTGGCGTGGCTCTGGCAGGACCCCGAGAAAGAACGTTCTTCGATCCCAGAGGTACAGCAAACTCCCGGACAACGGAGCATCCATAACAACACCCTTCTGACTGAGCACCGGCACAATCGATCTATGTCCTTCAGGCAGAACTGCAAAGCTGGACAGGCCTGTCCGTCGATTGTTGCACTCGCATCTTGTTTTTATAAGTGAGTCCACTAAGGAATCATAGAACCTGCATGCCGAAACGTCCTATCCGGATCCCGCTTTCGTGACTACAGGCTCATACACGCTTACAAACCGAGCCTGCCATCAGATCTTTCAAGTAACTTGAGTATGAGTCTGTGTAACTTTTTGGGCGCCTGCAGAGCCGAAACTCACGATAAACGCGGTGCAGGCACCTACGTTTTGCGCGGTATCCAAAACAACAATGATTCAACAGGTAAGGAAAACCCCATGAAAAAGTTACTCATACCGGCGGTAGCAGCGTTAATGCTATGCGGCACAGTGTCTGCCCAGGCCGGCTGGCTCGATTTCTGGAAGAAGAATGAATCGCAAACCAGGCACCCGATTGTGCTCGTCCCCGGGATTTTCGCGTTCGACAGCATCGCTGGCGTCGATTACTGGTACAAAATCCCTGCCGCACTGGAATCTCAGGGCGCCACAGTGTTCGTACCGAAAATCAATGCCTTTGACAGTTCCGCAAGGCGCGGAGAAAGGCTGATAGAACAGCTGGAAAATATCCGGGCCACATCGAACGGCAAGATCCGGAAATTCAACCTGATGGGGCACAGCCAGGGGGGAATGACTGCACGTTATGTCATGAACGTGCGTCCGGACCTGGTGGCTTCTGTCACCACAATGCATACCCCGCACAAGGGTTCGCCACTTGCCGATGTGGCAACGGGCATCGCGGAGCCCGGCACGCTGCAAGGAGTGACTTTTGAAGTGTTCTCCAATGCACTGGGTGATCTCGTCAATCTGATGTCCGACAACAAGCAGGATAAGGCCGATATCAACGCCATGCTGGCGGAGTTCAATAAAGCCGGTGCCGCTGCGTTCAACAAGCGCTTCCCGGTGGGCGTGCCAAGCACCTCCTGTGGCCAGGGACAAGCCAGCGCCACTGTGAACGGCCACACTATCAGGATGTATTCCTGGAGCGGCACTGCGACCGTGACGTCAGGTCTTGATATCTCCGATGGCCTTTTTGCGGTTACTGCCTCCGCTTTCGATGAGCCTACCGACGGTGTCACCGGACAATGCTCGAGTCACTTTGGCCAGGTTCTGAAAGACGATTACCGGATGAACCACATCGACGTGAACAACCATGTATTGGGACTGGTGTCGCTGTTCGAAACCAAGCCAGTAACCCTGTTCCAGAATCACGCCAATCGCCTGAAAAACGCAGGCCTCTGATCAAAACCTCCTGTTTCGCCTGGTGGCGGAACGGGAGTCTCCCCTCGGGAAGATGTTGTCGCCAGTACTTATCCAAGGAAAACATATGTCAGTGTCTCGCCGTCGTCTTATGTGTTGCGCCGCCGTCGTTGCGGTATTTGCCGTCATAGTGGGCGTGCAACTTCTGATTCAACCAGACCAGCACACCGCAGCCACCTCCGAAGTGGCAACTGTATCGAATCCGACTGCTTCCACGACAGGTTCCAAGTTGGACACCAACAACGACCAGGTCCATGCCAGCGCTCTGACTCAACGTTCGGAACTGGGTCCGCTACCGGCCTCTCTACAGGGTGCTGAACCCAGTGTGGTACTTACAACAGATGAGCAGGGCAACTTAGTGCCGGAGCATGACTTGCTTATCCTGTTTGATTTCTATTTGTCCGCGCTAGGCGAGGAACCACTCGATCTGTTGTTGTCGAGAATTCGACAGTCACTGGGTGATCGCCTGGAAGGTCAGGCCCTTGCTCAGGCACAGGATCTATTGCGCCGCTATGTGGATTATCGAATAGCACTCGGAGAGATCGAAGGGAGCTCCACACCGGTCACATCAAACGGCATGGCTCCCGTCTCAAACTTACGCGAACGTTTTCAACAAATGACGGCCCTGCGTCAGGAACTGTTCTCCCAAGCGGAAGGCGAAGCGTTTTTTCAGCTAGACAACGTGCAGGACGAGTACATGCTGCAACGTTTAACGATCGAACAAAACCCTTCCCTCAACGACCAACAGCGGCAGCAAGCGATAGCGTCTCTTGATCAAACACTCCCGGACGAAATCCGTGCCGTGCGCCAGCGCGTGACTCGTGATGCGGAACTCTACGCCACCATTGAAAGCATGCAGAGGACCGGTGCGGGAGAGGAAGAGATTTATAAAGTAAGGGCCGAAACATTAGGCCACACAGCGGCCGCCAACCTGGCGGCGTTGGATCGCAAACGGGAGAAATGGGATCAACGACTTTTCGAGTACGCCCGGGAACGGGATGCCATTCGCGAGTCCGGCCTCAGTCGTGCCGACCGTGAAAGGGCATTGGATACGCTAATCGAAGATCGCTTTAACGCGCTTGAGGGTAAGCGGGTTCGGGCATTGGATCCAGAGCTGTAAGGAATCGAGCCACTATGACGAGCTTCAATCAAAACAACAAAAAGCACCAGACCATGCAAAAAGGGCTGATTATCATGTTGTGCCTGTCACTGCTCGCGGTGGCGAGTGCAACCACCAGTCACGCTGCTATTTCCCAGAGCCAGGCTAACCGCCTGGGTAACAGCCTGACCCCCTTCGGCGCGATCCGGGCTGGTAATTCGGAGGGCACCATTCCCCGCTGGACAGGTGGTGATACCGGCATACCGGAAGATTATGAAGGTAGCGGAGACCATCACATCAATCCCTATCCAGATGACGAGCCGCGCTATACGGTGACGGCCCGGAACCTGAACGAGTACCGCGAAAAAGTGTCGGATGGCGCGGCGGCGATGTTCATGGCTTACCCAGAAACGTTCAAGATGAAAGTCTTTCCTACTCGCCGGAGTCACGCCGCCCCAGACCATATTGCGAATAATTCCCGCAAAAATGCAGTCCGGGCCGATTTGGTCAACGGCGGTAATGGTATCCAGAATGCTTTTGGTGGACACCCCTTCCCGATCCTCCATGGTTCCAGCGAGGAGCAGGCTATGCAGGCCATGTGGAACCATCTAACCCGCTGGCGGGGGCGTCACACCGAGTCGACGTTTGCGGACGTGATTGTAGCAGGCGACGGTTTCAGGCTCATCACAATACGCCAGGAGCTGTTTTTTAACTGGAACCGGGAGGACGGCAGTCCAGAGAGCCTCGACAACATTCTCTACTACTATCTGTCTTCCGTGCTGGCACCGGCGCAGTACGCCGGTGGTGGCATTCTGATCCACGAAACGCTCGACCAGGTCAAGGAGCCTCGCAAGGCCTGGGGTTTCAGTTCGGGTGAAGTCCGGCGAGCGCCAAGTCTGGCCTATGATGCCCCTATTGCCTCATCCGGTAATCTGCGGACCGTGGACGATACAGGAATCTTCAGTGGTGCACTGGATCGTTATAACTGGCGCTACCTGGGTCGCCAGGAGATGCTGATCCCCTACAACAACTATCAGTTGTCCAGTGACCAGCATGATTACGATGAGGTGCTCGATGATCATCATCTGAATCCCGAGCTGACCCGCTGGGAGTTGCATCGGGTGCACGTGGTAGAGGCCAGCCTTCGTGAAGATGCCCGTCACCTGTACCACAAACGTGTATTCTACATTGACGAGGACAGCTGGAACATTGCCCTGGCCGACCAGTACGACGAAGCGGGCAATCTCTGGCGCGTTACCATGGCCATGCTCAAGAATTTTTACGACATGCCCGGCGTCTGGGTTGACCTGGCGGCCTACCATGACCTGAAAGTCCGTCGATACCACGTTCAGGGGCTGGTTAACGAAACCGACGGTTCGAGGACGTTCAAGGACGATTTTCCGGGTAAGCGGTATTACTCTCCCTTCACTCTCCGCAGGCGGCTGTCCGAATGACCGAGGCATCGTAAATTACTGTGAAATGAGCGTGAATGTTAAGGGAGGCGATCAGACACAGGTGGTCAGTTGCCAGTCATTGTGGGTCAAGGGCTGGGTCTCCCGCTCACCTACCAGCACGGTATTGCTCATGCCGATGCCCCATTGGCCGGGCAGGCGCAGGCACAGTGGCAGGTGAAACACCATGCCCGGGGCGAATTGCCGTTGCTGCCCCCGGGCAATGTAGCCCGTGCCCTCGACCCAGCTGGGTGGAAACTGCGCGCCCACGGAGTAACCGAACACGCCGGAGAAGAACACCTCACCGGCCACAGGTGCCAGTGCTGCTTCCGCCGCCTGGGCAGCGTCGTCAAAACGGTTGCCGGGGCGCATGGATTCCAGCAGGGCATCATGAAGACGGCGACAAACGTCCCGTAAACGAAGCATCTGATCGCTGGGCTCGCCGGCCACAACCGTGCGCATCATGGGCGCGGTATAGCGCTGGCGGACGGCACCGAATTCCAGGAACACCGGGTCGCCGGGCTGGATGACCCGTTGCTGGTGGTTCAGGTGGATCACGCTGATGCGCGGGCCGCTGGTGACAATGGGCTGCATGCTCATGAACTCGCTGCCCGCCGCCAGCATGGCGCTGGCACCAGCGGCGGCAATGGCATTCTCGTCCACTCCCGGGCGGATCATGGCAATGGCGGCCTGGAGGCCAGCCTCGGTGATACGGGCACTGTCCCGCAGGCACTCGATCTCGGCTTCCGTCTTGATCAGGCGGACGCCGGCAAGCAGGTCGCCACAGGCCTCAAATCGCTCCCGGCCCAACTGGGCGATCAGTTTATCCATCACCCCATAACGCAGTCCGGCATTCCAGGGGTCAATGCCTATGTGACGGCAACCGCGTAACTGCGAGACCAGGGGTTCGACCACGGATTCGATGTCTTCCCACTGATACCCGGAAATCTCATCCACCCAGGCCGTGGTGACCGCCGGCCCGGTCTCAATGGACGGGACCTGCAGGAAACAGTGGTTGGCACGAAACACCAGGGCGGCATGGACCGAGACCTCGAAGGTCCTGTAACCGGTCAGGTAATTCAGGCTGGCGGGGTCGGTCACCAGCAGGGCATCCAGTCCTCGCTCGGCCATGGCCTCGGCCACCCGGCGACGGCGTTCGGTGAACTCCTCCGGGGGGAAGAAACGCTCGGTGCCGGCGCTGGATTCGGTCAGGGCGGTGCGGTAGGCATTGTGGTCCATCAGCAGGACTCCAGTCGACGCGGGCCTGATGACACACTAGCGCAGATTTCGGTAGTTCGGGAAGCAGTGGACGGCATAGGTCCCGAACATTCCAGAATCCCTGTTGTGTGGGCGGCGATCGTAGTGACGGGCTCGCGTCTTTCCAGATTCAGTTGGACTGAAAATCCCAGTCCGAGAACAGGGTGGGCCCACGCACCTCCAGGCCCAGCGCCCGCAGCCAGTCGGCGGTGACCTCATTGGACTGGTGCAGGAACCAGTAATCCTGGGGGTAGGGCACGAACTCAAGCTCATAGATCGGCTGGTACTGGCGCGTTTCCGCATTATCGAAATGATCGTCAAGGCGTTTACGTAACGCGACAACGCGAATTTGGCTGACCTGGAAGGGGATGGCTTCGATATAACCTTCGGGTATGCCCGGGACCGGCCCGCCACCCTCAGGGGGACGACTCAGGATGCCGCGGCCGATGGCAGCCCGGGTTGGCCAGAGGATCGCCTGCATCGCGCGAAATGGTCCCGTTTCGTCAAGTGCATACCAGCGCCATTCGCCATGGCTGTAGCGCCTCCACTGGCCGTCCGGGTCAGGCAGCACAAGGCTGGCATGGCGACCATGGTTCACCAGATAGGCCCGGGTTGGAGACGTCGGGTCTTCCGGTACCGTCACGTGGTTGGCGCAGCCGCTGGTGACCGCAACGAGGATCGCCAGGGACGCCAGCAACACCAACCGGACCCCGCGGGCCACGGTTATCCCCACACCACCTGGAGGGGGAACATCCGGTCTGTTACTGGTGATAGCGGCGGTAGGCTTCAGATCCGCCCAGAATCAGAGTTGCGAGTGCGCCCAGGGCGCCGATCGCCAGTCCGGTCTTGGCAGCGGTGGAGACGTGATCATCCCGGAAATGGCCCCGCACCCGCTTCAGCTGGCGGTTGGCTCCACGCCTAAGGCGTTTCGTTCTGGTGGGGGACTGCTCCTGATAATACCAGACACCGGCGATAAGCCCGATAACGCCCAACACGAGCGTTGAAATGCCCACGGTCTGGGCGGAGGGTTTGTGAAAGTGACGGGTATCCATGCGACGTCCTCCTGATGAGTAAACCGAATGCATTGATGGATGGGATTGTCGGTACAACGGCGCAGTTCTTTCCTGGGAAGTGGCTACCTACTAAACGTAGGACTGCACCCCGGTCTTGGCAAGCATCGTTGCACTCGTCGTCAATCTCCCTCAACACCCGGTGCTGGCAGACAACCAAAGCTGGTCGTTGCCCAGGCGCTACAACTGGATTAAAGCCATGAAGCCGGATACATCCAGATGACCTGGCGGTGAGGCTGTGTCCGGAGCAGGGCAAGGACTGGACGGCTGGTGGATCTGAGCCTCTACCTCAATGGGCCCATTTCAGCCATCTTTCAGGTTGATCTGCTTTGAACCGGTAGAGGCTTCCCGTCCACTTTTACCCTTGCCTACATACTCAACCGTACCGCCGGCTTTCAGAAAAGCGTCAGTCTGCTCCTTGATCATGGCGGTCGTTAAAGTGGCTTTCTCGGGTTTTTTGCTCATGACGTTCTCCAGGTTAACGGTTGGCCTATTCGCCAACTTCAAGGATCCATGATATCCGAACCAGGAATAAATTGTTGGAGTAGCTTCCTGGGGAGTGCCTTTTTATGATGGTAAATTAGCATCCTATCAATAAGCATAAAATCATGACGAAGTTTTAATATTAGTGATTCTATATCGAACGATCGATAAGAATCATGGCTGTACCGCCGAGACCTCACTGCAAAGTCTCTGTCAGGGGATAGAACCACTCAAGCACCCCCCATTCCGCACAGTACTAACGTCAGATTTTCTGCCATTCTGATTCAAGGACTCGCTGGCGCATGACAAGGTATATAGGTCACACGCTATTCGGTTGCTTTCAAAACACAGCCGTCGTTGTTGGAACGGTGCCTGTATGAATGGAGGGAACCCATGTTTAACAACACAAATAGTACCTGGATACTTGTCGTTGTCGCCGCGCTTTTAGGCTCACCGAATACCGCTTCCGCGCAATCACCTCAGGAGCTGAACCGCACGGTTTTACCGATTGCTGAACCGGAACCGCCGACCTACGAAGAACTGGACGTGCGTAACACGCAACCACCACCGCGCTTTGAGGTAAAAGCGCCGGACAAGGCGCCTAACGTGTTGATCATCCTGATCGACGATCTCGGCTTTGGGGCCACATCCACCTTTGGCGGGCCAATCCCCACACCCACCCTAGAGCAACTGGCGCAGGGTGGTTTGCGCTATAACAACTTCCACACAACCGCACTGTGTTCACCCACTCGCGTCGCGCTCAAGTCAGGCCGTAACCATCACACGGCGAACGCCGGTTCCATCATGGAAACGTCTACCGCCTACCCGGGCAATACCGGGCGCATTCCGAACCGGGTTGCCCCGTTGGCCGAGATGATGCGCCTGAACGGGTACAGCACCGGTGCGTTCGGTAAGTGGCACGAAACCGCGGCCTGGGAAACCAGCATCTCCGGGCCTTTTGACCGATGGCCCACCCGCCAGGGTTTTGACAAGTTCTACGGATTTATCGGCGGTGAGACCGACCAGTGGTCGCCATTGATCTTCGACGGTGTAAAGCGTATCAATCCGCCTCGCCGGGAAGGCTACCATTTCACCGAAGATATGACTGATCAGGCAATCAACTGGATGAAAGCCCAACAATCCATGACGCCGGACAAACCTTTCTTCATGTATTTCGCGACGGGTGCGACACACGCACCTCACCATGTCCCAAAAGAGTGGATTGCAAAGTTTGAGGGCGAATTCGACAACGGCTGGGATATGGTGCGACAGGCAAGTTACGAACGGCAGAAGCAGTCAGGCATCATTCCTGCCAACACTCAGCTGGCACCTCGCCCTGATGACATCGTTCCATGGGACACGCTGTCCGATGATGAGAAAAAACTGTTCCGGCGCCAGGCCGAAACCTTCGCCGGCTTTGTCGCCCATACCGATCACCATATCGGGCGTCTTGTCGATGCTATAGCGGATATAGGCGAAATGGATAACACCTTGATCTTCTATATTGCCGGTGACAATGGCACCAGCGCAGAGGGCGGTATGGTCGGCATGTTTAATGAGATGACCTACTTCAACGGTGTGCAGGAGAAGGTCGAAGACCTGGTGCTGCTGATCGACCAATGGGGCAGCCCGGACACGTTCCCCCATATGTCTGCGGGCTGGGCAGTGGCTTTCGATGCGCCCTTTACCTGGACCAAGCAGGTAGCCTCCGATTTTGGTGGCACCCGCAACGGCATGGTGGTGCACTGGCCTGATGGAATAGAGCAGGGTGGAGGACTGCGCAGCCAGTTCAGCCATGTTATCGATGTGGCGCCAACAGTGCTGGAAGCGGCGACACTACCTGAACCCGGTGAGGTTAACGGCACATCGCAGATACCGATGGAGGGCACCAGCATGCTCTACACGTTCAACAACGCCGACGCGGAAGATCGCCATACTGTCCAGTACTTCGAGATATTCGGTAACCGGGCCATTTACAGCGATGGCTGGTTTGCACGCACCATCCACCGCGCTCCCTGGCAAACGGGCAAACAGACACCCCTGGAAGACGACGTGTGGGATCTCTATCAGGTCGAGGAAGATTTCAGTCTCACCAACAATCTTGCGGGGGAGCACCCGGAGAAGCTGGAGGAACTGAAACGCCTGTTTATGACCGAGGCAGCCAAGTATCGCGTGCTGCCCATTGATGACCGCACGATTGCCCGCGCCAACCCAGCCGTTGCCGGACGCCCTGACCTTATCGGCGACCGTACCTCGCTGACGTTGTACGAGGGGATGGACGGAATGCTGGAGAACACCTTTATCAACGTGAAAAACCGCTCCAAGACCATTACCGCCGAGATTGAAATCCCCGAAGAGGGGGCCTCGGGCGCGCTACTGGTGCAGGGCAGTCGTTATGGCGGTTGGTCGCTGCACCTGCGCGATGGCAGGCCCGCCTATGAGTACAACTGGCTTGGACTGGAGCGCTTCGTAGTCGAGAGCCCGGCCCCGCTAGCACCGGGACCTGCAACGGTAGTGTTGAATTTCGACTACGACGGTAACGGCAGTGGTAAGGGGGGTAATGCCTCCTTGTTGGTCAACGGAGAAAAGGTTGCTGAAGGGCGTATCGGGCGTACTCAGCCTAATGTTTTCTCGGCGGATGAAACCGCTGATGTCGGACTCGACAATCAGACCCCCGTTGCCCAGGGTATCGGGTATGGACCTGAGGAAACCCGGTTTGCCGGCAAGATCCACCAGATCGTGGTTGAGGTCCGGTAAGCAGAAAGCGGGACAGAAGAAACGGGTTCGGGTGGCCCTCCTGGACCACCCTCCTGAGACACCTCGTTTGTGGTGGCGATCTCGCCACCTACGTGGCTGTCCAGAATCATTGAACCACTAAATACAATGTCCCGTGATAGAACATGGACCGATGCTTGGGCCAGGCGCCTAAAAGTCGAACTTGAGATACGCCAAGGCACCGTCATACTGCCAGTCTATGTCTCCCTGGAAGTTGTCTTTTGAAACACCTACGTCGAGTTTAACGCTGTTAACGCCGACGCCTATTGCGATGGTCTCCGTGACGCTGAAATCGAGACCGGCGAAGAGGTCAT
Organism: Marinobacter shunpengi; assembly: GCF_045449715.1. Lineage (NCBI taxonomy): Bacteria > Pseudomonadati > Pseudomonadota > Gammaproteobacteria > Pseudomonadales > Marinobacteraceae > Marinobacter > Marinobacter shunpengi. Next base: position 15,805 of record NZ_JBJJLA010000015.1, on the reverse strand, counting down.
ACAAAGAGCCCTCATAGTCCCCATAATCGACGGCAAAAACTTCCCCGCTGCCGCGAAGTGACCACCTGTCGGCAAACCGGTATTCCCCGCGAAGGCCGATAATGGGCAAGGGCGCTGTGAGGTCATCGGACTCTACACTGCCGCCCCCGGATGTGGACAGTTCTGCGCCGATGTCCGCTATGTACAGGCCCACTGTCGCACCAAGAAAGCTGCGATTGCGTTTAAGAAACATCCAGGTATATCCCGCCTTGTAGATCGTAAGGTCGAGATCGGCTTCCACTGTACTGTTGATGGGGTAGGTCGTATCGTTCCAGACGATTTCCTTATCGATCTGTTTCGTTGAGGAGCGGGAAAGGTCGAACGCGCTAAAGTCAAACCGATGCTTCTCAGCGAAGCGCCAGTAGCCATCCACGCGAAAAACCGTATCCGATTTCGTGAGTCCGAGATCATCCTCCAGGTCTACATCCGTTCCCCGTCCCGCTTCACCGTCGATTCTGGTCTGGCTTTCACGGTCCGTGAAAAAAGCGCCGACGCTGATACTGAATCTCGGGTCATCCTGAGCGCTGGCCGTGTTCGTGACCGCCAACAACATAAAAAGCCAAGTGCCTCTCATCGCTCCCTCCTTGCAAACGACCTTTGCTGTCAATGCCGTTCTGCAACAGTCGCTCCGGCACCTGATGCTTTACATGACTCACTGGCTGCGGGATAGACATTTTCCGCTGCCTGAAAGCGGATCTGAGGCTGGCTTTGATGCGAGGGGTTGCCGGACACCCCGTCCACCGGGCGCTCCTTCCGACTACTTAACAGGCTCGATTAAACATAGGCTAGCCGCCAACGCACCGCCAGAAATATTTCCCATAACCCGGATGTTTCATAGTCTGTCGACAAGTCTTGCAGGGAGTGGGGAGTGCCCGTCTGTGGTTTCCGTGGTCATTCAAACCGGAATCTCACGTTGCCTTGCTCAGCCGTAATGCTCTCCATTTTGCGTCGCAACTGGCGATATTGAGCAAGGAGCCCAGTTCGATCACAGTTTATGGCTGGATACCCAACCTGGAAAGGATTCCCAGGCCCCGCCCCCGCGAGCAGGCGCTTTTGAGCTGCATGGCCTATGTGAACCTGAATCCGGTGAGGGCGGCTATGGCGGAAACGCCGGAAGCTTCGGATTACACCGGCATCAGGGAAAGACCGACACCTTAGTTCGATCTGGCACAGGCTATTCAGAATCAACTGGATTCCGGGTATCTGCGCCAGTTTCCCGTATCCCTGAAACCACTACTGAACTTTGAGGGGAACGAGAGGAACGAGGTACAGCGCGGCATCCTGTTCAGCCTGCGGGACTATCTGGAGCTGGTGGACTACACAGGTCGCATCATTCACCCCGCCAAACGGGGAGCTATTCCCGAGACCATCCCTCCCATACTGACCCGCCTGGAACCCTCTTCGGACGAGTGGCTGCAGGAAGCCTGCGAATTCGAAGCCCGTTACGCTCAGAACCATTGGGTGGAGCAGGGCAGGCGACGACGAGCGGCCTGATCCGAAGACTCTCTCCCCGGAGAACACCGCTTATTGGCACCAGGCCAAGGGATGCGCTTGACCTAAATTCGGGAAAACGGGCCCGGAATCTGATGAATTGGCCAAACCTTGATCAATTCAGGTCAAGCGGTGATGTCCGCGCTGCAGTTTGCCGGTTACCGGCTTGGGACTGGAGGTTCTCTCTTTAGGAGTGCCTTTCCACGGTTTCTCGTCCACGGTTTCCCCGCCTTGACCAGTCGTAAAAGTGCCCCAGAATCCTCCTGGTTAACGTCCGGATTAACGCCCCTTTCAGCGATACCATGAAGGTCATGACGATGATCGGGTGCCAATGAGGACATCCCTTGGGCCGTCGTGGTTTCCGGTGTTATTTGTTTGTGGATTTACCAAACAGCACCAGTTCAATACCCGTCACCGCAGAACCTGCCAGCGCGGCCATTGCGCCCAGGAACAGAAGCCAGGCGGTAGCGTCATTGAAGCGTCCGGTAACGGTATGGGCCATGTCACCGCCTGGATCCTGGGAGAACTGATATCCGAAGAAAATCAGGACCAGACCCACCGCAAGCAGCACAAGCGCCAGAATTCGATGGCTGGCCATTTGGGTGCCTCCCGACACGGTTTCATCCCTATCAACAGGCTGTCCAGCTCCCGTGATGCTCTTCGTGCGCTGATAGCTGGCTACCCTGTCAGCAACCTTTTTGATGTTCCGGTTCTCATCCTCGTAAACTTCCATGAGCTGATCTCCAGGTTCGCCCCCTCCGGTTCCTGCCTCTTACCATGAGCTCAGGTATAAGCAGGCTGAAGTTCCGAAAATAAAGGAAGTGACGGCTCTGGTCGGTGCGTTGTCGAACGTAGGCCAGCGCCGGGTTATTCAGCCACGGTCAGCTTCGCTTGCCCGCCTTTCTCAGACAGCTGCCTTTAGTGGTGGCACTTCCTGATGCAGAAACCATTTCTCTGTCACAACTTTGCGGGTAAACCAGTGGGAACGCATCAGTGTGCCGGCCAGTGGTGTCCTGACCCAGTCCGGTAACTGCCAGCGGTTGTCCTGTGACGCTGCGCGGCTGCCGAAACGTTGGGCGATGGCGTCGCTGTATGGCTGAAGGGCTGTGGCTGAACAGCGTGTCGTGGCCCGGATCACCTCCGCGGCCATCAGGGCCGATTCGATGGCGGGCCGTATGCCTTCGCCACTCTGGGTATAGGCAAGACCGGCGGCATCGCCCAGCAGCATCAGCCCGTCGTCCACCAAGGGGCGGTGGGCGTGGTCGTAGAGCAGGTAGGCGTGCCCCTTGAAGCGGCCGGGCAGGTCGGGGGGAATGTGGCCGGTGTGTTTCATCTCCTCGACAAAGTGGTGCAGGTGATCCGACAGTCTGTGATTGTCCTCCCGGCCCAGTCCGATATTCAGATAGTCGCCCTTACGGAAGATCCAGGCATAACCTTTCAGGTCGCGGCAGAACCAGAGTTCCGGGGTGTCGCCGCTGGCCCTGCAGGTCTCTGCCTGCTCCGGTGTCATTCTGAACTCCACTTCCTTGGCCGCCACCACCGTCTCATGACTGCCGGGGCCATCCCCCAGCAGACGGGCAACAGGGCAGAAGTGACCACCGGCACCAACCACCAGGGGAGCCCGCCAGCGGCCGTTAGCCAGCCAGTCGCCATTCTCACGCTCGATGGATTTCACTGGTTCCCCGAGCACCTTGTCACAATCGGTTCGCTCCAACAGGTAGTGGTCAAACTCACAGCGGCGGATGCCATAGCTGACAATCTCGCCATGGTCGTTTTCCACCGGCGCCTGTCCCATCATGCCGATGCGGAAGCGGCGGATAGGTTGCAGGGTGCGGCCGACCCCGTAGTGCTGGGGGTCAATGGAAAGGCTGGTCATGACTGCGGGGGTTACCCAGCCGGCGCAGGTCTTGTCCCTGGGAAACGCCTGTTTGTCGAGCAGAAGCACCCGTTTGCCGCTGCCTTCGAGTGCGGTGGCGAGTGTGGACCCTGCCGGGCCGGCGCCGATGATGATCAGGTCGTAGGTGTCCATCAGGCGTCCTCCGGTGTTGCAGGGGCGGTATACAGATCCTGCCGACTGCGGGGGATATGGTTGTTTTCCCCATGGCTGAAAAGCACCTGGAACAGTTGCAGGGAGCCCGCGCGGAAGGCACCGATTGAGCCGGACAGGTACATGCGCCAGGCCCGGGTGAAATGCTCGTCGTACATTTCCGTAACCCTGCCTTCGTTCTGATCGAAACGCTCTTTCCAGTGGGTCAGGGTCTGGGCGTAATGCAGTCGCAGGTTTTCCACATCCATCACCGAGAAGTCGTTGGCTTCGCAGATGCCCATGAACTCGCCGATACTGGGCGGGTAGGCCCCGGGGAAAATCCGTTTCTCGATCCAGGCATTCATCAGCATGGGCCGGTTGCGGCCTATGCTGTGGAGCAGGGCGAGTCCGTCCGGCTTCAGGCTGCGCTTGATCAGGTCGGACAGCGCCCGGTAGTGCTCCTTGCCAACGTGTTCGAGCATGCCGATGGAGACAAAGGCGTCGTATTCGCCGCTGATATTGCGGTAGTCGTCCTCCACGTAGTCGATTAGGTGGTCCAGGCGCTGCCGCCTTGCCTCTTCCCGGGCATAGGCAATCTGCTCCCGGGAGATGTTGTAGGCGTGGACGTTAACGCCGTAATGACGGGCCATGTAACGTGCCAGTCCACCCCAGCCGCAGCCGGCTTCGACCACGGTCATGCCCGGCCGCAGGCGGAGCTTGCGGCAGACGTGTTCCAGCTTTGCCAGTTGGGCCTGCTCAAGGGTGGCGTCTGGTGTTTCGTAATAGGCACAGGTGTACTGCATTTCGGCCCGGTCGAGCCACAGGCGGTAGAAATCGTTGCCCAGGTCGTAATGGTGGTGGATATTCTCTTTGGCTTCGTCGATGCCGGTGGAACGGGGCGCATGATTCTGCCACAGCGTCTCAAGCCACCTGGGCCAGTTCTGCATGGCCCGGTGTACGTGCCGGTAGAGCGTCTCCAGCAGATCCGGCAGGTCGCCATCCGGCAACTGCAGCCGACCGGCACTGTACAGGTCACCAAAAGCCAGGTTGGGGTTGGCGGCCAGGGACCGCAGCGCTTTGGGGTCGGTCAGTTGCAGGGTGAACTCTGCCGGGTTTCCCTCCGGTTCTATGGTCTCGCCGTTCCACAGCAGGAACCTGACCGGAGGAGACCCCGCCATACGCAGGAGTTTGGCAATCATCCAGCGCTCGTAACCGTGCGGCTCACGATTCACCTGCAGGTCTTCCAGCGGCAGGGTCAGCACATGTCCCTGGCTGTTGGTGGGTTGAAGTGGTGTCTGGTCGTTGTCCCTTGCGGTACTGTCACTCATGGCTACTCTGCTCCCTTGTCGTGCTGTCGTACATGAGCCCGTCTTCGTGAGGTACGGTTATCTTGTCAGCTGAAGGGGCGCGTCCCGATTGCATGGCTGAGAATCGCCAGTCTTTTTCAGTATAAAAAATAAACAGGATTTGTCATCCATACCAGGAGAGGGCCGGTGTCCTATGGCAGGCCGGGCACCGGCATGGAGAAGTGTCCGGTTTGGTGAGTGTCTGTTTCCGTTCTCTCGAGGGGCGCTACTAAATGTGGGCTATTCTGGATAAGCACTCGGTATATTCACGCGTTGCTTGCCCCAGGTCTATTTGCCCGAATTCAATCATGGTCTCTAAACCTTCCAGTTTTGCATCATTCATTCGGGCTTCCGAGATCTTCCCCGTTAAGTCATTAAACTTTAATAGCCCATTGGCGATCACCGTTATCATCGACATAAGGCTTGCCAGCAAACACAGTACTTGCCACAGCGGTAAATCCAGAGATTCGGACACTTTGATCTGACCAACAAACCCGTCACCCCCAAAACCCGGGCCCGCCGTAAAGGCCGCCGCCAACGCGCCGCACACAATGGAAGTGGTCATCAGCATTGTGTTCCTGGGTTCCGCTTTCCCAAGGTACCTGGCCAGTTCTTTGCGTTTCGCAGCTATTTGTTGTTGTAGTCTGTCCTTTTCATTGCGGTTTTCTGTCATCGAAGCTGCCCTCCCTGTGTTGAAAGCGTGTTCGTATGGACTAACTCCGGTGCAATGGACACTGTTAGTCTATGAGAGAAGCATAGAGGAATAGACAGGAGCGGCCAACGTTGCCCCCCTGATCCGTCTGGATTGTCCATGGTCCCTTTATGGATGTGTCGATATTGTTTACACCCCGTTATGAGGCCCGAGGCCAGTCGTTTGAATCAGAACGCTAATTGCTGTTGGCGTTAATAATGCTTTGGTTTTGGTGGGTTTAAATCTATGGGGAATCGGCAATGGTTAATCGATCCGGTTTGTCTGTTATCAACCTGGTAGCGTTACTCTCTCTGCCGGCGCGCACGTACAGGCGATGCCAATCGATCATCCCAACCACTGGGAGTGATCTGACTGTATAAATAATTCGGGACTGGAAAACAGATCTGTCCCTGTTATGGGTCCCTGTTATGGGTATGGGCTTCAATTTTTGAAGCCAAATAAGGCAGTTGCTAAAGGAGATGGCTATGAAAGTGACATTGACGGTTGGGGCCATATTCCGCCCCTTGATACTCGTATTGTTGCTTGCAGCCGGCATGGCTGGCTGCAACACCATGGAAGGGTTCGGCAGGGACGTAGAATCAGCAGGAGAGAAAATAGAAGAGCAGGCGGATTAAGGTCCGACCGGTTACGCTATCAAAAAGATGAGCTGTGAACGTATTTCTGTGATGACGAAGGGTAGGAAGTCACCCGGAGGTTAACCATGCCCTTCGTCAGCCAGTACGGCTGAGTCCCCACGCCCAACAGATCGATGAGGCCAGCAGGTAGAGCAGGGCAGGCGACGACGAGCAGCCTGACCTGAAGGCTTCCCTCAATAGAACACCGCTTATTGGCGTCGGGCCAAGGGATAGGTTTGACCTGAAATCGGGAAAACGGGCCCGAAATCCGATGATCTGGATAAGTGTTGATCAGTTTTGGGCTCGGTGATGTCCGCAGTGCAATTTGCCGGGTATCGGCTTGGGATTGGAGGCTCTCTCTTTGGGGCGCCTGTCCAGTTTGCCATTCACAAGTCACGTGCCAGAACCTGGCTCGTCAAATCTTTACCGAAGCTGTGGTATGGCTCCTCCTCAATCAACTGGAACCCGGCCCGGTCATAAATTCTGCGTGCGTCAGTCAGCTCACTGTTAGTCCAAAGGACTATCCTCTGGTATCCGATTTGACGCGCGAACCGTAGACACTCGTCCACGAGGCGACTTCCGATTCCAAGACCACGGGCGAAAGGGTCGACATAGAGCAGGCGCAGTTTCGCGGTGCTCTCATCCTGGCGGACGATGAACACGGAACCGACCACCTTGCCGTCTTTTTCCGCTATCCAGCATCGCTCGGAAGTCGGATCGAACTGTCGCAAGAATTTCGCGACGATCTCAGCGGCCAGTGCCTCGTACTCGTTGTTGTAACCATATTCCTGTGCGTACAGGGCAGACTGCCGGTAGACAACCCAACCCATATCGCCCGGCTGAGGGTCTCTCAGGATGTAGCTTTGCGATGGCTCGCCCAGCACGCTTCGGATTCGGCCCATTGCATCGACCAGTTCCTGTTGGGCCGGCTCGGACAGCTTGTTCAACATGGCGCTGACCTCGCGCCGCGATGCATCGTTCAATGGCTTGAACGTCGCTAGCCCCTTGTCCGTAAGTTTCAGTTGAGTCGCCCGAGCATCGGTTGGGGAGCGAGACTTGGTGATCAGCCCTTTCTTCTCAAAACCCGAAACTACACGGCTTACATAGCCTGCGTTAAGACCGAGCCCGCGGCACAGGTCGGAGCTGGTGAGCATCTGGCAATGGGCCAGTTCATACAGGATGCGGACCTCTGTGAGCGAAAATTCGCTATCCAGCAGGTATTCATGGAGCACGCCAATCTGACGAGTGTAGAAGCGATTGAAACTGCGGATTTGCTCAGCACGGTCTTCATACCGGTTGAACGACATTTGGGAGCCCCTTATATGTTTGCCTAAGGCAACAGTATCAATGCCAAAGGCAAGCAATGCAAGAGTATGGTCAGCCCTTCGAAGGGTCGTGCTGCTATCAAATCTCCTGTGGCCTCAACAAGGAGTTCATTTTATCGGAAGTTGCTGATCCAACCGTCAATATCGCTTGGCCTTATACGTTTTTTCGAGTGCCTGTCCATGGTTTCTCGCCCCGCTCACCGTTCCCGGCTTCGTTTCCTACCGGCGGGCTTTCCGGCGGTCCATCGCTGCGGCAATGTCCTCTTCGTACGCCTCGCCCCAGTTGCAAAGCGGCTCCATGGCCCGCACCAGACTCGTACCGAAGGGCGTCAGCGAGTAGTCGACGCGCAGCGGGATCTCCCCATAGTCGGTTCGCTGGACGACGCCGTCGGACTCCAGCTCCTTCAATTGCTGGATCAACATTTTGTCGCTCACGCCCCGGACGCTTCGTTTGAGCTCGCCGTAACGCGTCGGGCCCTTGTTTAAAAAGAACAGAATCAAAGGCTTCCACTTCCCGGAGATCACGTGCAGCGTCGCATGCAGGCCGCAAATGAAACGTGGGTTTTCTGAGTTTTCTTTCGCCATAACGGGTACTTACCAAAAGGTGCATACTTGAACATTTGTAAGTGTTTTATATATCGTGAAAGCGAATCGAGTCAACACACACGGAGACCCAACCATGAGTCGGCTAAACGGTAAAATCGCACTGATCACAGGCGGAGCCAGCGGCATCGGCCTGGCTTCGGCCCAACGCCTCATCGACGAAGGCGCCTTCGTCTTCATTGCCGGACGGCGCCAGGACGTCCTCGACAAAGCGGCTGAAACACTGGGATCCAACGCCCGGGGCGTCCAGACGGATGTGACGAAACCGGAGGATCTCGACCGCGTCTTCGAAACGATCCAGAAAGAAAAAGGGCACCTGGACGTACTGGTGGCCAACGCGGGCGTCGGCGAGTTCGCCAGCCTGGGACAGATCACCGGGGAGCACTACGACTACATCTTCGACATCAACGTCAAAGGCACCCTCTTCACCGTCCAGAAGGCCCTGCCTCTGATGAAGAACGGCGGCTCCATCATCCTCACCGGTTCCACGGTGGGCAGCATGGGGACCCCCGCCATGAGCATCTACAGCGCCTCCAAGGCGGCCGTCCGAAACCTGGTGCGCAGTTGGGCGCATGATCTCAGGGGCACCGGCATTCGCGTGAACGTCATGTCTCCTGGCCCGACCAAAACAGACAAGGTGATGGAACTGCTCCCTTCCGAAGCCCTGAGTGAGATGAAACGGACCGTACCGCTTGAGCGTCTGGGCGATCCCAGGGAAACCGCGGGCGCGGTGGCATTCCTGGCGTCCGACGACAGCAGCTTTATGACGGGGAGCGAGGTGTTCGTTGACGGGGGCTACGCGCAGGTTTAGGGGTTAGGCGGGGAACGGTGGGGTAATTGGGACAGGGTAACGTTTTCCTGCCCCTTCTGGTGCCTCGGTGTCCTCCTGCGCTGCAGCCAGACACCAAGTACGCCAGTACTCAGCAGTAGCAACGGTGCCGGCTCGGGTATATCGCGGATGAGAAGTTCAGCACTGCTGCCCACGATGTTGAAACCGGCCCCAAACCCATTGGGCGTAAAGACGCCCTGGCGATTCGTGTCGAGCAACATGTCTCCGAGAGAGTTAGATGAGGCAAAACAGAGGAGGGTCAGGCCTCGCTCTTGCGCCACCAAAGGCCTGCACCCGGAAAATCCAGGACAGGTCCTTGTACAATGGTTAGACCATCCGTTGAAAGACACCGTCTTTGCGCAGCAAATGACGCAGGGCTGCCGCGATATGGCCGGCAATGAGTACGCCCAGCGTTATCGCAAGCCACCCATGTATGTAAAACAGGCGGGAGGCGAGTGCCTCGTCCTGGCCTACAAAAGGCATCGCGGGCAGACTGAAATCGCCCACTATGGTCAGAGCCGGAAACGCTGTCACACCGGCCCAGCCAAATAACGGTGTCAGCACCAGCAGTAGGTAGATGAGGTGATGTACGCTCTTGGCCGCCATTTGTAAGGTGCGTGGCATTGATTCCGGATAGGGCGGGGCTTTCATTCGGAATTTCACCAAGATCCGAACAATGATCAGCAATAGCACGGTGAAGCCAACGGCTTTGTGCACACTGTATAAGGTGTTCGTCAGTGCCCCCCAGATGTCCGCTTCCGCACGGGAAGCCATCCAGAGGCCAACGGGTATCAGCGTCAGAACCATCAGGGCCATTACCCAATGCAATACCCGCCAGCCAGCGGGGTATTTCTGGATTTGTGGCATACGCTCTCCCTCTGCAATCGTTTACCGCCGCTACAGCGAGTCCGTTTAGGTGGCCAACCGGGCGTAGGTGTCGTCCGAGGCAAAAACGTCTGCGCCTGGCTCAAGCTAATGGGGGACTGAGTCCGGATTCACCCTAGACCGGCGCATTTCACCCGTATCAATATTGAACCGGTGTTCGACAGTAAAGAAGTTAAAGAAGTGCTTGTCCATCATCTGATTGTCTTGCCCGTCGCAAACGGCCATTCCCAAGTGCCTGTCCACGGCAGATCCATCTTAGAGCTTGAGTCGGCCGGGAAGGCATATTGCGGTTACTCTTCTGCTTCTTTCTGAATGTCTTCACCAGCAGCTAAAAGAAGAGAGGGTTTTCTTTGCCCCGGACGTGTACTCTGGCAACTTTCTCGGGCACCTACACTGCTGCAAAGGTTTTTTATGGCGCGTTTTGATCAGATTGGCACCGCAACCATCCCTGGCAAGGGCACCCAGCTGCGCCTTTTGAGGCGCAATGACGAGTTCTCTATCCGCATTGCTGGCAGCTCCGGTGAGCTGATGAACAGCCGCCTGCATGGATCCGAGGATGCCCTGGCGACCCTTGCCTGCGAGCGCCTGGCTGACCACGCGGCCCCCCGAATACTGATTGGCGGACTGGGTATGGGCTTTACACTGGCAGCGGCGCTTGCCTCACTGGGGCCCAATGCCGAGGTGGTCGTGGCCGAACTGGTGCCGGAGGTTGAAGCCTGGAATCGCGGGCCTTTGGGGGAGGCTGCGAGTTATCCGCTGCGTGACCCCAGGGCAAAGGTCCATATCGGTGACGTAGCTGAACTGATCCGCTCATCGCAGCAAAGCTGGGATGCGATTCTGCTGGATGTCGATAATGGGCCAGAGGGCCTGACCCGTAAAGAAAACGACTGGCTCTATACAACGGCCGGCATTGCGGCGGCCCAGGCGGCTATCACGCCAGAGGGTGTGTTGGCCTACTGGTCTGCGGGACAGGACCCGGCCTTTACCGAGCGACTCAGGCGGGCGGGGCTGTCGGTGGATCCGGTAACGGTAAGGGCCCACCGACCGGGCAAGGGCGCCCGCCATGTTATCTGGCTGGCCTGGTAGGGTGGCGAACTTTTGTTACTAGTCCTCGTCGTCCTGCTGACGTTCCCGGCGTTCCTGCTCTTCCTCTTTGGCCGCGTCGATGACGTCCATGATTTCGTCCACATTGGCGGCGGTTTCGTCGTGCTGGAACAGCCCCGTCAGCGGGCTGTCAGGATGCAGTTTACCGGATTCGTAAAGGTCCCAGATCTCGCCAGCGTAGTTGGTATTCATCAGTTCCGGAGCGAAGCGGCCAAAATACCGACGCATGTTGTTCACGTCGCGCTGGAACATGCGCTCGGCGTTGTTGTTGCCGGCCGCATCGACCGCCTGGGGCAGGTCTATAATCACCGGCCCCTGAGGATCCACCAGTACGTTGAACTCTGACAGGTCACCATGGACCAACCCGGCGCACAGCATACGAACCACCTCGTCGATAATACGACGGTGGTAATCGATGGCCTGTTCGTGGCTGAGCGTGACATCGTCGAGGCGAGGCGCTGCTTTCCCGGTCTTATCGGCAACCAGTTCCATCAGTAACACCCCATCCACGAACCCGAAAGGCTCGGGAACGCGGACTCCGGCGGACGCCAGGCGGTAGAGTGCATCAACCTCGGCATTGAGCCAGGCATCTTCCTGTTCCTTCTGACCGTACCGGGTTTTCTTGCCCATAGCCCGGGCCCGCCGTGTATTGCGGACCTTGCGTCCCTCCTGATATTCCACGGCCTGCTTGAAGCTGCGTTTCTGCGCCTCCTTGAAAACTTTGGCACACCGCAGGGTGTCACCGCATCGCACGACATAGACCTGCGCTTCCTTGCCACTCATCAACTGGTACAGCACGTCGTCCACCAGGCCGTCGTCTACCAGGGGTTGTAACCGTTTTGGAACTTTCATAATGCCTTATGGGTAGCTGTGGTTGGCCTGGCAAGGCTTGCGGCAGGTCCTATTGACACTGCCCAAGCGGTGTTGGCTGCCGAGGAGCAGTCGGCAGTATAGAGCTCTGTGGCGATAAAAGGCAGTTTCAGGTCAAAAGGAGGTGTAACCGCGCCATTTTTAACCGCTCCCTTCCGAGACCGACTATTTCCAGAGTCAGCGACAGAGCATGGCAGGCAACGACGAATGGCCTAATTCCCTTGGTTCGTTGAAGTTTTCTTACCTGCGAGGTAGCCTTGCATGGGTCATTCGCAGCGGTTCATGGAGGGAAGCGCTTAACATTTCGATTCCTTCCCTCCTGACGATGTGCGACCAACCAAACACTATTATCCGTTCTGGTCTCTCGACGGAAAACATCTCTGGCAATAAATGCTGGTCGCATGGTGGCATGCAGCACGTTTTACTTGCCGAAGATCTGGCTCAATGGCTTAGCAAAGCCAGCATCAACGGGATGGGGCAGCGAGAGGAAATTGATCCCGCGACATTCCAGGATGACCTTGAAGGGAGAACTGGCATCGTATTTTTCAAGGACTATTGGTCAAGGGGCAGTGAATCGGACGCGAATCGAAGTGGCGACCATATTGATTTATGGAACAAGAACGAAATAACCAGCTCTTCGATGTTGTATCGATCCTTCGCCGAATTTTTCGGTATGGTGTCAGATTTGAATAAAAGTAAGAAGATCTGGTTCTGGGAGGTGAAGTGATGTCACAAGGAAAGTGGGCGTTATTTTCTGCTGGTTTTGTCACGATCATCACACTCGTGTCCAGTTTCCTGGTCTTTCTGTATAGCTATAATAGTATTACTGGCTCAGTTTTGACGGATGAACAGCGGCTGGAAGGATCGAAATTCGTTTTCTCTGTCACGTTGCCCAGCTATCTCGCAATTTCCGTTCTGATTGGTACGGTTGTGTTTTTATTGATGAGGCGTACAAAGTAACCAGACGAAAAGAGCCTTTCCACCTCTGTAGCACAAATCCGGGTCAGCAAAGTAGGCCTGTCCCGGTTCCTCCTCAACCAGATATCGCCAGCACTGGTTCCGATCAGCGAGTTCTGCGCCACTTCAGACACTGCTCATCTTGGGGATCTTTGCAAGTGAAACGCTTCAGGGATAGTGACTTTATGAAGACTCTTCCGGAGTCGATATCGGACATCCTGCTTCAGGTATTCATGCTTGGGGGTGTGGTGGTGGCCCTCGCGGCCTGGTCTTATGTGGGTAACTGGTTGGCGTTCCCCATTACTTGGTGTGCTGTGATGGTGGCGTACTTCCTGATTGATCGGCTCCTTCTCCGCCGTCGCCCTCAATGAGGGGGTGACAACGAGGGTCTCTCATGAATTAGGCATCCTTGATCTGCGGGGCAGGTCAGGATTTCTTAGTGCCTGTCAACGGTGATCGGCTGGTGAAAGGGACGGCGTTCCGGCGGGCATACGCATTGCGTCAAAGCAGGAAATTGCGGCATTCTTTCCCGTCATGCTGCGTAGCCTTCTACTGATAAGCCCAATAACAAATCACGGGAGAACAAGCCCATGAAGACCGTAAACCCGACTTCCCGCGCCATTTCCGACGTCCTGGCCAGTACACCAAAAGACAAACCGGTGGTGATGCTCAACCTGCTGCAGTTCCGTGATCAGGCCAACTACGAGGATGGACGAAGCGGCATTAGCGGCCGTGAGGCGTACAAGGAATACGGCAAAGGCGCCATTCGCTGTATTCACGCCGTTGGTGGTGACCTGGTCTGGTCCGGTGAGCCGACCGGACTGTTGATCGGCCCGGAGGACGAACACTGGGACGAGGTACTTCTGGTACGTTACCCCTCGCTGGATGCGTTCCTGAAGATGATTGACAGTCCTGAATATAAGGCCATCGTTCACCACCGCACGGCGGCGATTGAGGATTCGCGACTGGTGCCTACGTTGGAAGTCTGACCGGGGAGGAAACAGACAGGAAAGGAAAGTTTCTCGGCACTACTGGGTGTCCACTATTGGATGCCCGTCCACCAACCGCACCAATGTCGCACAAGGCGATATTGAGCAGATGGGGTTGTTGGCTCATAGTTCCTGATCGGATTCCAACCTGGAAAGGACTTCCATGCCCCGTCCCCGTGAGCAGTTGATTGCCATTAGCGACACTCCCTATTACCACGTGGTTTCACGCTGCGTCCGCCGCACGTTCCTGTGTGGGTACGATCGGGAGACTGGCAAGAGCTATGAACACCGGCGCCAGTGGATCGAAGACCGGATCCGGTTGCTGTTTACCGAAAACGACTGACTGACCTGAGTTGGTTCATGAAGTGTCTGAACGAACCGATCGCACGAGAGGCGAATCGAGAGGACGATTGTACCGGCCATTTCTGGGAATCCCGCTTCAAATCGCAAGCTCTTTTAACCGAGCAGGCGCTTTTGAGCTGCATGGCCTATGTGGACCTGAACCCGGTGAGGGCGGCTATGGCGGAAACGCCGGAAGCTTCGGATTACACCAGCATCAAGGAAAGACTGACACCTCAGTTCGATCTGGCACAGGCTGTTCAGAACCAACTGGATTCCGGGTATCTGCGCCAGTTTCCCGTATCCCTGAAACCACTACTGAACTTTGAGGGAAACGAGAGGAATGAGATACAGCACGGCATCATGTTCAGACTGCGGGACTATCTGGAGCTGGTGGACTACACAGGCCGCATCATTCAACCCGCCAAACGGGGAGCTATTCTCGAGACGATCCCTCCCATACTGGCCCGCCTGTGTAAACATCCCTGTTTCAGTTGCACCGCTGATTAGAGTTTTCCGCCCGTTGGTGTTTCGCCAGGTATTCCCATGGCGTCAGGTCTTCCAGTGAATCGTGGGGACGCTCATCGTTGTATTCCGTTATCCAGGACTCGGTCAGTTCTCGGACTTCGGTGAGGTTCCGGAAGACATACATGTTCAGGATCTCGTCCCGGTAAGTTCGGTTGAAGCGCTCCACGTAGGAGTTCTGAGTCGGCTTCCCTGGCTTAATAAACTCCAGCGATATGCCGTGCTGTTCCGCCCAATCTGCCAGGGCGATGGAGATGAACTCCGGGCCGTTATCCATTCGCAATCTGGCCGGGTAGCCTCGCCAGGCGATGATGCGCTCCAGAACCCGGATGATCCGTGGGGCCGGCAAATTAAGGTCGATCTCGATGGCCAGTACCTCCCGGTTAAAATCGTCCACCACGTTGAAAGTGCGGAACCGGCGACCACAGAACAGACTGTCGTTCATGAAATCCATCGACCAGCACCGATTAACGGTGACTGGTACGCTCAATGGCTCCGGGTTTCGGGTCGGGAGTCGTTTCTTACCCCGTCGTCGTTTATTCAGGTTGAGTGCACAATACAGCCGGTGTACCCGCTTGTGATTCCATCCGTGACCCCAGCGTCGCAGCACCTTGAACAGTTTGCTGAAGCCGTAGGCGGGATAGCGTTCAGTCGCGCTCTGAAGCGCTGCAATCACTGGTTCATCCCGGGAAGTATCCGGCCGATACCGGTACACAGAGTCACTGATGCCAGCGATTCGACAGGCTCTGCGAATGCTGACGCCGTGAGCCTGCTTGAGGTAATCCACCAGTTCTCGTCGAACGGCTGGCTTTACAGCTTTTTTTCGATCACATCCTTGAGCAGTTTGTGATCCAGGCTCAGCTCCGCGTACATCTGCTTCAGCCGGCGGTTTTCCTCTTCAAGCTCCTTGAGGCGCTTCACATCAGAGGCTTCCATGCCGCCGTACTTGGATTTCCAGTTGTAGTAGGTCGCATCGGAGATGCCGTACTCCCGGCAGACTTCCTTGACCAGGCGACCGCCCTCGACCTCCTTCAGGATCTTGACGATCTGGGACTCGCTGTACCGTGATTTCTTCATGTCGTTCTCCGTTTGCCTCATTGTAGGCCGGAGAACTCTAATTACGCATGCACCGATTTTAGGGGATGGTTACA